>CBCTZR010000031.1:0-23311 GCA_965151435.1 uncultured Merdibacter sp. | reverse complement strand
TTTTTTATTCTATCATATAAAAAATAGACTGTCGACTCCTTTGTCAACAGTCTGAAAGCTCATATATGAGCTTTTTTTATAAGTCTGCGAGGATATCCTGCAAATTATCTTCGATCGTCTCTTTTAATGTATCAAAGGAATTGTTGAACTTGTCTTGATCCATTTCATTGAGTGGAAGCTTAATGATCTTTTGGATACCGTTGCTGCCGACGATTGCTGGAGTACCGATGTAATAACCTTCACGTCCATATTCGTTGTTTTGATAAGCAGATACGGTTAAGATCGCTTTTTCATCGTTCAGCAAGCAAGAAACCAAACGCTTTAATGCCAAGCCGATTCCATAGTAAGTCGCTTTCTTGCGATTAATGATCTCATAAGCTGCATTGCGTACTTCCATGTAGATATTTTGCAGATCTTCCAATGTCAAATTATCTTCTTCATCGATGTACTCTAATAAGTGTTTGCATCCCAAATAGCAGTGAATCCATGGAACGAAACTGGAATCACCATGTTCACCCATGATATAGGCATGCACGTTGCTTGGTGCGATTCCCAGATGTTTAGAAATATTGTAACGAAGACGAGCCGTATCTAAGATCGTTCCAGATCCAATTACGTGTTCTTTTGGCAAGCCACTTGCGCGGTAAGCCACGTAAGTCATGATGTCGACTGGGTTGCTAGCTATAACGAGAATGCCATTGAAACCAGCATTTTTGATTTGTGTTGCCACATCCTTCATGATTTTTGCATTGATGCTGACAAGTTCTAGACGTGTCTGACCAGGTTTCTGTGCTGCACCGGCTGTAACGACGACAATATCTGCATCCTTACAATCCGCATATTCACCAGCTTTGATTTTCATCTTTGAATCCGCATAAGGCAGACCATCGCTGAGGTCCATCTGTTCCCCGACTGCTTTGTCTTTGTTCATATCAATGAGCACTAACTCGTTGATCCCCTTTTCTGATAATAGTGAGTAAGCGAAGCTCATACCGACAAAGCCAGTACCGACAAGGACAATTTTTCTCTTTCTAATTTTAAGTTCCATAATACCAGATACCTCCATATATCAACATTATACCGCGAAATGCAAGAAAAAACACATAGGATGCACAAAACCTATGTGTTTTTTTGCAATTACAAGGAAATGATCACAATGCGACATCAATTTCCAATGTCTGATTGTCTCGTTCAACGGTGATTTCAATCGTTTTACCGATTTTATGTTTATTTAATAATGCCCGGATATCATTTGCGTCATTGATCGTTTCTCCATCCACTTTCAGAATACGATCTCCTGTTTTCAGTCCGGCTTTATCTGCACAGCCACCATCGACGATCTGAACGATGTATACGCCCTCTTTATCTACACCGAGCTGTGCAGCGGTTGCCTGGTCGTTTACATTGTAAAGGGAAACACCTAAAGTTGGACGGGATGTGACTGATCCATTGCTGATCAAATCATCGATGATATCTTTTGCTGTTGAAATAGGAATGGCAAAACCGATGCCTTCCACGTCTTCACCGCTGGATTTTGCATTGACGATTCCGATTAGATCTCCATTAGCATCAAAGAGACCACCGCCGGAATTTCCTGGGTTAACAGCTGCATCGGTTTGCAATAAAGTCATCGTTTGCCCATCGATCGTCATCTCTCGATCGAGTGCAGAAATGATACCGCTGGTAACAGAGCCGCCTAATTCACCCAATGGATTACCGATTGCGATTGCCAGATCACCGACTTCCAGTTTTGTTGAATCCCCTAATACGGCAGGAGTCAAATCACTGGCATCGATCTTTAAAACAGCCAGATCGCTTTGTTCATCCGTTCCGACCAACGTTGCTTTGTATTCGTCACCGCTGCGTGTGCGTACGGTAATCGTATTGGCATCTTCAATGACGTGATGATTGGTAACGATGTAACCGTCCGTAGTCAAGATGACACCGCTGCCGGCACCGCTGCTGACATATTGCTGGAATAGATTGCTGCCGTTCGTTACGTATTCTGTTTGTATTTCAACAACAGAGTTCGCACATTGTTCAACGACGGATTTAATTGTGCTAGAATCTTCAGATCCAGTATTGATCACTTTCGAAGTATCTTGAAAGATCACGCTGGATGAATTTGTTCGCATGATAAGAAAAGCACCGGTCAAACCGCACCCTAATGAGAGAATCATACAGGACAAGATGATTGCCGTTAATTTACCCCAAGTGAGCTGAATGACTCGTTTTGCTTTCTTGCGCTTTTTTTCAGGTTGAGGCGTAGGTTGAACTTCTTCCATTTCCTCGAATGTATTCTCTTCGTTCATAGAAAAGACCTCCTTCACTGATGTCACAGTAAACATATCGTATGTCGATCGCAGAAATTCGTAGGAATCATGTGAAAATCTACGATTTTTAATATACTCGTATGTTTGCCGTTTGTAAAGCAAGGGAATCTGTTGAACAGATGAAATCCATGTGAAATATGCTTCACAGAAAGGACACAAAGTGAATAAATCGTGAATAGAAAGGAAAGGATCCAGAAGATTTATTTGTCAAAAGAAGGAAGAAATTGTCAAAAATGAAAGTGCTTTCTAAAAAACGGTCGGAAATCTTTTGTTCATTTTCAAACTGTGTTATAATGTCTGCGTAAGCAGTTCATCTCATTGGAGATAACAGTATTGGAGGGGTTACTCAATGGCAGAAAAGAAAAGTACAGCAAAAGCTTCGACAAAAACAGCTGCGGCAAAAGCAAAGCCAGCTGAACAAAAGAAAGAAGCGGTAGTAGATACAGCGAGCACAGAAAAAAAGGCACCAGCTGTGAAAAAGACGACAACAGCAAAAAAAGCAACAGCGAAGAAAGAAACAGCTGTAAAAGCGGAAGCAAAGAAAACGGCGACGACGAAAGCGGTAAAAGAAGAAAAAGCGGCGAAGACGACAAAGACGGCTGCAGCTAAGAAAACAGCACAAGAGACAAAAACGGTTAAGAAACCTGCTGCTAAGAAGGCAGAAGCGAAGCCGGCAGCAAAAAAGGCGAGTGCTAAACCAGCGGCTCCAAAAGCAACGAGCAAGAAAGTTAAGATGGAACAATATCAAAACTTTAGCATGGATAGCTGTATTGCGATGATGCAGGCAATGGGTGTCACATACAATTATGACGCTTATGCAGCGGCATTGATGGAAGAAGCTGATCTGAAGAAGATCGAACAAAAGATCATCAATGATTTCAAACTGACAAAAGATGCTTTCCATTATGATGAGGATGGCTATGACATCGATCTGGTAATGGTCGTATTGGAAAAAATTGCAGAGACTGTGGATTTCAAAGCAAGTGATTATCCGAAGATGGAAGAAGCGGTCAATGCGGCAATCGCTTATGAATTTGGCAGTGATCTTGAAAAAGATGGAGAGGAATATCTCAATGAATTCCATCTATGGGAGCGTTTATTGATGATTGCGCAGCGTCAGCGTCTGCGTGATGAAGAACAGTTGAATACAGCGATCAAGGCAGATATCAATTCTTTCTTCCCACATTTTATGCGTTTAGCGCGTGCAGTATTGCCACATTGGCAATACAATGACGTAAAATATTTTGAAGATTTTGCATATGCCATTTTATCTCAGTTTAATGATCTGTTTGCTTCATATAACAATGAATTGATGATGAATGTAGCTGATCTTTATATCTTACACGAAGATTATGCACAGGGGGATGCGGATTATGGCTATCTCATCCGCGAAAATCAGATCAAAGATTACGTATATTATCGCTATGCACATATCTATGAAGATATCGATTTGGACAAAGCAAAGGGAATCGCTTACGAATCTTTGCAATATGTAGATGGTCGCTATGATTATTATCAACCGATCATTGATATTTTGAATCGATAAGAAAGAGCGCAGGGAACTGCGCTTCTTTTAGAGGTAGTAGATGAAACAACTTTTATTGATCAGCGATAGCCACGGGGAAAAAGAGCGTGTACAAGCCATTCTTAAAAAACATCCCCAGATGGATCTCTATATCCATTTGGGAGATCTCGGCTTTGATCCGGCATGCCTACAAGGCTTTCATATCGTACAGGGGAATCATGATCCTGCATCATATGGATTAGCGAAGGAAAAAGTCATAGAGGTCGAAGAGTGCAGGATTTTATTGGTACATGGGCATCAGTATGAAATGCGTGCGATAAGCCGTGTACAAGGGATTGAAAAGATCGAAACCTATGGTGACTTTATTCGCTTGTTGGAAGAGGAAATCGCCTTGCATGCCAAAGAGGTGGGGTGTCATGCTGTCTTTCATGGACATACGCATTTTCCATTTGATGAAGTCATTCACGGTGTTCGAGTAATCAATCCGGGTTCTTTGTTTTTTAACCGAGAAGACCTCACGGTCTCTTATGCCTGCGTTAAGGTAGATCGAAATCAATTGCAGTGCACGTTTACGTCAAAGGCATTAGCAAAATAATAGATTATGTTTTAGTTTGATAAAAAAAAGATAGACGCAATTCTTTCACATGAGAATTGCGTCTATGTGTTTTATATCTAGTATTGAATGAATCAAAGAGCTTGAATGATTGCTTGAGTATATTGCTTTGTAGTTGCTTTACCGCCTAGATCAGGTGTGAGCATTGACTGATCATAGAGGACACGGTCAACCGCTGAACGGATCTTATTCGCGATCGCTTGTTCCTGTAAGTGATCCAGCATCATGCAGGCAGACCACAGGAAGGCTGTCGGATTTGCAATGCCTTTTCCAGCTATATCTGGGGCGCTGCCGTGTACGGCCTCAAACATCGCGTATTCATTTCCAAGGTTTGCGCTTGGCATCAAGCCGAGCCCGCCGATAAGACCGCTGGTCAGATCGGAAAGAATATCGCCATAGAGATTTGGCATGACCAAAACGTCATAAGCTTGTGGATATTGAACTAACTGCATACACATGTTATCGACGATGCGATCATCGCTTGTAATATCCGGATATTCGCTTGCAATTTCTTTGAAGATGGAAAGGAAAAGGCCATCGCTCATCTTCAAGATATTTGCTTTATGGACACAGGTGACACGCTTGCGTTGGTTTTTGCGCGCATAGTCGAATGCATCGCGGATGATGCGCTCACTTGCTTTACGCGTAATGATCTTTGTGGCATGAACGGTATCGGCATCAATCTGTTCTTCCACGCCGACATAGAGATCTTCAGTATTTTCACGGAACGTGACGATGTCTACGTTTGGGAAAGGTGTGATGATGGCTGGATTGCTTTTTGCCGGTCGCACGTTTGCATATAGATCGTATTTTTTTCGCAATAGGACGTTGATCGAACGAAATCCGGATCCGATCGGCGTAGTGATCGGTGATTTCAACAAGATCTTATTTTTTTCAAAGGAAGCGAAAGCCTCATCGCTGATCAATTCTTTGCATTGTTCATACAGGGGAATTCCTACTTGGAATATTTCATAGTCTAAAGGTGCTTTTGCGGCCTTTAAAATGTCTAAGACAGCATCGGTAATTTCTGGTCCGATACCATCTCCTTTAAATACAGTGATCGTTTTCATTTAACTCTATCCTCCATTTTCATATAATCGTGTAAATCACCCACATAACGAGTTGCCGGACGCATGATACGGCCGTCATACAGTTTGTTTTCAATATTGTGTGCAAGCCAACCAACCAAACGACTGCAGACGAATAAGGGGGTATACAGATCTTTTGGAATGTTGAGCATCGTGTAAGCTAAACCGCTGTATAGATCGACATTAGCGCAGATATCGATGCCTTTGCGCTCTTTCATCAATGCACGGGCTGTTTCTTCATAGCATCGGTAAAATGCAAAGACTTCTTCTTTTCCTTTTTCTTTAGCCAAACGTTCACAATAGGAGCGAATAATTTCAGCACGCGGATCCGAGAGCGTATAGATCGCATGACCAATTCCATAGAGAAGACCGGCATGATCATAGAAATCCTGATCTAGGATGCGGGTAAGGACGGTACGCATCTCTTCTTCGCTTGGATGCAATCCGATTTCTTCTTCGATACATTTCATCATTTCAACCACACGCAGATTCGCACCGCCATGGCGAGGACCTTTTAAGGAACCGATCGATGCACTGAGCGTTGAATACAGGTCCGAACCTGTCGATGCGACGACTACGTTGGTAAAGGTGGAGTTGTTACCTCCGCCGTGATCGGCATGCAACATCAATAAGATATCTAATGTTTGGGCTTCTGCTGTTGTATAACAAGAATTTTCACGCAGAAGATGAAGAATGTTTTCTGCGATCGATAAGTGCTGTTGCGGATAATGGATCGTCAGGGAAGCACGATCGCAGTAATGTCTTTTTACCTTGTATAACGAAGTGATTAGTTCCGGCATCTGTGCCAATAGGGTTAATCCCTGACGAAGGATATTTTCAGGAGTAGTATCTTCCGGCGCATGATCATAATCATACAGGGCCAATACCATCTGTTGTAAACGATTCATCAGATGAGGAGAATGTGTCGGTAAAATGTTGACTTCCATAAAACGATCAGGCAATTCATAAGAAGCTGCCAGCACCTCATGAAATTCCTGTAGCTGCTTTGCATTAGGCAGCCATCCAAACAACAGAAGAAAGCATGTTTCTTCAAAGCCCATATCCGCTTTGTTTTCAACCAGATCACGGATTTCATAACCGCGATAGATCAATTTCCCTTCACTGGGAATTTTTTTATTATCTTGAAATGCGTAACCGACGACATCAGCGATTCGCGTTAATCCGATGCGTACCCCTGTTCCGTCTTCATTACGTAAACCTTTCTTTACATTATAGATACGGTATAGATCATTTTGAATTTGATTTTGTTTTACCGCTTGTTGAAAATATGCGTCGATGAATCCCATTCGAACCCTCCCTTTCATTGCTTTCATAATTATATCATATTTTTTCATTAAATATGAAACTTTTTCCATTTTATGATATAATACCGTTATATAACGGTGAGAGGAGTGGGAAGATGCCCAATTTAACAGAGAAAATCATTCAAGCCCATTTACGTGAAGGCAAAGGAGCACCTGGAGAACCGATCGCAATCAGGATCGATCAGACCTTAACACAGGATGCGACTGGCACAATGGCCTACTTGCAGCTAGAGGCGATGGGCGTGGATCAAGTAAAGACTGAATTGAGCGTTAGCTATGTCGATCATAATACATTGCAGAGCGGATTTGAAAATGCGGATGATCATAAATATTTACAAACGGTTGCGGCCAAGCATGGTGTGTTGTTTTCACGCCCTGGCAATGGGATTTGCCATCAAGTGCATTTAGAGCGTTTTGCCAAACCGGGAAAGACCTTGTTAGGGTCGGATTCGCATACACCGACGGCCGGAGGAATCGGTTCTTTGGCAATTGGTGCCGGTGGTTTAGACGTCGCCTGTGCGATGGCAGGACGGCCATTCCATCTGCGGATGCCGAAAGTGATCGGTGTCGAACTGAAAAATGCGCTGCGACCAGGCGTAAGTTCAAAAGATATCATCTTAAAAGTCTTGCAGCTGCTGAGTGTCAAAGGCGGTGTCGGCTGCGTGATGGAATATTTTGGAGAAGGTGTAAAGACCTTAAGCGTACCACAGCGTGCGACGATCACGAATATGGGTGCGGAATTAGGAGCGACATCTTCGTTATTTCCAAGTGATGAAAATACGTTGGCTTTCTTGAAACAGCAAGGAAGAGAAGAAGATTTTGTGGAATTGCATGCAGATGCTGATGCGTCCTATGATCAGGTGATTACGATCGATCTGCAAGAGTTAGAGCCGATGATCGCTTTGCCGCATTCTCCTGATCAGGTTTGTACGGTTCGTGAAGTAGAAGGTATGAAGATTGATCAGGTATGTATCGGAAGCTGTACGAACTCCAGTTATCACGATCTGGTATCCGTAGGGAATATTTTGAAAGGAAAGCATGTACATGAAAACGTTTCGTTGACGATCTCACCTGGATCGCGCCAGATTTTCAAAGAGCTTTCCAGCAATGGTACGCTGACTGATCTGATCTTAGCGGGAGCGCGCATTCTGGAGTGTACATGCGGACCATGTATCGGAATGGGGCAATCGCCAATCACCAACGCTGTTTCTTTGCGTACATTCAATCGTAATTTCTACGGCAGAAGTGGTACCCTCAGTGCAAAAGTATGCCTGGTATCACCAGAAACGGCGGCTTACAGTGCTATCTGTGGAGAGCTTCGCTCGCCGTTAGGTCTCAGTTATGAGCTGCCACAGGAACCAGCTGTCATGAAGAGTGATGATGCGATGTTTATCGTTCCTAAACCAGCTGCAGAGGCAGAAACAGTGGAAGTGGTAAGAGGGCCGAACATTCGTCCATTGCCAGTGAATACACCTTTAGCCGATACGATTGATAAAAAAGTCATGATCAAGGTAGGAGATAACATCACGACGGATCATATCGCCCCGGCAGGAGCGAAAGTGTTGCCGTATCGTTCCAATATCGAGAAGATCAGCACATTTGTCTTTATGAACAATAAAGCAGATTTTCATGATTGCTGCATGGCAAATGGGGGCGGATATATCATTGCCGGACAAAATTATGGACAGGGTTCCAGTCGTGAACACGCGGCGTTGGCACCGATGTATCTAGGTATCAAAGCGGTCATCGCCAAAAGTTTTGCCCGTATTCATAAAGCAAACCTGATCAATTTTGGTATCTTGCCGCTGACCTTCGCTTCGCCAGCAGACTATGATCAGATCGATGAGATGGATGAATTGGTCATTGAACATGTATGTGATCTGCAGCCAGGAGGAACCTTGACGGTGTATAATCGAAGCAAACAATCGACATTTACTGTCAATTATGAACTGAGCGCTTTGGATATTGAAACATTGAAGGCTGGTGGAACGTTGAATCTGATTCGACAAAATCAGTAAAAAAAAGATCTTCTGTAGGAATCCTCAACGAATGATTTTGAGGAGACCACAGAAGATCTTTATTTTTTTATGTCATCCCGTGTATCGATATCAAGAAGCTCAAAAGGATCAACTTTTATGGGAACGATCATTTCTCTGTTTACGAGTGCAACTTTTTTTGCGCCGCAGTCAGCGCGAAGTGCATGAAGCTGCGCAAAGTATTTTTTTGGAAACAACATCGGATTTTTGATCTCGCCGTCATAAGCGCTGATGATCTGTTCTTCATTTGCTGCATTGACCATGCGTCTTAACGTATCTGTTTTGAAATGAGGCATATCAGCAACCAGAAATAAGATTGCTTCACTGTCGGGCAGTGCATTCATTCCTTGTTGTAAAGAAGAGGAGAGACCACATTCGGGATGCGGATTGATCGTAAAGGAAAAGCCATAGCGCTTTGCTAAGTCACAGATGGCGGGGTATTGGCTGACTACGAGCACCCGATGAAAGAGAGATGGGTCGATCTGATCGAAGATGTGAAGAATCAAAGGTTTCCCTTTATAAGGATGCAGCAGTTTGTTTCCATGAAAACGCCGGCTGTTTCCGGCAGCCAACAGCACCAGATCAATCTTCATCTTTTCCTAATAAGATCTTTTCGGCAGTGATCGGCAAGGTGCGAACTTGAATGCCGGTCGCATGGGCAACAGCACTGGCAATTGCTGGAGATGGTGTATTGATGACGACTTCACCGATGGACTTTGCACCAAATGGTCCATTGTCTTCATAACTGCTTTCAAAATCCACACGAATTGTTCCAACGTCTAATCGTGTTGGAATTTTGTATTGCATAAATGAGCGGTTGCGCATCCATCCTTTTTCGGAATAAGAAACATCTTCAAATAAAGCCATGCCAATTCCTTGGGCAATACCCCCTTCGGCTTGAATACGAACGAGGTTTGGGTTGATGATCGTACCGCAGTCAACGACTGCTACATAATCATGTACTTTGATTTCTCCTGTGAGTTTATCTACATCTACTTCTGCGATACCAGCCATGAATGGTGGTGGGGAAGTTGGAGAGACATGGGAAGCGCTGGCGATCAAAACTTTGCCTTTTCCACCGGCAAAACATTGATTGGCAAATTGTCCTAAGCTGATTTCTTTTTGATCTTCGATCGAATAGATCCGATCGCCGTCAAAACAGATATGAGATGGATCGATCTCCCATAGGATGCTCGCTTCTTCAATGATCTGTTCCTTTAGAATCTGGCATGCTTTGACGACCGACATTCCGGTGACATAAGTTGTTGCACTGGCATAGGAACCTGTGTCATAAGGAGAAGAATCTGTATCAACGCCCTGTGTGATCACCTGATCGACCGTACATTCCAAACATTCGGCAGCCATCTGTGCCAAAATCGTGTCACATCCAGTACCCATATCGGTTGCACCGATCGATAACGTATAGAAACCATCATCCTGCAGTTTGATTTCCACCGATGCGATATCCACGTTTGCGATACCAGAACCTTGCATCGACAATGCGACGCCAAGTCCACGTACTTTATCACCAAGATCTTGCCGCAATGGTTTGTTCTTGTAGTCGATCATTTCCATTGCTCTTGCTAAACAGCGATCTAATGCACAGCTGTTGAGATGCTCGTTATAGTACATCGGCATCGTTTCATTCTCTTTGACCATGTTCTTAAAACGCAGTTCACATGGATCCATCTTCAGCTCATCCGCCAGTTCATTGACGATCGATTCGACAGCAAACAAGCCTTGTGTTGCTCCATATCCGCGGTATGCACCCGCTGTCATCGTATTCGTGTAGACAACATCACTGATAAAGCGGGCAGCTTTTACGTGATTGTAAAGCGGTAGAGATTTATGTCCGGAAAGGCCGACCGTTGTTGAGCCATGTTCGCCATATGCACCGGTATTGGATAACGTATAAAGATCGATTGCTTTGATCGTTCCATCTTTATCAGCACCAATCGTTACTTTCATCTGCATCTCATGACGAGAATTACTTGCCGTAAGCGTTTCTTCTCTCGTATAGATGATCTTGCTTGGCTTTTTCAGCTTCCAAGTGACAAAGGCAGCGAAGATCTCACAACAACCGGTTTGTTTGGCACCGAAGCCTCCACCGATCCTTGGCTTGATCACGCGGATCTTGCTTTTTGGAATTTCTAAAGCATTGCTTAAAATACGACGGATATGGAAGGGTACCTGTGTAGAGCTAACGCAGTTCAAACGTCCATAGGCATCAATATAAGCATAGGAGCGCATCGTTTCCATCATGGATTGTGCGTTTGCCTTTGTGTGGTAGGTACGCTGCAAGACGACGTCACAGGTCTGAAAGATCGCATCGACATCTTGATAGATGGATTCTTCATGCGAACAGAGGTTGCGCATACGATCATTTCCGATATCGCATAGCAATTTGTAATCATCTTCTGGGTGGATTATTGTCGGATTATCTAAAGATTTGCGGAAATCAAGGATTGGTTCATAAACTTCATAGCTGACTTTAATCAGCTTCATTGCACGCAATGCCACTTCTTCACTGGTTGCGACAACCAAAGCGACCTCATCTCCGACATAGCGTACGATCGGATCTAAGATCTTGCGATCATAAGGCGATGGTTCCGGATAAGTCTGTCCAGCAAGGGTAAAACGCGAAGCAGGAACGTCTTCGTAGGTGAAAATCGCCTCAACACCTGGTATTCGTTTTGCCGCAGAGGTATCGATAGATGTAATTTTCGCAAACGCATGCGGAGAACGTAAGATCTTGATGATCAGACAGTCTTTCATGGCCAGATCATCGGTAAAAAGCGGTTGCCCGCTCAATAAGGCATAAGCGTCTTTTTTTACGACGGGTTTATTGATCTGTTTCATGTGCTGCCTCCTTTTCACGGTTTAGATAGTTTGTGATGGCGCGCATCTGCCCCATATACCCAGTACAGCGGCAAAGATTGCCGGCGAGATAGTGTTTGATCTCTTCCATCGTAGGAGAGGAGAGTTCCTTTTCCATGGCTAGTACGTTCATGATCAGACCAGGAGAACAAAAACCGCATTGTTCTGCCCCTTCGTTTGCCATGAAATGTGCAAATGCTTTTGCCTCTTCTTGTACACCTTCTAATGTAGTGATCGCATGTCCATCACATTTTGCGCATAACAAAGAACACGATAAGACGGGCTTATCATCCATCCAAACCGTGCACAGACCGCAATTGCTCGTCTCACAGCCTCGTTTGACACTGTAACAACCATGCGCTCTTAAAAAATCAATCAATAGCAGATCGTTAGCGATCTCTTCATTGATCAGTTTTCCGTTTACTTTGATCTTGACCTTCATGCCGGATCCTCCATTTTCTGTAATGCTTTGAGACATAATGCTTCAACTAACGCGTTTCGATAGGCTTCGCTGGCCCGCATGTTCGTATCACAGGATACCAATGAACGCAACTTCTTCGCTACGACCTTGTCCTCTTCAATTGCCAGGCAATACCGTTTTGCCTTCTGTGGGCGGGCACCAACTTGTATCTGATAATGGTCTTCATTTCTTGTGATGCTCAGATTTAGTGTAGAGATATCGGTTGCGCTTTTTCGCATACAGACGAATGCACGGGGCAGCTGGTCTTTATAGATGCGAATGTGGGTGATGATGTCTCGTTGATAGGAGCTGTTTACAAACTCTTCGATATCCATTGTACCTTGTTTGTATAAGATGACTTCACAGTGGAGACACATCAAAGCAGTGACGATATCCGAAAAGCCAAAACGGGAATATACGCTACCTCCCATCGTTGCCAGATTGCGGAATTGCACGCCGACGATGTCGGTTATCGCATCCTTGATGACATGATGAGTCCATGTTTGCAGGCTTACGTGCTGTTCCAACATTCGTAAGGTGACATTTGCCCCAATGGTAAACGCTTCGTCATCTTCTTCAATCTGATCGAGTCCTAATTTTTCCAGATCGATCGCAATTGGAATGGTACGATCTTGCATTTTCAGCCAACACATACCAGCGATGATCTGATTGTTACGGTTTTT
Organism: uncultured Merdibacter sp.; assembly: GCA_965151435.1. Classification (GTDB taxonomy): domain Bacteria; phylum Bacillota_I; class Bacilli_A; order Erysipelotrichales; family Erysipelotrichaceae; genus Merdibacter. Next base: position 10,371 of record CBCTZR010000031.1, on the reverse strand, counting down.
CTGCAACAGTTCATAAGCCTCCTGCAGACTTTCCGCTTTAATGTATTGTTGTATTCTCAGCATGTCAAACCTCCTATAGTTTTACGTCTTGATGATAGATCGTTCGATAAAGCTCTTCTAGTTGTGCAGCCATATCGTTTTCTTCTTTTTTGATGTCCGCGATGAGCTTGCCTTGGTGCATGAACAAGATCTCATCGCCATAAGCCAAAGCCAATTGTGGATCGTGAATGCTCAACAGCACACTGTGACCATGCTTTGTCAGTTCTTTGGTATATCGTAAGAACAAATGCTGTTTCATAAAGTCTAAGTAAGTACAAGGCTCATCCATCAGGATGCATTGCGCATCCTGTATAAATGCGCGGCACAGGTAAACTAATTGTAGCTGACCGCCGCTGATCGCATCGATGGTAGCCTCAAATAATGATTCGATCTGAAATTTGGCCATGATTGTTCGTGCTCGTTCATAGTCTTTTTCTTTGGGAATGTCGAAAAGATGCAAATGCCGGTTTAATCCGCTCACTACGATGTCTTTACAATACATGTTGGAGATCACGGGTTTGATCTGGGGAATGTAGGAAAACAAGGCGGCACGTTCTTTTCTGCTCATTCTGGTGAAGTCTTTCCCCTGATGATCAATCGTTCCGCTTTGTAGAGGTAATTCATGGATCATCCCTTTGATCAAGGTCGTCTTTCCACATCCGTTTTCTCCTAAAAGCATCAGGATCTTACCAGGGGGGATCGAAAAGGAGATATCTTGAACGATCGTCTGTTCTTGTAGCTGTATGCTGATATGTTGCACATTGATCATATGTTTATCTTTCCTTTAATAAATAATAGCAGTAAAAATAATGCCCCAAACAAGCTGGTGATGATGCTGATCGGTATTTCGATCGGAAACAGACAGCGGGCCAAAGTATCACAGAGCAATAAGAAGATAGCGCCTGTCAGCAGATTGAGCGTAAAGCTGTGCATAAAGCTTTGATGAAAAGCTAATCGAACGATATGAGGCACCAGTAGACCAACCCAACTGACGATACCAGCGATCGCGATGACGCTGCTGATCAGCAAAGAAGAAAGGATGAGCACGATCAACGTGATCCATGTCGTGGGCATACCCAATGACTCTCCTTCTTTGCCAAAAGCTAAGAGCTGGATCTGCCAGCGCATCTTGTAAAGCAAAAGGAGAATCAAAATAGAGCAGGGTGCTAATATGAGCAGACTGTTCCAGCTAATTCCAGAGAAACCGCCCATGAGCCAGTATTCGATCGTTCCCAATTGTTGATAAGGATCGGCGGTAAGTTTGATGATCATCAATGCAGAGGTAGCAATGGCTTGAATGATCAAACCACTGATCACATAGTTTAAGATGCGATTGCCTTTCATGCGCTGAGCGATCAATAAACAGGAAAGAATAGCGATGGTTCCCATTGCAAAGGAAGCGAACCAGGTCGTAAAAGCATCGGCAAAAAAGAGAATTGCTCCGGCAGCACCCAGGGCACAACCACTGCTTGCACCTAATACATCTCCACTGGCCAGCGGGTTTTTGAAAACGGTCTGAAAGATCGAACCGCTAATCGATAAAACAGCGCCGGCAATGATGACGAATAAAATTCTTGGTAAACGGATGTTGATGAGAATCTTGATCAAAGTAGAATCGTTTCCATAGACGAAAGCGCTAGCAGCTTCAAAAGCACTAGCGCCATATCTTCCGCAAAATAAGGAAAGAATCGTAATCAGCAACAGCAGGCCAATCAAAGCAATCCGTTTTCTCATGATGCAAAAGTGATACCTGCATCAAAATCATAGAATTGCTGATAGAAAGCATTGGCTTCTTTTGCGACATCTTCCAACGACAAAGCATCTGGATATAAGATGGAATACATCCACAGAACACCTAAGCAAGATGAGAGATTTGGGGTATCCCATGTCTCATAATCGCTTGGGAAAATGTATACCTGTCCATTCTTGACCGCTGTAAGATCGCTCAGCGCTGGATCATTCAACACGTCTTCCACACTGATGCCACCTTGTTCAATAAAGATATAGGCAGGATCAGCTTTGATCAGTTCTTCTACGTTGATCGTCTGCCAAGTGCTGATTTCATCTAATTCATCTTCTAATACATAGGTTCCTTGTGCGTCATCGATCAATTCGCTTTGGAACATATCGCTTCCTGCTGCTTCTAGGATATTGCTGCCGGCAAAATATACGCTCTTTTTGTCTGCTTGTTCTTTGATATATTGATCGAGCAGATTCGTACGATAACTGAAGTATTCTTCACTGATATCTTCTTTTCCCATGACTTTCGCGATGATCTCTACGGCTTCATCATAGCTTTCTTCCGTTTCTGGATTTAATAAGATCACTTTGATGTCTAAATCTTCTAACTGTTCGACGTAATCCTTTAAACTGACAGGAAGGAATACGACATCAGGATCCGCCGCTGCACATTCTTCTACGTTAAAACTCTTTTTGTTGCCAAGGGCAGGCAGCTCCAACACCTCTGGTGCCGCTGCACTGTAGATCTTACGCGTATCTGCTTTCATCTCAACACCGACCAGCGCATCTTCACATCCTAGACCGATCAGTGTTGTCGTAGCGATGTAATAACCGCTGGCAGCTGTTTTTGCAGGTTCTTCAAAGGTGATTTCTCTTCCTGTCTGATCTTCGATCGTAAAGCTGCCGCTTGTTTCTGTCTGTGGACTTCCGCAGGCTGTTAATGACAGACACAAGCAAAGCGCTGTCAACAACTTCAACTTTTTTTTCATTTCAATTTTCCTCATGTATTCTTTCTATGATGTATCGTTTGGCTTGTGAAAAAGACATCGTGTCCAGATCGATGAGCAATATATCTTTTCGCTGCCGAATCTTACAAATATATTGTATATCGCATTTTCGTAAAACTCCAATGATATTTTTGTTTTTCTGAATTGTTTTTTCTAATGCGTTCAAATAGACTTGTTCCTCTCGTTCGAGGTAGCCGATCTCATCCATTATGATATAACGATCGCCTTGGCTGTGGCACAGGCATTCGACACCGAGCTGATCAAAGACGCCGGGAATAACTTCGTTACAGTTTGTTTGTTGGATGGAAAAGCGTTGATCATTGTGAGCGACTGGAACGATAGAATGAAAATAGAAACCGATGCGCTGATCTCCTTCAAAAAGGGGCAGCGTTAAAAATCCGGTGGTCTCTAATGAACAGTTTTTTATGATCATTTGTACCAATGTGGATTTTCCGCTTCCTTTCGCCCCAGTGATAAAGAGTTTCATCGTTCCCTCTTTGGCAGGATGAGGTTGAGCAGCGTTGCGATGACAAAGGTCATGATGATACCGTTTTGGGCAAAGATATTGCCGACCCATGTTGGCAGTTGATCTAAGACGCTTGGAACATTACCGATCCCAACCCCTAAACCGATCGCTAAGGCGATGATCAGACCATCCCGTTCAGTCAATGGCTCTCTTGTGAGCGATTGAATACCGCTGACCAAGATCATGGAGAACATGATCACGGCAGCACCGCCCAATACGGATTGTGGCATGACAGAGAACAAAGCGCTCAGCTTTGGACAGAAACCACACAGGATCAAAAAGATCGCACCAGTGAAGATCACAAAGCGATTCACGACTTTTGTGACTGCGACAAGACCGACGTTTTGCGAAAAACTCGTATTTGGCAGGACGCCGAAGATGGAACCAAGCACGCTTCCTAATCCATCCGCCATGACGCCGCCTTGTAATTCTTCATCGGTTGCTTCGCGATCCAATCCACCATTGGCAACCCCGCTGACATCGCCGATCGTTTCCACAGTCGTTGCGATAAACATGATGCCCATTGCGATGATTGCCTGTGTGTTGAATTCAAAGGCTACTGGCATAAATACCGGTAGTGAAAACCAAGCGGCTTCCTGTACTTGTGTGAAATCAACCATTCCTAAAAGGATTGCTAACAGATAACCGGCTACGATTCCAATTAAAATGGACGCATTGTTGATAAATCCTTTAAACTGTTTCGCAATTAAAATGACGATGATGACAAACGTGCCAACCATCAGATGATGGATAGACCCAAAGTCAGCAGCGCCGGAACCACCACCGAAGTAATTGATTCCTATCGGCAGCAGTGATAATCCGATAGAGATGATAACCAGACTTGTGACGACGGGCGGGAACAGTTTACGCAGTGGTTTGATAAAATAGCCGAGCACCATTTCAAACAGACCGCCGATAAAGCTGGCTCCCATCAAAGCACCATAGCCAAACAGCGCACCGATAGCTTTTGCAGTACCGATAAAGCCGGAGCTGGTACCCATGACAATTGGTAAACCACTGCCGATCTTCCAAAATGGATACAGCTGGATCAGGGTCGCAACACCTGCCACAAACATCGCATTTTGAATCAATATCGTCTTCAGCCCGGAATCCATGGCCAACATGCCGCACACGATCAACAGCGGAGAGATATTTCCTAAAAACATGGCCAAAATGTGCTGAATACCTAGTGGAAGTGCCTTTTTTAAAGGCACGATGCCATCTAACTCATAGATAGAGGCATTCGTCGTAACGTTTTTTTCTTTTTTCATCGTACATACCCTTTCAAAAATAAAAAAATCTCGGCTCAACCGAGAATCAACGACGCATGATAAAAACACTGTTGATTCATAGTCTCAATTTTACGGTTTGAGCTAGAAACATCTGTACCATATCTACAGATTTATATGAAACACGTTACAATAGTAGCATATTCAGCGCATAAGTAAAGCAAAATTCAATGAAAATCGCACCTTCTTTATTGAAACTATTATAGGACGCTTGGGAAAAATCACGAGCAAATATTTTGGATGAGCAGGAGAAAAGAGAGATTGTTTGTACGACATGGAAATAAAAAGAAGCAAATCCTGCGTGTGGATGAGCAAACAGGGATTTGCTTCAATGTTTTCTGCGTTTTTGATACGTTGCTTTTTGGTTTTTGGAAATCGTTTGATCAATAGTCAGACATACGACACTTTCAGTGTGTGCGCTCATTGGAAACATATCATATAAAAATAATTCTTTGCCGGTATAGCCTTTTTTTGCCAAATAGGAGAGATCACGTAGCTGTGTGAATGGATCACAGGAGATGTAAATGATCTTCTTTGGCTTAAGTTTGGCACAGGCATCTAAAAATGCAGGCGTACTGCCTTCTCTGGGCGGATCTAAGATGATCCCATCATAGGATACGCGTTGATTTGCCTGCTGTAAAAGGAACTGGGTGGCATCTTGTTGTATGAAATGCGCATTACGTATCCGATTTTGTTTGGCGTTGATGATCGCATCTTTTACCGCTTGTCCGTTTACTTCTACGCCGATCACTTCTTTCACCTGATCAGCAATGCATAATCCAATCGTTCCGATACCGCAATAAGCGTCCAGCACCCGATCATCTGCTTTGGGATGCAGGAGCTCATAGGCTTTTTGATAAAGATGTTCACATTGATCGTGATTGATTTGATAAAACGATGAGGAAGAGATGCGAAACTGTTTTCCTAATAATGTATCTACGATCCAACCCTCGCCATACAAAACGCGTTCTTGTTTTCCCAGGACAACGCTGGTATCCCTGGCGTTGATATTCATGACGATGCTGCGAATACAAGGATGCGCTTGGATCAATGCATGGACAAATTGTTTGCGAAGAGGGAAAAGCGGTTGACTTACAATGAGCGTCACGAGGATTTGTCCACTGTTTTTTCCATAACGAAGCTGTACATGACGAAGCCATCCTTTTTTCCTGCGTACATCATAGGGTTCGATCCGCATGGACTTGATGAGCGTTAGAATAGTCTGAATGATGTCATCACATGGAAGTGGATGTAACATACATCGATTATAAGGGACGATGCGATGAGAGTTTTCTTCGTAAAGTCCAGCAATGGTCTTTCCCTGAGCATCCTTCGCAAACGAAACGATCATCTTATTGCGGTAACCTTCGATCGAACTGGCTTTGACATCATGTACCTGTAATGAAAGATGTCGTTTTTTTATCGCTTGTAGGATCTGTTGTTTCTTCCATGCGAGCTGAGCTTCATAATCCAGATGTTGTAACTGACAGCCTCCGCATTCGCTAGCATGGAAACAAGGAGGCTGTACACGAAAAGGGCTGGCTGTGTGAATAGCAACGATTTGAGCAATATATGCGGATTTGCTGATCTTTACGATCCTGGCACTGACATTTTCTTGTGACAGGGCATTACGAACGATCACAAGATCGTTTCCATGGACCAATACACCATTTCCATTTTCATCCATCGATCGAATCGTACCGCGAATTGTTTGATTGAGCTTTAACATAAGATCTCCCTTGCTTCTTTCATCGTCTGTTCAATCGTTTGCATATGAATGCATTGCATGCCCATAGCTTTGGCTGCTTCGATGTTGACAAGGCGATCATCAATGAATAAACAGGTTGAAGGATCCAAGTGGTAACGTGTACATAGGTAGTCATACATGCGTACATCTGGTTTGCCAAATTTTTCTTCGAAGGAAAGCACGCGGCCATCAAGGTCATCAAAGAGCTGATATTTGATTTGCAGATACTGATAAGAATCTTCGCTCAGATTGGAAATGATATAGATGCCATACCCCTTTTGCCGACATGTTTTCCGTAATTCCATCATCGCTTCGATCGGTTTCATCAATTCGAACCATTGGTCTGTGACAAGGGTGATCTCCTTTTCAGAGGATGGATAACATCGCAATAGTGCAGATTTGACTTCTTGTAATGTAAGCAGGCCATCATCATAGTCTTTCCAATATGACGAGGCAAATACTAGATCGCAGATATGCGAACATTGTTCTTTCAGTATTTCCTGATAATACTCTTTTGGTTTGAAAGTGACCAATACGTTTCCAATATCAAAAACGACATTTTGAATCATCGTGTCTCTCCTCCTGTTCTTCATTCTTCTATTATATACGAATATTTTTTCTTACGCCCATGAAAAGGAGTAATTTGAATATCAACTTTTGTGATGAACCAATAGAGAAGAGTATGATATAATAGAACACGGAGCAAAGGAGGATGAAGACCCATCATGGGCCGACAGCAATTTCTGTTGTTCTGAAATAGCTGTTTACAAAGATTTTGTTCAAAAAAAAGATTTTATGAATGATATTTTTGTCAATATGCGATACAATCTATATTGATCAGGCATTTGTAATTCAATGGGGATTCATTATGAATGGAGGAACGTCGTATGTATCAAGAAAATGATGATATGTTAGAAGTGAATGATTTTGATGAGGATATTCAGCGCCGGGAGGCATTGATCGAAGAGGCAAAAAACATTCCAACATCCGCGGATTGGAATGAAGTGATGCATCAAGTCAATGATCTGCGCAAACGCTGGCGTCGTATTCGCTTCTGCGATTCTGCTTATGAAGAGAAGCTGGTTGAAGAATTTGAAAGCTACATCAATGCTTTGTATGCAAAACGCAATGAGCTGTATCAGAGCGCACAAAAACTAAAAGAGGATTTAATCGAGCAGGCGAAGAAAACTGCGCTTTCTCAGGATTGGAATCAAGCAACGGAAGAAATGAATGCGTTGATGGCACAATGGAAAGCAAGCGGAAGTGCAGGAAAAGAGACGGATGATGCTTTGTGGGAACAGTTTAACGCTGCAAGACAGCAGTTCTTTGATCGCAAGCATGAGTACTGGGCACAGCTGCAGAGTAAGTTTGAAAATGCCCGTCAGGCGAAAGAGAGTTTGATCGAACAAGCTGCTTCTTTGGAAGAATCGCAAGAGTGGCAGAAAACGAGCGAGAAGTTCCGTCAACTGATGGATGATTGGAAAGCAGCAGGTAGTGCGGGAAGAGATCATGAAGACGCTTTGTGGGAGAAATTCAATGCAAGTCGTCAGAAGTTCTATGAGCGCCGCAACGCGCATTATGAAGCACTGCATGAAGAACAGGCAGTACGCTATGAAAAAAAGCAAAAACTTGTTGAGCAGGCAAAAGCGATTGCGGATTCCAAAGAATACACGCGCGAGAATACAAAACAGATGAAAGATCTGGGCGTTGAATGGAAAACGATTGGTTCTTGTGGAAAAGAACACGAGGATCAGATTTGGAAAGAATTCCGTTCAATCATGGATGCTTATTTTGAGGGATTAAAGCAGTGGAATGAACAGCGGCATCTTCAATGGCGTCAGCGGATGCAGGATGCACGCGCAAGAAAAGTAGAATTGATTCAGAATCAGAAGCGTCAGATCCAGCGTATGAAGGATGAGATGATTGGTTTGCTGGGACAGCGAGCAATCGATGATATGCAAGATCGCATTGAGGAAAAAGAAGAATTCATCGAAAAGCTGGAAGCTGAAGTGGCAGATATCGATCAGACGTTATCGCAACAATAATAGAAAAGCACGTTTTGCGGATGCCGTAAAACGTGCTTTCTTTAGATCTTTGTATAAAAAAGCATCCATATGGATGCTCATCTGCGTTCTCGCTGGCAGGGGTAGAGAGGATCGAACTCCCATCAGCGGTTTTGGAGACCGTTATACTACCATTGTACTATACCCCTATGGAGCGGGTGATGAGAATCGAACTCACGTAGTCAGCTTGGAAGGCTGAAGTTCTACCATTGAACTACACCCGCATGTGCAATAACTATTCTACCATATTTTTTTAATTTGTAAATAAAAAAATGAAGGAAATCTATGAAGAGTGGGAAAAATGTTCACTGCTGTCTTTGCAATTACATAAAAAAGTGATACAATGTGATAGATAATCGAACTCGAGGAGTGAAAGTATGGAAAAGAATAGAGATATTGTTTCTTCTTTAATTGGAAGCACGAAGACGAAAAAGCATGTCACGACAAAGATCGAATACTTCTGTAAAGATAAGGATGATGTCGAAAAAGTGTTTGATAAGATTACGAATGTACTGACAACAAATATCGAAGACTTCGCAAAGATCACGTTTGATTATAATGCAAATGAAAATAAAGTAGATGTAGAAGTCATTGAACATTTATAATTGCCAAGAGAGTAAAGATGCGATCTGTTTTTATACAGATGGCTTTTTTTTGGATATAATAAAAATTGGATATAATAAAAAAGCGGTTATCCGCTTTTACTTGCCAAAAATGGTGACCCGTTGGCGATTCGAACGCCAGACCCTTTGATTAAAAGTCAAATGCTCTACCAACTGAGCTAACGGGTCAAATGGTGCCGACTATAGGAATTGAACCCACAACCTACTGATTACAAGTCAGTTGCTCTACCAATTGAGCTAAGTCGGCATAAAAATGGTGGAGGTTGAGGGACTCGAACCCCCGACCCTCTGCTTGTAAGGCAGACGCTCTCCCAACTGAGCTAAACCTCCGTCGCTTGGTGCTTATATATATTATCAATAACTTCTTTTGTTGTCAATAAAAATCTGAAAAAGGTACCAATTTTGAAGGAAAAGCATGACCTCTAGCATAAACCTTGTCTTAAATGCGGAAGCGAATGACAATTGGATGGTTTCGTGATACACTTTTCATAGGAAAGGTCTTGTGAATGATGATAATAGAACTTACGCAGCAGACGAAAGAATTGTTTGATGCAGCATTTTTGATCCATACGAATATAGGCGAACTAGGTTCTTTTCAGGTGCATGGACGGATGATTGACAAAGAATCCACTGTGAAAGGAACGTTTAATGCTCGTCCTTTTCAGATGGATTATGCAGCAGGAATGGTCATCAAGACAGTTGATGAAAAATTTTGCCCATATCGAATCTATGAAGCAGGAGAATACGTTGGCGAAATCTATCAGGAAGAAAAAAGGACCGGATGGTTTTCTCGTTACAAATTTCATACGCTTCTCTATGGAGATCAATGCTATGTCTCTTATGAAATCGGAATGGGGACGACGATTCGATATCCGATCTATCTAAGAGAAAAGCAGATTGCATTGATGGAAAAAGATACGACGGTCCATGATGCACTGCATCATTTTAAGATTTATATAAAAGAAGAAGATGCTGCTTATATTGCTGTTTTATTTGCCTGCTATACATATATCAAAGGTTATTTCCGACCGGGAGTCAAAATGAAGAAATCGATAGAAAAGGGGTATATCAAAACGTTCAATAAAGAACTGCTCTCTAAGTATGATCCAGATTGGATCAAAAGCTTTGAACGATGAATCATAGAAACTATGAATGCAGCAAAAGGGTCTTCTTCGCTTACCCTTTTGCGATTCATCATCAATAACCAACGTATAGGTTGGTTTTTATTATCAGAGTAGGTAATAAAAAAACTTACGAACTATATGCTCGTAAGTTTGCTCACAATGGAGCGGGTGATGAGAATCGAACTCACGTAGTCAGCTTGGAAGGCTGAAGTT
>CBCTZR010000030.1:0-24856 GCA_965151435.1 uncultured Merdibacter sp. | reverse complement strand
CAGTTGTAATTTAACATATAAATGTAGCGCCGTATACGAGACCCGTACGTACGGTACAACGAGAGGGGCGAAACTTGTTAGTTTCCCTCTACTCTATCGGAAGGATGATCAAACCATGAAAAAAGGGGAAACAAAGTTCCCGCTTCTTCGTATGTTATCAAAGCGTTGACACTTTTCTGTTTCCTGCCATGGAGCGCCGTGAATAATAGGTGATAGAAAAGTAACTGATGAAAAGAAGGAAAACCAAAGCGAAGGTTTGAAAAAAAGCGGCGATATAACCAGAGCGTTGAAATTCATAATAAAGCAGGCTGATGATTTTTAAAAATAAGAAGCTATTGATGACAGAGAGAATCAAAGGAAGAGAGAAATAGAGAAAGGTCTGCCAGAAAAGATCTCTTCTGCGCATTGGCAAAGGAGTTCCCAGTTTTTCCAACAGTGTGGCAGTCGCATGATCATTGTATACAGGAGCCAACAATTTCAATGAGAGGATGATCAAAGAACAGACGATCAGGATGATGCCAATATAGAGTGCAATATACGTAAACAGGACGGAAAATCCGACGTTACTATCATGGATATCATCACGGTTCACCATGTAGAAAGAATTTAGGGAGAGGTTCTTTTCATTTTTTACGATTGCTTTTTCAACGGAAGAGGCAAAGCTGCGCGTTGACTCACCTGTTTTCAGCTTTACGTTCCAATAATCCGCATAGCTTTTGGACGTATAAGGAATCATCGTATCATGAACGACAAGCAGAACGCTTTCCTGTAATATGTTTTCATTCATGCTGCTTGGACGCATCGCTTTTCCCTTGCCTGACTGTATGTGTAGCGAACGACCATAGAGAGAAATGGAAGCATTCGATTTGCTAAGTTCCTTTAGTGATGAAGAAAAACGGGGATCAACGCTGTATAACAGAACATTTTCTGGTTTTAATTTGTAGTCTTCTAATCCTTGATCTCTACGTAATTGATTATAAGCGGATAATGGTAAGATCTCGATAGGATTTTTTAGTCCTTCCATATTTTCTGGAACGTCAATGTTAAAATCTTCTAAAAGAGATTGCAGGGAGTGGTAGGTAAAATCACTTTGAAATGTGTGAACGATGGTTTCAGAACGAATAACATCTGTATTCACGTGCAGTTGAGCGATCTGTTGATCAAATGTTTTCCAGTGAAGATCTTGGTTTGAATTATCAGAGTAGCGGTGGATCAAAGAAAAGCTATAAGGTGTTAGACTTTCGACTTCGTTATTGAGATTGTTGCTGATACATAACCCGCTGAATAGGAACGTGATGCCGATGGATAAGGAAAAGGATAAGATGCACATAGTTACGGGATTGCTGGCAAGCAACTCATACAGGCGCCGCAACGTGAGCAAGTGCAAACCACGAAAACAATAGGAATGCCGTTTTTTGATGGCAATGAGCAAGAATTTTGAAAAAGCGAGAAGCAGGAATAGGTTTGACAACATCATTAAGAGTACGACGAGAAACAAAGTGAGTGGAGTAAGGGAGAATTGTAAGAGAATGAAACAGCAAAAGGAACAGATGAGTGTACAGAGCAAAGTGAGAAAAAAAGACGCTTTGCTAAAGGAAACGACATGTCGTGTATGCGAGCGATAAGGCCAGGAAGGTCGATAGATAAAAAATAGATTATTGGCAAAGGTAGTGATGAAAAAAATGGCGAAAAAAGCGAGAAGAGTGAATAAGAGCGCCATAGGAGAAAAGAAGAAATGATAGATCACGTGGTTAACAAAGAGAGAAGCGGTAAATGTAAAGATAAACTGAGAAGCGAGGATACCGATGAAGATACCAGCTCCCAGTGCTAACAAAGCGACGAAAAAAGCCTCTAAAAAAAGGACGAGCGCTAAATGGTGTTGTTTCATGCCCAAAACATAATACAAAGCAAATTCTTTTTTGCGTCGTAAGATGAAAATGTGATTGGCATATAATACCAGAATGGTCAAAATTCCCGCTGTGAGAAAAGACAGAGAAAACATCAAATGACTGAGACTGTATAAGAGTTTGGGAAAACTGGCAGGGAGATCATTATAATTATCAAGGATATTCAAAGTAGAACTGGCATTAAAACAATAGAAAAGACTAACTGTCAAGGCAAGCGTCAAAAAATAGAGGAGATAATCATGAAAGCTTGCACGCACGTTTTTATAAGCGAGTTTAGCGTACAACATCATCACCTCCTAGCAAAGTGGTAACATCGATGATGCGTTGAAAGAATTCTTTGCGATCGTCACTGCCGCGTATGAGCTCATTAAAAATGCGGCCGTCCTTAATGAATAAAATTCGCTTTGCATAAGATGCAGAAAAAGGATCATGTGTGACCATCATGATCGTCGAATGGTATTCTTCATTCATTTGTTCCATCGTCTCTAGTAAGAGCCGTGAGTTTTTGGAATCGAGCGATCCAGTGGGTTCATCGGCTAAGATCAGTGAAGGGTTATTGATCAAAGCGCGTGCACAGGCGACACGCTGGCGTTCTCCACCTGACATTTGCTGCGGATATTTTTCTAAAATATTGAGGATCTTTAAGCGTTTTGCAATCGTTTGTACGCGTGAATCGATGCTGTTCATGGCGGCTCCTTGGATAGTAAGTGCCAAGGCGATATTCTCATAAGCCGTTAAAGATGGCAACAGGTTGAAATCTTGAAAAATGAAACCCAGTTGCTCTCTTCGAAAGCGTTCCAACGCTTTTTTCTTTATAACAGTGATATCTTGGTGATGCAGATAGATATGACCGGTCGATACGGAATCGATGGTTGAAATACAATTGAGCAAGGTTGTCTTTCCGCTTCCGCTTGGACCCATGATGCCAATAAATTCGCCTTCTTCCACTTCAAAGCTGATGTTATCTAATGCTTTCGTGATGGAATCGCGGCTTCCATAATATTTTTCGATCATTGAAACCTGTAAGATTACGCTCATGATGCATCGTCTCCTTTGTGTGTCGTTGGGGGCAGCGGACATGAAAATCCAGTAAGATAAAATCAATTGGAAATCAATTGCCGTTGCAAGAGCATTTGCGCTTTTTTGGCATCTGCTTCTTTAAAGAAACCATGGGTCGTGACCGCATGATCAGGGAAGACATCTTCCATATTGAGATCATCCAATGTGACCCAGGCTTCGATTGATGGATGTTCTTGCACGTAGTGAAGAATATTCGTGCTGCGTTTGCCGATATATGATACGATCGCATGGATGCGATCATCCAGATCATAGAGGCTGAATAACAATTTGAGTTCTTTTAGAGAATAAAACAACCCCCAGGAAGAACTGATGACGATCTGAAGCTGAAACGTATCACACAGTTCTTTTAAAAGCAACAGGGATCGAGGATTCCAACAATAGTAAGCGCAGGCTAGCGCTTGATAAGAAACCTGATGAAAGTCTGCATTGTGCTTTTCTTTTGCTAAACGGGAGGCAAGGCGAAAATCCATGCGCAGAAGGGAATGCTGCGGGATCGGATTTAATACGCCGTCGATATCTAAAAAGAGAATTCGGCTCATTTTAATAACAGCAGATTGGACAATGGGAAAGTGATAATCATCGTCGTCCCTTGATATAATCTGGACTCGACGTCGATATCTAAATAGAGTTTACGGCAAAGGTTATGACAGAGATATAAGCCGATACCGGTTGCCTTCTCATTATGTGGTCGGTTATTGCCTGTAAATCCTTTCTGGAAGATACGGCGAATGTCTTTTGGATCGATGCCGACACCATTGTCGCTGATAAAGAGCTGAATGCTGTTTTCCCTTCGTTTAGCATAAATGCGGATCAAACCGCTTTGCGGTGGAGTATAGGTGAGCGCGTTGGTCACGATTTGATCTAAAATGAATTCGATCCATTTTTGATCAGTATAGACGATCTGATCCAGATCTTCTAATTCTACACGGATCTTTTTATAGATAAAGTCATTTGAATGTTTCTTGATCACATTGTGAACGATCGTGGAAAGTTCAATATCTTTGATGATATAGTCATTTTCAACATTTGCGCTGCGTGCGTAAAACAGGGCCTGTTCGACGAAGCCTTGAACATGTTCGATCTCTTCGCTGATCGAATCCGAGACAACGCTGGGATTATTATCTGCAATGAGTTTTGCGGCCGCGAGTGGAGTTTTGATCTCATGGACCCACATCTCGATATAATCGCGGTAATCATTCTCGGCAATCCGATAACGCTTGACATTTTCCTGCATGGAACGCGCGCTTTCTTTTAAAAGCTCATATAATATTTTGCCATCGATAAAATGTGGTTCACTGACGACATCAGCAATCAAATATTTTTGATCTAATGTCTGTATCGTTTCCAGCAAATTGTGATAATACTGATGGCGGCGAATATATTCTACGCTGATAAAGCTGATTGGCAAGATCCAAAAAAGCGTCAGGATCATGATGATGACTGATGCGCTGATCTTTAAAGAGTAGAGAAAGAGGGTGAGCAGTAAACTGATGAAGAATGCGGTCAGCAAAACATAAAGCTTATCGGCGAGAAATTCACTGATCTTCATAAATGATATATCCCAGACCGCGCTTTGTTTCGATAAAATCGATCAATCCGATATACTCTAGTTTTTTGCGGAGACGGTTGATATTGACCGTCAATGTATTATCATCGACAAAAGCATCACAATCCCACATGTGTTTCATCAGTTTTTCCCGAGACACGATCGTATTCTTGTTTTGAAATAAACAATGCATGATCCGTAACTCATTTTTGGTGAGATCGACCGTCTGATCTTGATAAGTAAGTGTGCTCTTTGATACGTCCATGACTACTTCGCCCACTTTCATGCGGTTGTTGTCCTTTGTTTCATAGACGCGTTTTAATACGCGATCGATACGCGCTAATAAGATCTGCAGATTATAGGGTTTTGTGACATAGTCGTCTGCGCCTAAGTGCATGCTTTGCAGCTCGTCGATTTCTGAATTACGACTGGTGACGATAATGATCGGCACGTTGCTGGTACGGCGCAATTCCCGACAGATAAAATGTCCATCCATGAAGGGAAGGTTGAGATCTAACAGGATCAGATCTGGTTTGCGTGAGCTGATCTCTTCCAGGATGTTTGCAAAATCGCAACATCCTTCGCTTCGATAGCCGTTTTTACTTAAGAAATCACACAGCTCCATCCGGATTTTTTCATTGTCTTCTACTACTAAAATTCGATACATAGGTGCCCTTCTTTCTATTCTTTGATTTTATTATATATGAAATCCATTTTTCATAAAAGTAACAGTTCTGTCAGATTTCACGGCATGAGCTTGTTCTGTTTGCTCACCTTGTATTCATAGAATACAATGGCAGGTCCATACTATGGTTATGTGATTAGAGCAAAGGAAGATCAATATGATGAATCAAGAACAAGAGTCAATGTTAAAACGTGCGGAAAAGGAAGCGAGAAGCATGGGAAATGACTATGTGGGAAGCGAGCATGTGTTGTTGGCCTTATTGCATGCGGGAGAAGGAAAACTAGCGAAAGCATTGGCGGCACAAGGTGTCTATTATTTTCAGGTACGGGAAGATGCGATGATCTTATTTGGAATGAAAGAACAACAAAAAGAAGATCTGCAGGTAACAGCGATCGTAGAGAGAATGATCGAACAAGGAATTCAGCTGCAACAGCGTCAAAACACCTGTTTTGAAGACTGCATGGGGGATGTGTTATTATCATATCCCTCTTGTGTTGCGATGGAACTGTTGCGTCGTTATGAACTTACGGTAGAGGAATTAGGGGTTACAGAAAGAAAAGGCATTGCTATCTTGAATGAACAGGATGCTCTGTGCTGTCTTAATTTTGCGGATCGACAAAGCTATGTCGGACGGGAAGAACAGATCGATCTGTTGGTGGAGATCTTATTGCGCCGTGAAAAAGCGAACCCTTTATTGCTTGGAGAAGCTGGTGTAGGGAAGAGCGCTTTAGTGGAAGCTTTGGCCCAGCGGATCGAAGCAAAAGAGATCCCGGCATTGGAAAATCACTATATCTATGCGCTGGATATCAATGCACTTGTTGCCGGAACGCGCTATCGAGGGGATTTTGAAGAAAAGATCAAAAAGATCCTTGCATTGTTTCGCGCATACCCTAATGCGATCTTATTTATCGATGAATTGCATCAGATGATCGGCGCAGGTAAAGCGGAAGGCAGCATTGATGTCGCCAGCGTATTGAAACCGAGTTTATCGCGAAGGGAACTTCGCTGCATCGGTGCGACCACCTTAGATGAATATGAGCGTTTTATCGAAAGAGATCCGGCGTTGCAGCGTCGATTTCAATGTGTGGTATTAAAAGAACCCAATACAGAAGAAACGATGCGCATCTTACAGGTACGAGCAAAAGAGTATAGTCAATTTCATCAAGTGGAAATCGGCGAAGAACTTTTTCCCTCTATGATCCGTTTAGCTGATTATTATTTACCATGTGGTCACTTTCCTGATAAAGTGTTGGATGTGCTGGATCTTAGCTGTGCGCACGCAAAAGCGCACAGGGAAGAAAAAGTTGATGAGCACTGTATACGGGAAGTGATTTCTTCCTTATCCAACATTCCTTGTTGTGCAAAAGAGAGAATGGCGCATACCATGGAAGTGCTTCGCCAGTGTAAGGCGCAGTTCTTGAATGATCGATTGGAACGAATGTTGAAACAGCTGACAAAGGAAACGATGTCAGGGAAGATGTTGGGCTGCTGGCAACTGAGCGGAGAAAGGAAGGAATGCCGTAAGATCTTGCAGATCCTTTCTGAGGAATACTTTTGTCAGACTCATTTTCTGTCGCTGGATATGCATGCGTATCCCTTTTTGTTGGAGGATGTCATCGCTAAGCTGCATCGCAATCCTTATACGATCCTTTGTATCGAGCATTTTGCTGATGCATTTGAAGAAGTACGCAGTCTTTTTTCTTTGGCATTGAGTCAAGGAGAAATCCAATATGGGAATCAACGGGCATCACTGCGGCATACGCTTGTCGTCTTCTTGATGCAAGAGTGCTGCACCTGTACAGAAATTGCTGATCTGGTCGATGCTTCTTTGCATCTAAGATCTTTATCGCAGCAGCTTCTTTCATAGAGCTGCTTTTTCGCGGTTGTTTTTTTCAAATAGCGAGCTTTATGATACAATAAAGGAAATGATAGTTTGAAATGGGGGAATTCCATGAGTGAAAAAACAAAAAGAAACATTGTGCTGATCACTGGAATGAGTGGTGCAGGGAAGACCAGCGCAATGAATATCTTAGAAGACATGGGCTATTTCTGTATCGATAACTTCCCGGTACAGCTCTTATCCTCTTTAGGACATTTGATTCGTGAACAGGATGATCATCGCTATGATAACATCGCGTTAGCGACCAACGCGGTAGACTATATGCAGTTTCTCAACTATTTTGAGAACATCGATATGACAGTCAATGTCGTATTTTTAGATGCCAGCAACGAAGAGCTGCTGCTTCGTTATCGCTTTACGCGTCGACATCATCCGATGTTGTTGTTTTCGATGGCGAATACGCTGGAAGAAGCGATCGAAGTGGAACGTGACTTATTTAACCGTTTAAATGAACGGGCGATCCTTCATATCGATACGACAAAGTTAGGTTTACAGGAATTGCGTAACTTATTGTTTGCCAGGCTTTCATTTAAGGTGAAACCGGAATTTACGATCAGTTTTATGTCTTTTGGATTCAAGCATGGATTGCCGATCGATGCGGATATCGTCAGTGATGTGCGCTTTTTACCTAATCCTTACTATGTGGAAGATTTAAAAGAAAAGACCGGAAATGATCCGGAAGTTTATGATTACGTCATGAAGTTTGATGAAACGAAAGAATTCTGTGAACGATTCCACGCTTATCTTGATTTTGTCTTGCAGCAATATGCGAAACAGAAGAGAAGTCATCTCAGTATCGCCATCGGCTGTACAGGCGGTCATCATCGCAGCGTTACGATCGCAAACTGGTTGTTTGATCTATATAAGGATCGTTATCAGTGCTTTCTGTCTCATCGGGACTGCGAGGTGTAGCTTATGAAAAAAGTTGTGATCATCGGCGGGGGCACAGGATTGTCTGTCATGCTGCGTGGGATGAAGAGCATTGAGAATATTCAGCTATCCGCAATTGTGACAGTTGCAGATGACGGAGGAAGCACAGGAAGGATACGAGATAGTTATCAGATACCTGCGATGGGTGATGTTCGTCATGTAATGTGTGCGATGGCGGAAGAAGAGAGCATTTTTACGGAATTGATGAATTATCGCTTTGATGGAGAAGGGGATATTGCCGGCCATAATCTGGGGAATCTGCTGTTATTAGCGCTTGCGCAGACAACAGGCAGCTTTATGGAAGCTATTCGTACCTTTTCCCGCGTATTAAAGGTAAAGGGAAAGATCATCCCATCCACATTGGAAGTCGTCACATTATTTGCCATCATGGAAGATGGAACGATCGTTCGTGGAGAGGACAGCATTCCTAAATTTCGCAATCATATCGATCGCGTCTTCTATCAGCGTGACATCAAGGCAGCGAAAGAGGCGTTGGAAGCTATCCGAGAAGCCGATCTGATCATCTATGGCATCGGATCTCTTTATACGAGCATTATGCCAAATCTCATCATCGATGAGATCCGCAATGAACTGATCGCTAACCCATGCCGAAAGGTATATTTCTGCAATGCGATGTCACAGCCGGGAGAAACGGATCATTATTCGGTGGAAGATCACGTCAATGCGATCTTACATCACGCCTATGCGAATGCAGTGGATATCGTCGTGGCGAACAACAACCAGTTCTCTGCTGAGATGTTAGAGAAATATGCTGCTATGGGTAGCACGCCGATCTATCTGAAAGAAGAACGTCATCCTTATCTGGTCTTAGAACGAGACCTGATGAATATGGATGGTTCCCTGATTCGCCATGATTCGCAAAAAGTGAAAAAAGTGGTGGAAGAAATCTTAGCTATGCCGTAAAATGAGCTGAGTAGAGAAATGTGAGGAGTTGCGTATGTCCTTTACCGCAGAAGTGAAAAATCAAATTTGTAATGTACAGTGGAAACCTTGCTGCCGAAAGGTGCAGTTAGCTGCTTTGATTCAGATGTGTTCGACCATGAATATCACTTCTCAGGGGATGCACATTCGCATCCAGAGCGAACATGCCAGCATTGCAAAACATATCTGGAAGATGCTCAAAGAGTTTTATCAGGTAGAACCGCAATTATCTGTATTGCGAAAAATCAAACTGAAAAAGAACAACATCTATGTGATCCGCGTTAATACGCGGGCACTGGAGATCTTAAAAGATCTGGGAATTTATACGGCACAAGGGTTACAGACCCATATATCTTCTCGATTGTTGCGAAAGGATTGTTGCGCACAAAGTTATCTGGCCGGTGCTTTTTTAGCTGGAGGCAGTGTTAATGCCCCACAGACGACCAACTATCACTTGGAGATCAGCACGAGTGAGGAATCGATGGCAAAATTTTTATGCCGGTTGATGAATCGCTTCTATCTGCCTGCCAAGATGATCAAACGGCGTAATCAATATGTCGTCTATTTGAAAGCCAGTGACAAGATTGCTGATTTTCTGCGTTTGTGCAAAGCAAACGATGCTTTGTTCGAATTTGAAGACAGCCGCATCCAGCGTGATTTTATGAACTCTTTGACGCGTTTGGATAATTGCGAATTAGCAAACGAGATGAAGAGTATTTCAGCGGCCCGCAAACAGCTGGAAGATATTGAATGGATCTTAAATTATCGCTCATTAGATTCTCTGCCGGAAAAATTGCAGCATGTGATCGTCATTCGTAAAGAATATCCGGAAGCGAGCATGAATGAGTTGAGCGATCTCTGTTATGAAAAATACGGAGAGGAAATCAGCAAATCAGGGATGAAACATCGATTAGCGAAATTGAGGGAAATGGCCGATCAGTTACGAAAAGCGTGATCGATTGAATAAAATAAGGGAAGCAGTGAACAATAGAAACGGGTGATTTAACATGCGAATAGCACTTGTTCTTCTATTGGCAACGACGCTTCCTTTTTTACATGAAAAAATTTATGAAGCGGAAGTGAAAGGGTGTGATGCGAGCGGCATCACGCTGTCTTCACAAGGGACGACCTTTCAAAGCGAACTTTTTAACGTGTCATATGTGGAAGAAGAGGATTGGCAAAAGACCTGCGATCTGTTACAAGACGCCAAGACCGTTACCTTTGAGGTCGATGATGCTGTAAAGATCCAAGAGCCGTTGCCGGTCTATCTGTATGCAGATGGAAAGATGGTACAAGTTTCTCTATTAGAACAGGGAAAAGCGTATATCGAAATTCAAAATCCAAATTATCTGCATGAAGATACTTTGGAGATGGCTCAACCGAATAAAAGCGTCATGGCAGAAGAACGTTCTTCTTTTTCTGAGAATCATATACCGTTTCGCTCCTATTTTGCTTATGCGATCATTTTACTCGTTTGGGCATTCCTCTTTTATCACTTGATCTATCGTCATTGGCCAAAAATGAAAAATAAATGAATCTGCTGATTGGCGGATGGTAAAATAACAACAGAAATGGTATGATACAAATAAAGAGAACAGAATGTAAAAATCATACAATATGGAGGGAAACAGATGGATCAATATGATGTGATCATTGTCGGGGCAGGTCCAGCTGGCATGAGCGCAGCTGCCTATGCGGCACGTGCTGAACTGAATACGCTGATGGTGGATTTTGGAGAGCCAGGCGGACAGATCAATGGGACAAATGAGATACAGAATTATATCGGCGTAGGTTCGATCAGCGGATCTGCGCTAGGTTATCGAATGTTTCAACATACGCGGCAGTTAAAGGTTCCATTTCAAAAGAAAAAAGTGGTGAAGATCGAGCCGGGAGAACCATATCATAAAGTATATATGGAAGGGGAGGAAGCCCCATATCTGACACGCAGTGTCTTGTTGGCCGTCGGGACGACTCCAAAGTCGCTGCATGTGGAAAATGAAGAGAAATTCTTACGGCGTGGCATCAGCTGGTGTGCAATCTGTGATGGTGCACAATATGCTGGCAAGGAAGTCGTCGTGATCGGCGGCGGAAACTCAGGTGTCAAAGAGTCTTTGTTTTTGTCAAATATCGTCAGTCATTTGACGATGTTGACAAATTATGATCTGACGGCGGAAGAAGTGGCGATCCGTCAGTTGAAGAAGAAAGGAAACGTCACGATTTATACGTATCAGTCCATCCAGGGATTTGTAGGAGAAGATCACCTGGAGGGTGTACGTACGCTGGATACGAAGCGCAATCAGGAGATGATCATTCCTTGTGCAGGAGTTTTCGAATATATTGGATTGGATCCACATACGAAATTTTTAAATACATTGGGTATTTTAGATCATCGTGGCTATATCGTAGTCAATACGAGCATGGAAACGGCGATCCCTGGCATTTATGGCGCTGGAGATTGTAATGTGAAAGATCTTCGTCAAGTGGTGACCGCGTGCAGTGATGGAGCGATTGCCGCACAAAATGCAGCGCATTATCTACGTAAAAAAGGCGTATGATCAAAAGGGGCTAGGAAGCTCCTTTCTTTTCATCAAGGACATGAGACGACGAAAAAGCGAATATATTATAGGGTGAAAGGGGAGAGTGAAGATGCAGATGGAGAAACAAATGACGATCATACGCTTGCTAGGATTACTATTGATCTACTTTATAGGGTATATATGGTGGACACCACTGCTTGCGACCAATGTCACATTGTGGTTGGATCCAAACGCACTCTTTTTACGAAGTGATGTACTGATCTTCTTTTATTTGTTATGGATGGTCCTTGTTTTGTGTTTGAGTTGGACAGAGTGGAAAAAATCGTTAAAAAAAGTGAAAGAAGAACCGCTTGCTTCTCTGTTTCGCATGGTATTTGGCGGCTTGCTTGTAATTATCCTCAATGTGATCTTAAGCATGATCAGTTCTTTTCTCAGCGGTCAAAGCGATAGTGTGAACCAGAGTGTGATCATTGAAAATGTGAGCATTGCGCCCTTGTTCATGTTGTTTTCCGTGTTAATTTTTGCGCCGATCGTAGAGGAAAGCGTATTTCGCGGAGGAATCTTTGCTTATTGTCGGCGGTTTTGTCCATTCTGGTGCGCAGCTTTGATCAGTGCGCTTGCTTTTGGCGGTATCCATGTGATGGATTCCCTGCTAAATGGACAATGGAGCGATGGCATTTATCTGTTGGTCTATGGTGGTATTGGTTGGGTCAATGCATGGTATTATGAGAGACACGGTGGCATCTGTACGAGCTGCGGGGTGCATTTTTTCAATAATCTTCTCTCCTATGTACTGATGATCCTATAAAAAAGGCAAGATGCCTTTTTATTTGTGATATTTTCTCTGTGTGATGTAATAAAGAAAAACGCCGAAAATGTTGAAAAACAAAACGATGAAATACCAAAAGTTGCGAGTTCCAATTGTAAAGATCTCCTGTTGTTCAATGTCATCAAGTACGTGGGCAATGATTTTGAAGTAATAAGAAATCGCCGTACACAACAGAAAAATGAGAATGAGTAAGATGAGATTTGATGAAAGCATAAATTTTCCAATTCCTTTTTCTATGAGGTAAACTATACGCTGTATTTGTCGGCATTGCAAGCCTAATGGCAATAAAAAAAGCTTATACCATTTTTCAGATAAAAGGTATAAGCTTTTTATAGTTCTTTTAATCAGTGACTGTGTTGTTTTTTCTTTTGAATTAAGTAAAGGATGAAGAAAGCTGCAAGTGCGCTGGCACTTACATACAAACCGATATCGCTACGGATTCCGGTATCAGTTTCATCTGTTACTGTGGCTGAGTCATTTATTTCAGGAGAAGTGATCTGCGATTGATCTAAGATCGTGAACGTTCCTGTCGCTTTTCCATTTGTAGAACAGATGGAAATCTGATATTGACCAGGAGTCAGAGTATCCAAATACTCTTTTTGAAGCGTAATGCGAATGCTGCCGCTAGCTACTTCATAATTCTCTTTTGATAGTGTTTTACCGTTGATTTCAACGGATAAAAAGTTGATCAATTCATCATCGGAGTAAAATACCAGCGAATGTTTTCCATCGTATACCGATTGGTTTCCTTTGATCAAAGAAGGCGTATACCCTTCTTTGATATAGCTGCCGTCTGCAAAGTAAGTGATGATCGATAGGATATTACCCTCTTTGTCTTTTGTCGTGACGATCGTCGTGCCATCACCTGGATATTCTTCCTTTACGCTGGTACCATCATTAGCAATTGTCGTTTTATCCAATAAGGTACCATCGACTTTTGTATGTGAGATGATTGTGTTTCCATCTTGATCCGTCTCTGTCTTGATGAGCGTACCATCTTCTTGTAATTCCCCGTCATAAGAAATTGAGAAGTTCAGTTGTGTTCGGGCAATGATCGAACCATCCTCGCTTTGATAGGAAAAGACGACTTGATACTCACCAACGCTGATTGGAGCGCTGTCTATTTTTTGATAGCGATCGTCGACCAACTGATAGTAGTCAATCTGAATACTATCCGGACTTTGACCGTTGATCGTTGGCTGTCCCGTATATCCTAAATGTGTTTTTCCATCATACAGCGCATCTTGTGCGATCACACCGCTGATTTCCTGCAATGGAGATAATTGGATCGTTCGCTCGATCGAAAGCTGATCAAGTGTAGCGATCACTTTGTATTGATCTCCTTCTTGGTAGGAATCTAATGTATAAATTCTACTTTCTGCTTGTGGAAGGTTGACCCATTTTGAACTTGTGGTTTCTACGCTCTCTGCGCTCCATTTTGCAGAATCTATTCCTATCCAATCAATTTTAATCTGATAATTACCAGCGGCAAGGTGATCAAAGATGAACGTTTGGCCCTCTTCTAATTGATCGTCGCTGTAAGATTTTGAGTCGATCCATTCAGGGCGTGATGGATCATCAATGTTTAATAAAGTTAGATTGATATGTGTACTATATGTATCTGTTGTATAGGATGACAGCTGCAGGGCAACCGCACCATCTTCCTCCACGTTTGTATAATCGTATACCACCGTATTAACATGGTCCGAAGCTGTTTCGTTATATTCCCCCGGTGTTGTATCAAAGGTTTTTGTTTCGAATTGTTGCCATTGATATTGGATTGGGGCAGAAACTTTATCGGAGTTTGTGACAGGAAGCGTCAATGTGTTGGCTGTTGGGTCATAGGTAATCGATCCCAAGTTGATCGATTGGGTGTGATTACAGATCGCACAATGTTTTTCAAATCCTGTATCGCTCAGTCTCGTTTCATAGTTGTGGGATAACGTTACGGTTTCCCCACACAGACAAACACCTGTATGTGTAGACGCATCTGTGCTTGTTGCAGTGGTTAGTACATGTTGGATCGTACCATTATTGGTCCAATTACCGTTGATATTTCCACCATAAGTATGATCGATCGTTCCGTTATTAATAAACGTAAGATCTTCAGGGATGTTTAACGTACCATAAATATCGAATGTGTAGCCTTCAGGAACTTCAAAATCGAATGGTAAGGTAATAATTCCTTGACCATTGCCGTGGATGGAGATCGTTTGATTAGTTTCATCAATGATGATTGCATTTTTAAAGTTGCTACGATCAAAACTATCATAATTGGCACCATCACCAATGGCGTTCGCTTTTCCATCGTTGCTGCTATCATCAAATGGATAAGAACCCTGTGCATAGATGAGACCACCATTGATTTGGATATTTTTTAATTTACCGTCATGACCTCCGCCACCAATACCAGCAGCGCCGTTACAGCCACCCTGTGCATGAATCTCACCGCCGTTGATTGCAATGTTTGTCGCAGCAGAAGATTGACCGTCACCGCCGATACCGGCACCTCCGCCGTAATTGTCTTGGTTATTGTACTCGTCGCTGCCGCAATAACCGCCATACGCTTCTACATAACCATTGTTAATAGTGATGCTTTGCGTTGAGGCTTTTGTACCTCCAGAGCCGATGCCGGCACCACCAATACCGATGTTGCCGGTGATGTTGTCTTTCGAATAATAAACGCCACCGTATGCGACGATGTATCCGCCGTTGATTTCGATCTTACCATTACTTTCTTCGTGATTTCCACCAATACCGGCACCGCTTTCAGCGATTGCATACAATTTGCCCATGGTTTCTTTATCAAGGGTTTGGCTGTAGATTGTGAGCTGATTGTTTTCACTGACATGGATGCCGCCATTGACAATCAGTTTGGAATTGTTGAGCAAAATCAGATGAACATCACCACTCACCTGTAAACGAGTGTTGATTTCAATATTTTCATTTACTACGTACCACTCTTTTGAATCATCCGAAGATGTTAAGCTGGTCGTGGTGTTATTTATGATCGTATAGTCTTCTATTGTTTGTGTTGTTCCTTGAGCATCCAAATAGGATACCGCCGTGTTTGCGTGAACGATGGTATTCGTTGGCAAAAGGGAAAAACACAGCAACAATGCAAAGATACTATGTACTATTTTACGCATCATTATTTTTATACCTCCTTCGCACACATTCCATATTGTAATGCAAAACATAAGAAAATGGAATAATGAATAGAAAAAAGAAGGGTGGTTCATGCAGTCGAGATACCAAGAAAAATCTATTATACAAAGTAAGTGTGGAAGTGCTATACTTCTATATGTGAAATGAATTGGATCAATGGGTAAAAGCTGAATGGAGATTCAAATCGTTTCTACAGCCATGATGGCAATTGAAAGGATAAAAGCAGGTAGAGCTTGTGGACAAAGTGTTCATGAGATCTTATAAGCTTGAGGATAGAATATGGAACGGCATGATCAATTTTCAAATAAATTCAGGATCAATCGCAAACAAGTAAAAGATGGGATCTACTTTTTTCTAAAGCAAGGAATAAAAATTAAAAATTACAAGGAACGTGTGCTGTTGTATCCGTGCGTCTTTTTGTATTTTGAATGGTTGTTACGTATTTTTGGTAGGACCAGCCTCAGCAAAGGCATTTTGCCTATGATGCTGTTTACAATCGGTGCAGGACTATTTTTTAGCGCAGTCACAGGTGTGTTGTCCAATAAGGTCAAACGGTTCGTGGACGTGGTGATTCTTTTTATCTTCTCGCTTTTCTTTATTGTTGAGTGTTTGATAAAAGAAAGTTTTCAGATGTATATGACATTATCAGATATCCAAACGGGCGCTGGAGGAGTGGTCAACGGATTTTCATCTGAGTTGTTTCGAATCATTTTTTCCAGCATCTTTGTGATCATTTTGTTCTTATTGCCACTCTTTCTTTATTTATGGTACGTATGGCGTAAAAGAAAGGGATATGATGGGAAACGTTGGCATGTTTTACAAGGGATCATTCTTCTGATCGTTTCTTTTTTGTTTACTGTTTTAGGTGTGGTCAGCACCATTCCTTTTGATCAATATGAACTGTATGGGGAACAGTATCGTTTTGACAAAGCGACAGAGACGTTTGGTTTGTTAACGAGCATGCGATTGCATTTGCAATACAAGGTATTTGGAAACGGATCGCAAAGCGCATTGACTTTGGCACAAGAGGAACAACAGGAACAACGACCGCAAGAGTATGGAGAGAATGTGTCGGATATCGATTTTGCACAGTTGAGTGAAACGGGGAGCAATGAGACATTACAAGCGATGGACACTTATGTGAATGGATTAAAACCTACTTCCAAGAACGAATATACAGGTCTGTTTAAAGGAAAGAATCTCATCTTGATATGTGCCGAAGCATTTTCTGATGCGGTCATTGATGAACGGCTGACGCCGACGTTATATCGATTGGCTCATCAAGGGATCTATTTTTCTGATTATTATCAGCCGGCATGGGGAGGAAGTACTTCAACGGGGGAATATTCCTTTTTGACTGGGCTTGTTCCGATGGATGGTGTGCAGACCATGCAGGAGACACGGTCAAATTTGAATTATTATACGCTGGGCTATCAATTGATGGCACAAGGGTATTATAGTGCAGCTTTTCACAACGGCAGTTATGATTATTATGATCGGCAGCTGACACATGAAAATTTGGGCTATGCTTCTTATCTGGGATATGGCAATGGTTTGGAGGATATCACAGGAGCGTGGGCGAGCGACAGCATCTTTTTTGATAAAACGCTGGATACTTATATTGATCAGCAGCCTTTCAGTATATATTATATGACGCTGAGCGGACATGCCCCTTACACTGAAGATGATGTAAAAAGCAAAGAATACATCAAGAGAGTAAAAGAGGTACTGGGGGATCAGTATAAAGAGACAACATTGTATTATTACTGTTATCAGATGGAATTGGAAGAAGCACTGACGATCCTAGTGGATAAATTGGAAGAAGCGGGCATTGCGGATGACACCGTCATTTGTATGACGTCGGATCATTATCCTTATGGCTTGGCTGAATCGAAGACGTTTGGGAATAGTGAAGATTATATGGAGGATCTTTATCAACATTCGATCGAAACTGATTGGGATCGTGATCATAACAGTTGGATCTTGTGGTCTGGTTGTTTGGAAAATGAGAAAAAAGAATATGCTCGTGAAATCTCTGAACCTACGTATAGCTTGGATATTACACCAACGTTATTGAATCTCTTTGGAATTCCGTATGATTCACGATTATTGATCGGCAGAGACGTATTTTCTGATGCATCTCCTCTTGTGATTTGGAATGATTACTCTTGGATCAGCGATAAAGGGAAATACAATGCAGAAACGGGAAAATTTATTGCAAAGGAAGGCGTTGAAGTAGACGAAGCGTATGTGAAGAAGATGAAGAAGATCGTCTCGAATAAGATTACTTTTTCTCAGCAGATATTGGAAATGGATTATTATCGTCAGCTCTTTCAAACGGCAGATCAAGATGAGTAAAGTGCTTTTTTACAGCAGTGAAATACGGTTGTATCATCACAACAGGAAAAGCAGAAGAATTTGCTTTACTTCGATCATAAAGTTTGTTATAATCTAAAAACGAGCAGAAACATCTGTTCCTTGCTTCTACGAGAAGCCGTTAGTCCAAGAGGAGGTGTGCAGAATGAAAAAATACGAGATCATGTATATCGTAAACGCATCTTTGGATGATGCAGCACGTCAGAGCTTGATGGAGCGTTTGCATGCAGTCATCACAAACCACGATGGATCCATCGATAAAGTGGATGAGTGGGGTGTCAAAGAATTTGCGTACGAAATTGACCACATGAACAAAGGGTATTATGTAGTGATCAACGTAACTGCCAACAATGAAGGAATTACTGAATTCCAGCGTGTTGCGCGTATCAACAACAACGTTGTTCGTTACATGGTTTTAAAAACAGAAGACGAAAAATAAGAACAGGGAGGAAAGACGATGATTAACAGAGTGGTATTGGTCGGTCGTCTGACACGTGATCCGGAACTTCGTAAAACCGCTTCGAACGCATCGGTCGTATCGTTTACCGTGGCGTGTGATCGTCGGTTTAAGACGCAAGGGCAACCGGATGCGGATTTCATCAGTTGTGTTGCTTGGAATAAAGTAGCGGACCTGATGGTTCAGTATCTGCATAAAGGTTCTTTGGTTGGCGTGGAAGGACGTATCCAGACGCGCAATTATGATGATGCTAACGGGCGACGCGTCTATGTGACAGAAGTTGTTGCAGATAGCGTACAGTTCTTGGAACCAAAGGGTGCAAATGCAAATACGCAGCAAAGCTATCAACAGCCAAGTTATCAACAACCAACCTATAGCGCGCCAAGCGGTGGTTATATGGCAGGTGGCGGCGGATACCAAAATGATGTCAACACCGATTCTTTCTCCAATGACTTTGATGCAGGGGATACCCTTGACATCGCAAGTGACGATTTACCATTTTAAGAAAGGAGATCTATATGGCATTCAAAAAACAGCGTATGGGTCGCAGAAAAGTCTGCTACTTTACGAAAAATAAAATTGAATACATCGACTACAAGGATGTGGAACTGCTGAAGCGTTTCATCAGTGCAAATGGAAAGATCATCCCTAGACGTGTGACAGGAACACGTGCAAAATATCAGCGCATGCTGGCTACTGCAATCAAACGTGCACGTCAGATGGCATTGTTGCCTTACGTAGCTGAGTAAGAAAGTCCCTTGCAGGGGCTTTTATTTTTTTTGGAGGTGAAGGGATGTGGCAAACGAAGAAGTTGAGTGAAGGAGCGCTCATGTGTGCATTAACGGTACTGTTGTCTTTGTTGAATCGTTACACAGGATTTTTGTTTGATAATATGTTGCCGTGGCTCTATGCTTTTCCTTTGTTGATCTATGCGGCCCGCTATGGCTTTCGTATGGCAGTTTTGCCGTTGATCAGCACATGTCTGTTAGCTTTCTTGTTTAGTTCTTGGACATCTTTCTTTTATCTGGGGAGTTCGTTATTGCTGGGAATTCTCTATGGAGGAATGGTCCATCGTCGTTGTAAGAATGGTTGGTTGCTTTTCCTTTCCTTTATGATGGCTTGTTTGTGTAATCTATTGACGATGCTGGTGTTCGCAGGGATCTTTGGGTATGATCTGCACAACGATCTGATACAGATCGATTATTGGCTACGAGCATTAGCGATCAGCAATCTGTTTTCAGCAAGTGCCCTGTTGATATTCTTCATTGTCTTTCTATCATTTTTACAGACGATCTGTATTCATTTTGCGGCGCAGCTGTTGCTTACGAGACTGAAGATCTCCCATATTCGGATGAAGAATCTCTTACAGCTATCCTCACCCCGCTGGTTAGGAATCATCATCCTGTTGATTTGGCTTCTATATTTCATGCAAAGTGTGATAGAATTACAAGTAGGTATTCAGCTGATGATACAAAGTTTTGCATTATGTGCTTTGTTGACGGCTATCATCTTTGGGGCAGTGACCGTATTTGCTTATTGCGCAGTGCATCGGCTTCCCAAAGGGACGATTGCGTTGTTGTATCTATTGTTGTTTATCCCAGGAATCCATCTGTTGTTTGCATTGCTTGGAGAAGCCGATCTTCTGTTTGGGCTTCGCAAAGCAATGAGGTGAGGTGAAAACGTGGAACGTTTAGAAAATTTTAAAGTACAGTTGGTCATTATTATGATCACCCAGTTGTTAGCGGCGATCATCTTGTTCATGGTTGGCATGCAGCAGATCGCTTTGATCATTGCGGGTGTGGTCATCGTGAATATTTTCGTCTGCGTCTGGATCATGGCTCATATGGAAAAAGAGAAAAAGACGGTCGATCTGGATATCTCAAGGGTATTGGGAAAAGATGCCAAAGAGGCGCTCGTCTTTGGAAAGATCGGTTTGATCACTTATGATGAACAATATTGTGTCACTTGGGTCAATGATTTTTTGGAAGAGCGTTATCCGGATCTGATCGGACGTAAGCTGACAAACTGGATCACAGCGATCAAAGAGTTATTCAATGATGACGGTCGAGAGGTCGTGATCGCTAGTTTGAATGATTATGTGTATGAGATCACG
This sequence comes from uncultured Merdibacter sp., assembly GCA_965151435.1. Lineage (GTDB taxonomy): Bacteria > Bacillota_I > Bacilli_A > Erysipelotrichales > Erysipelotrichaceae > Merdibacter. The sequence goes on along the minus strand of CBCTZR010000030.1, from coordinate 4,386 downwards.
CGCAAAGAAGATACGCAGGTGCTCTATGTGCGGGATATCACGGAAATGCAGCATCTACAGGAGAAATATCATAACAATGGCATTGTGGTCGGATTGTTACAGTTAGACAATTATGCGGAGTATCAGCAGTATGAAGACGAGGCAATCTTGTCGAATATCAATACGCGAATTCGCCAGCCGCTCTCAGAATGGGCACGCGAGATGGGAATGTTTACGCGTCGTCTGCGCAGTGATCGCATCTTAGTGTTATTGGATGAGCAGATCTTTAAAAAAGTAAAGGAATCAAAGTTTTCTATTTTAAATACCGTTCGTGAAGCGAGTGAAGCGATGGATGTCTCTATTACATTGAGTATGGCATTTGCTAGAGGTACCAGCGACTATGTCGTGCTGGATGGTATGATCAATGAATTGATCGAGCTTGCGCAAAGTCGTGGTGGAGATCAGGTCGCTGTACGTGCATATGGACACAGCGTTCATTATTATGGAGGAAACTCTGAATCGAAATCAAATCGTTCAAAAGTGCGTGTACGTGTGATGTCACAGACGATTCGTGAAGCGATCATCGATAGCGATCAGGTGTTTATCGTCGGACATCAAATGATGGATTTTGACTGTATGGGCGCAGCTTTGTGCATGTCGCGCATTGCGCAGCGTTGTGAGCGAAAGACATTTATCGTATCGCAGGATTGTTCCAAAGATAGTCAATTGGAAGATGCGTTGACGTTATATCGCGATGAACTATGGTTACATCATGTCTTTATCAATGAAGAGATGGCATTGGATACGCTCCATGAGAATGATCTGGTCATCATGGTCGATCATCATGTGCCAGCGCAAAGTACTGGGGCAAAGCTCATCGAAAAAGCTAACCGAGTGATCGTTATCGATCATCATCGCCGAAGTGCTGGTTTTGTGGATGGACCATTGGTGACTTATCTGGAAAGTGGCGCAAGTTCTTCTTGCGAGCTTATGACTGAGATGTTAGCTTATCAACCAACACGTGTGGAGATCTGTGCAGAGGAAGCGACGATCATGTATCTGGGAATCGTTGTCGATACGAACCGTTTCAAGATGCGTACGGGTTCACGTACCTTTGAAGCAGCAGCTGCACTCAAGAAACTGGGCGCAGATCCGATCACAACTGAAAACGTATTGAGTGAACGTTATGATCAGTTTGAAGAAAAGACGCGTATTGCGAAATATGCGAAGCTGTATCGAGATAAATACATGATTGCTTCTGTGATGGAGAATATGTATCCGAATCGTCCATTGATGGCACAGGTGGCGGATCAGTTGTTGACGATTCGTGGGGTAGAAGCAAGTTTTGTCATTGCGAAAACCTCTAAGGAAAACGACGTGGTAGCTATCAGCAGCCGCAGTCGAGGAAATGTGAATGTACAGGCGATCATGGAGCGTATGAAAGGCGGCGGTCATTTTAGCGCAGCCGCTTTGCAGCGCGAAAACAGTGACGTGAGTGAAATTGAAAAAGAACTCAAGGCGACGCTGGATGCGCTAGAGGAGGAGAAACAAAATGAAAGTAATCTTGTTGAGTGACGTTAAAAATGTAGGAAAGAAAGATGATATCGTGGAAGTGGCCGATGGCTATGCACGAAACTTTTTGTTAAAACGAAAATTGGCAGTACCGCAGACGCAGACCAGCATGAAGGTGTTGGGAAAACAGCAGGAAGCGCAGCAGCAGCTTCAACTGCAATTGGAAGAAGAGGCGAAAGCAATCAAGGAGCGATTAGAGAAGATCGTGTTGGAATGCAAGATCAAAACAGGAAACAGCGGACGTTCCTTTGGCTCTATCTCAACAAAACAGATCGCTCAGCAATTAGAAGCAGAACATGGAATCACGATTGATCGTCGAAAGATCTTAGGGCATGATTCGATTTCATCATTAGGAGATAGTGATCTGAAGGTAGATTTATATAAGAATAAGGTAATTGGCGTCATTCATGTACATGTAAGCGCCAAATAGATGGGAGGAATGTGCCATGGCAAGAGAATTGCCACACAGCATGGAAGCGGAACAATCCATTCTTGGAGCGTTGATGGTATATCCTTCCCTGATGCAGATTGCTATCGATCAAGATCTTCATGCGGAAGAGTTTTACGTTGAAGCACATCAACGGATCTTTCGCTGTATGTTGGAGCTACAAAGCAGTGGACAAAATGTCGACATTACGACTTTGATCACTCGATTGAATGATACAAGTCAGCTCGCAATGGTCGGAGGAGCGGATTATGTCATCAAATTGAGCGATAGTGCTGTTTCCAGTGCAAACGGGGTCTTTTATATTGATATTATTAAGGAGCGTTATCATCTACGCCGTTTGATCGAAACTGCGGAACAGATTGCGGAAGAGGGATTTGATTCCTCTGCTTCGTTGGATGACGTGTTGGATCATGCGGAAAAAGAGATCTTGGAAGTGACACGCAGCCGTCGTGCAAGCGAATTTCAAACAAGCAAGGAAGTGGTCAACAAGGTCATCAAAGAATTGGTTGCCTTACGGGAAAGTGATAATCATATCACGGGTATACGTACGGGGTATCAAGATCTTGATCGAATGACCAATGGATTTCAGCGCGGCGATCTGATCATTTTGGCAGCACGACCAGCGATGGGAAAGACTGCATTGGCATTAAATTTGGGAATGTATACAGCGTTGCGCAATCCTGGTGCAGTTGCTTTCTTCTCTTTGGAGATGCCTGCGGAATCCTTGATGAAACGTTTGTTAAGTGCAAAGAGTCAAGTGGAAGGCAATAAGTTGCGTGGAGGTAATATCAGTGATGAGGAATTGAACCGTTTGAATGAAGCGGGCAACGAATTGGGTGCAGCGAAGATCTTTATCGATGATTCTGCCAGTATCAAAGTTTCGCAGATCTTTTCAAAGTGTCGAAAATTGATGAGCGAACATGGTCTGTCTTTGATCGTGATTGATTATTTGCAGTTGATCAGCGGCAGCGGGAAAGGCGGTGGAGACAATCGCCAACAAGAGGTCAGCGAGATCTCCCGTAATCTGAAGATCTTGGCAAAAGAGATGAACTGTCCGGTCATCGCCTTATCACAGCTATCGCGAAGCGTCGAACAACGTAATGATAAAACGCCGATGTTATCAGATCTGCGTGAATCGGGTGCGATCGAACAGGATGCGGACATCGTCATGTTCCTGTATCGTGAGGAGTATTATAAGAAAGTGAGCGAACAGGAGGAAAAAAGCGATGTCAATGAGGTCGTCGATCTCAATTTGGCAAAACACCGTAATGGCAGTGTCGGACATATCTCCTTAGTGTTCAACAAATCGATCTCCGCTTTCTATAATTATCTGCAAGAAGGTGGTTATTGATATGAAAGCAGCGTTGTTAGAGAGTGGTTCAAAGGGGAATTGCTGTCTGATCAAGCATAAGGATACGAAGCTGGTCATCGATTGCGGAGGAACCAAACGCTATTTACAGGAATGCTTTCAAAAATTGCGTTATGATGTGAGCGATGCAGACGCTTTGCTGGTTACGCATACACATAAAGATCACGTAGCACAGCTCAATTCGTTTCGTCATCTTCCTGCTTATGCATGGGCAGATCTTTCACGGGAACAGCAGGTGGTAGAACCTTTTGAAACGTTTTGGATCAAAGATATCAAGGTGCAGGTTCTCCCGCTGAGTCATGATGCGGAACATACGATCGGTTTTGTATTTGAGGCGGATGATGAAAAGATGGTATATATCACCGATACCGGTTATGTGCGAAACGAAGTGAAGGAACGCATATGCAATGCGGACTATTACGTATTTGAGAGCAATCATGACGTGGAGATGTTGATGCAGACCAATCGTCCGATCTATGTCAAACAGCGGATCATCAATGATTATGGACATCTTAACAATGAAGACAGTGCACATATCTTACAAGAAGTGATCGGCGATCGAACGAAAGAGATTGTCTTAGCGCATATCTCGCAAGAAGGTAATACACGAGCGCAAGCGCATCAAGTGTTGGAAAAGGAACTGTTTCGGCGAGGATTTTTACATGAAGGGCTACGCCTGTATCCAGCACAGCAATTCGGTATCCATATCTTTGGAAATAAGGAAGAATAAATAATTTGCGTATAGAAGAAAAGAGGAAAGACTATGTATAAATTGATCGAACATCCTTTGATTACACATAAATTGACACAGATGCGTAAAGTGGAGACGGGAACAAAAGATTTTCGCCAGAATCTGGATGAAATAGCAGGATTGATGGCGTATGAGATCACCAGAGATTTACCGTTGAAACCAGTACAGGTAAATACGCCGATCGCTACTTGCGATACGTATGAATTAGCAAAGCGCATCATCCTTGTTCCTATTTTGCGTGCAGGATTGGGGATGGTCGATGGAATC
>CBCTZR010000029.1:0-26277 GCA_965151435.1 uncultured Merdibacter sp. | reverse complement strand
TTATCAATAATATTAAAACTTCGGAAAATTTATGGTGAGAACTTCTAAAGACGGGCTTGTATAAGGAATTGTTATAATAATATTTGTGATAAAATGAGGTGGATAACATGAAGAAAAAACAGATGGAACTGATCAAATATTTATCTTCACAATCAAGACCAACCAACAGCAATGAGCTTGCACACGCCTTACATATATCCACTCGTTCAATAAAAAATTATGTACATGAAATCAATGCTCTTTATGGAAAGAACATCATTCTGTCTTCACGCAACGGATATGAATTGAATACAAAAAGTAACTATTCATTATTATTAAGCGAGGATGACAGTCAGATTCCGCAGACATTAGAGGAACGTTCGTTCTATATCATCAAACAACTGATTTTGAATCACGGTGCCGAAATCGAGATCTTCGATCTTTGCGATTCGCTTTGTATCGGTTATTCCACTGTAAAATCGATTATCTCCAAGATGAACAAAACATTTTCCTCCTATGATGTCGAATTCCTCTGCGAAAAAGAATGCGTACGAATCAAAGGCAGCGAAGTCAGCAAACGCAAGCTCTTAAGTTATGTTATCAACGAAGAAGCAAAAAACAGCTTTTTAAATACAACGATCTTAAAAGATAATTTCTATATGATCGATATCGATCAATTACGCGAAATCATCTTTTCCACCTTTCATAAACATAACTTCTATCTAAATGATTTTTCAGCGGTCAATCTGTTATTGCATTTATTGATCATCATCGATCGGGAGATGAATGGTAACTGCCTGGATTCTGGAAAAGATTCCTTCGAATTCGACACCATTCAAGAAAAGATGTTACTGACAGATCTGTTGGATCAACTCGAACAGCTCTTTCACATCCACTTTAATCGCTATGAACGCTTTGAAGTGTATATGCTTTTCAAAGCGAATGCAAACTTCTCTTTGGAATCGTCCAATGCAAATCTGCAAGATGTCGTCGGAATCGATATTATCGAGCTGACAAAACAATATGTCAAAGAGATCAATTCGCTCTATATGATCGATCTTTCCAGCAATACCTTTACAACACCATTTTCTCTGCATCTTAAAAATCTATTATTCCGTGCAGAAGAAGGCCGTTTCACCAATAACCCGATGGCGGAGATCATTCGCATGAACAGCCCGGTCGTCTTTGATATTGCCATCTACATTTCTCTAGATCTGATGGATCGTTTTCACATCAGTATCAATGAAGACGAAACAGCCTTTTTAGCAATGCACATCGGTGCGGAGATCGAACGGCAAAATGATAATAAATCCAAAGTGCCCGTCGTATTGCTCTGCCCAAATTACCAAGATATCGCGCAACAGACACTCAACTCTCTCATGTTGAATTTTGGCAGTCAGATCAACCTATTAGGATGCATTCACAGCGAAGAACAAATTCATAGTTTCTCTAATCCAATTGCTCTGTTGCTGACGACCATACCGATCCAACAGCCGCTGGAAGGGACACAGATCCTGTTCATCTCTCCAATCAACCTCAACTCGCAATTTGATACGATCCAGAATGCAATTTTAAAATGTCAAGAAGAATACCGTGACCATAAATTAAAGATCAATTTCCATAACTTCTTTGAAGACACTTTATTCTTTGCGAATCCTGATGTGCAGAATCGAGACCAAGTGCTCCATATGCTCTGCAACAAGTTGTTGGAGAAGAATTATGTCGATGCGGACTTTGAAGAAAACGTCTATAAGAGGGAAAAAGCAGCGACAACAGCTTTTGGTAACATCGCTATTCCCCATTCTGCGGAAATGAATGCAATCAAGACGAGCGTCGCTGTCGCTATTTCTAAAAAAGGGTTTGAGTGGGAACAAAATACCGTTCATATCGTCTTTTTGCTTGCGATCAACAAAGCGGATAGCCAAACATTTCGCTATTTATATGAATCTTTGATTTCCTTGTTTTCTGATAACCACGTTCTGCAAGAAATACGCAATTGTATAAGCTTCAAAGATTTTGAACGCTCAATTTATACTTGGATCGGAGAAAAGGAGATAGAATAATGTCAACAAAATACTTGTTTATCGATATCGACGGCACTTTGTTTGACCATGGAACAGAGTCTATACCACAAAGCGCATATCTTGCTCTGCAACAGGCACATGCGCGAGGACACAAGATCTTTCTTTGTACAGGACGTGCAAATACAGAGATCGATTCCATGTATCGATCACTACCGATTTCCGGTATGATCTTATCCTGTGGTGCACAGATCTATGCTGATGATGAGATGATCTATTTGGGACAATATCCACAGGATGCTCTGAAAGAGCTCGTTCATTATATGGAAGCACATCAGATCGGTTTTTCTTTGGATGGTTGGAAAAGAAGCTTTTTCAGCGAAGAAGCCTTTGCCATCTTTGCCGGTTTTTCACATCCGGATAACGAAGTAGACTCCGAATTAGCCAGAGCAGAGATGCGAAAGAAAAATATGTTTCATCTCTATGAAATGGAAAAGAGCGATTATACACAGATTTTAAAAATCTCCATCTTTTCCAAAAATACAGATGCTTGCAAAGAACTGTTACATCATCTGCCAACAAGCCTGGAAGGCTTTATTCATCAAAACCCGCATTATGCCATTACAAATGGGGAGATTTCCATCAAAGGCATCACCAAAGCAACTGGTATGCAACATATCCTGACACATTATCAAGGTCAACAAAACGATACGATCGCTTTTGGGGACAGTCTAAATGACATGGAAATGCTGCTGTTTGCTCATATCGGCGTTTGTATGGGGAATGGTAATGAAGAACTGAAAAAAGTGGCGGATCACGTGACGAGTCCGATTTCAGAAGATGGCTTATATAAAGCTTTTAAGCATTTTGATCTCATTTAAAAAAACCGCAGACGCGGTTTTTTTTATTCATAATAGGTCGTGATCGCTTCGAGTGATTTTCGTGTTGGTTTTAATGGATCGATCGCCGCATGACCTACTGCCAACACAGCAACGATCGTTTCTTCTTCAGGGATCGATAAGATCGTACGGATCCGTTTTTCATCACGAATCCCCATGATCAATGTTCCTAATCCAAGCTCTGTTGCTTTTAACAATAAGTTCATCGTCTGCAATCCTAGGTCGTAACATCCCCATCCATTGCCTAGTTCATTGCTCGGATCGCCATTTTTCTCAAATCCGCTGCGATCTTTCACAAACGTCTCGACGATCAATACTGGTGCATCTTCAACGTTTTCTCCATTAAAACGTGCTAACCCATCCCATTTTAACTGTTCCAGCACGTTTGGATCCATAACGACATGATAACGTCCCGTCTGTGAATTTTTCCATGTAGGCGCTTCGATCGCCGCCGCAATGATCGCCTCGATCTGTTCTTTTCCTACTGCTTTTTTTTCATACTTCCGAATGCTTCTTCTCGATTCTATCGCCTGTTGTAATTCCATGCAGATTTCCTCCTTTTCTGCTCTGTTTCTTTCAGTATACGCTTTTTCTCACAAAATGAAAACGGTGCTCTCTTTTCGATCGTGTTGACGTGTTTCATCTTTTTTATGTATACTGTCCAAAAAGGAGGGTGACATGGAAACGATCTTTTATCAAGTACCTCTCTACCGCTTTCTTTCTTATTGCGAGCAATCCAATATGGAAAAAACGGTACTAGATTGCGGAGCTGGCGGAGAACTCCCACCGCTAGCACTATTCGAAGCGCATGGTTATTCGGGGATTGGAATCGATCTCGATCCAAAACAGATCGAGAAAGGTAACGCCTATGCAAGTGAAAATGGTTATTCGTTTCACATTCAAAAAGGAGATATGCGTTCTCTCCTTTTTTTTGATGCACAATTCAGTTTTGCCTATTCCTATAATTCCATCTTTCACATGCCAAAGCAAGACATCGTGCTTGCATTGCAACAGTTACAACGCGTCACGAAGCCAAATGGCTTATTATTCGTCAATTTTCTAAGCGTGGATGATTTTCGCTGCGGAAAAGGAAAGGCACTGGGCAATCATCAATACGAACAGATGGATGATGAGCTTTCTGTCATTCATTCTTACTTCCAAGAAAAAGAAGCGGATCATTTGGTGAAAAACATGAAAATTCTCTTTAAAGAGCGACGCATCGTGGAGCGCTGGTATAAGGGCGAATGGATCCGACAAGGGTTCATCGATTACATCCTGCAAAAATAAGATACATCGATCTTCTCATACTAATGGCTAAGCAAAAGACGCTTAGCCATTAACATTTTCTCTATTCAAAACGGATCTCTGCCTGTGCTTTGCCCGCCTTTATTCCCTGTGCCTGAATCAAAGCCGTTTGTCCTTTATTTGCTTTGACCACCCAGGTCGCTTTTTCTAACTGTGGTGCATAGTTTCCAGTTTCAATGCCATCATAGCCATATTCGCTAACAATATTGAAGAAACCAGCAAGTTCTTTTACCGTTTTTGTCTGTGCAAGAACTGTCACATCGCTGATCGATATATTCAATGGCTGATCGACATGTGCCGCTTTTGCCTCTTCGCAGATATAGGTCGGCAGATATCCTTTGTTCGCAATAACTGCCTCCACTGCATAGATTCCTTCGCTTTCCTTCTTCACCTGCACATCGCTGATCATAAGCTTAGGAAGTACCTTCGCATGCCGTAAGGCAAATGCGGTCGTCTTTTCCAGCTCTTCTTTCAGATAATCACTTGGACAGTTTTGACAAGTAAACTTAAAGTCGATTCCACCGATTTCCACTTCTCCTAGCTGCGGATGTGTGCACGATGTCCATGGCAAGATTCCCTTTGGGCAGTGCTCTTTTACCCATGTGGCTACCAATACGAATTCTTCTTCTTTTTCTGCATCTGTTTTATCCCGCTCGACCGGCCATTGTTGCTTGCATCCCGCTCTTTCTTTTACGTTCCACAATTCAACCGTATAAGCAGGGATTCCCTGCGTATGGTAACACCAGTCGTCAAATGCCCCAGAAGAGTAATTTACAGTATCCTCCAAAAAATTATCAAAAATGTTGACGACCGGATAGCCCATCTCTTGAGTTGCCATCCTGCCGATTTCTCTATACATACGCATATCTTGTGCTGAGGCATCTTTGCTAGGCATCGTTCCCGGCGGATAGACAAGCACGCCTCCTGTCGTATGCATCGTCAATACACTGCCGATGTTTTTATGTTTGATCACAAAGTCGGCTACTGCCTTATTTTCTGGATTGGATAGCGGATATTTACCCGCTCCCGGTTGTCTTGCATCAATAAACCATCCAAATGGATAATTGCGGTTAAAATCCAATCCCCATTTCTCAGTACCGATCTTTACGTTGACGCCATCATAATTGACGATCGTTCCCTCCGTGTATACATTATAAAATTCCCCATCTTGATCATCCGGCATACGCTTAGTCATGATAAAGTCATCTCCTTCACGCTTTTTCCAAGCGCCAAAAGGAGTTTTTACTCGCATCATCGCGATGATGCCATCTCCATTGATATCTTCTCCATGTAAACCATCGTCTGCTTCTGCATATGGATATGGACGATTTACTGAACGAAGCTTGCTTGCTGTATGCAAATAGGCGTCACTGCCATCCGGAGAAATCTTAGGGAGGACATAGATTGTCGTATCTGCTAACAGCTTACTTATCTGTTCTGTATCATGATTTGTCAAAAGCACATCGATCAAATGCATACAAGCCATCGAACCCGTCACTTCACCTGCATGATGATTACCATCCATGTAATAAGCCGGTTTATCCATAGGAGATCCTTTTGTGAAATCGCTGATCGTCACGGCCCATACTTCTTTTCCTTCTTCACTGGTACAGATGCTTTCAAACTGCATATACTGCGGATACTGTTCCGCAAAGATCGAAAGGCATTGCGTCATTTCTTCATAATCATAATAATGATCGTATGAAAAGGTAGTCTTCATCAATTCCCCTCCTCTTTTACAATACTTTACTTAAGAAGTTGATCGTACGTGGATTCTTTGGATGTTCGAACACTTCCTGTGGCGTTCCTTTTTCTTGAATGATTCCTTGATCCATGAAGAAAACACGATCACTGATTTGTTTGGCAAATGCCATTTCATGCGTGACGATCACGATCGTCATCCCTTGGTCAGCCAGTTCTTTGATCACTTCTAATACATCTTTGACCATTTCTGGATCCAATGCACTGGTCGGTTCATCCATCAAGATCACATCCGGATTCATCGCCAATGCCCGAATGATCGCTAAACGCTGTTTCTGTCCACCGGACAGTTTTCTAGGATATTCATCTTTCTTATCGAGCAGTCCTACTTTCTCCAACAATTCACATGCTCGTTTTGTCGCCTCTTCTTTGCTTTGTCCTAATTCCAAGGTAGGAGCCAGCGTGATATTTTCCAATACGGTCAAATGTGGAAATACGTTGAAATGTTGAAAGATCATTCCCATTTTCTGACGATGTTTGTCAATATCGATATCTTTATCCGTAATATCGACCCCTTCAAAGATCACTTTTCCTTTATCTGGTATTTCCAATAGATTGAGACAGCGCAAGAACGTCGATTTTCCGCTGCCACTTGGTCCGATGATCGAAACGACCTCTCCCTTGTGGATTTCTTCGCTCACTCCTTTTAATACTTCCAAATCATGAAAACTTTTATGCAGGTCTACCACCTGAATCAATGCATCTTTAGTCACTGACGCTCAATCTCCTTTCCATATATTTCACAGCTTTTGATAATGTAAATGTAACGATGAAGTAAATCAAACCAACAATTACAAGTGGTTCAATTGATTTATAGGTAGCGGATTTGATTACGGTGTTGATCGTCATCAGCTCTCCGATAAAGAACGTAGACGCTAACGATGTTTCCTTTACCATCATGACAAATTCATTTCCTAACGCAGGCAAAATATTTTTTATAGCTTGTGGCAATATGATCTTTGTCATCGTATTACGATTACTCATTCCTAAAGATTTCGCAGCCTCTCTTTGTCCTTTGTCGACCGACTGGATACCGCTTCGAATAATTTCAGCAACATACGCACTGCTGTTGATGATCAATGCGATGATGACACTTACTAACATCGGCATCTTTCCGCCGGACAACGTAGAGAATACGGTGATGAACAACCATAGCTGCAACAACAACGGCGTTCCACGGATCAGTTCTACATAAGCTGTGCAAAGTGCCTGTACCAATTTATTTTTCGATAGCTTGATCAATGCGAATAAAGCTCCGACCAGTGTACCGCAGAAAACCGTGATTGCCGCTAGGCCAAGCGTGACGAGCAGACCTTGTAAAAGCTGCGGCCAAAAAGCCTGAATGATCTGGATGATGACACCAATAAAATCAGTTGCGGTGATCGAGGTCATATTGTTATTCAGTTCGATCGCTTCTTCATACCACTGTTCGTATAACCCTTGTTCATTGACGTCTTCCAAGATCAAATTGACTTCCTCGATCAACTCTTTTTCACCTAAAGGAGCCCCAATACGCGTACCAGCATATTCTGCGCTGATATCAAACTCTTCTTCCATCATCTGAACTTCTTCATTGTTTTCTTGATACTGAATACCCGTCGGTTCAGAAGTAGCGACTGCATCCACACTTCCATTTTTCAACAGCGCAACTCCATCATCAATTGAAGAAATACTTTGCAACTGTGCATCTGGCAACTGATCTTTTACGTATTGTTCCTGGATCGAACCAGATTGTGCCGCAATCTTTACTCCCGCAAGATCTTCAAAAGTCTGATATTTATCGGCATCCGCACTACGAATCAAGATTCCTTGTCCTGCGGATTCCGAATCTGCTTCGATATTATAACCGATGGACATTTCCATTGATTGTGCTCTGGCTGGTGTATAAGCTAAACCCATAATGGCCAGATCGATCTGTCCGGTCGATAAATTTGCCAAGACCGTATCGAAACTGGAAGCTTCAATACGAAGATCGACTCCCATGCGCTGCGCAATGTATTTTGCCAATTCGATATCACTGCCGACATATTGATCCTGACCGCTCTTCGTTGAGTCGATGAACTCATTTGGCGGAAAATCGGGAGATGTCCCTACCACCAGTACGCCTCTTTCTTTGATCTCATCCAATAAGGATGGCTCTTCATCCTGTCCATCTTCTTGTGCAAACGCTTGAATCGGCATCCAAGCAAATGTCAACAACACGGCCAATAAACAAGCTAATCTTTTTTTCATCTGTTTCACCTAAATCCCTTTCTATCATAAAAACGTCCTTGTCATCAGACAAGGACGTAAGTTACGCGGTACCACCTTATTTCCCATACAGCTTTCCTGTATGGACACTCGACCCTTAACGCAGGTTCTACGGACATTCCCTCAGATTTCCTTCGAAAATGCAGCTCCAAGGCACGTTCATCCTCTTTGTTTATTCGCTCACACCAACCACGAACTCTCTGGCAAACGCTAAAAGACTACTACTCCTCTTCTTTGCTATTCAATAAAAAAACGTCTTTGTCATCAGACAAGGACGTAAGTTACGCGGTACCACCTTATTTCCCACATGGCTCTCCCATATAGACACTCGACCCTTAACGCAGGTTCTACGGGCATTCCCTCAGATCCCCTTCGAGAACACAACTCCAAGACACGTTCATCTTCTTTGTTTATTCGCTCACACCAACCGCGAACTCTCTGGCAAACGCCGAAAGACTACTTCTTCTCTTCTTCGTTTCTTGGTAGTATTATACGTAGCTTTATTTGAAAAAGCAACCCTTCTTTTCAAAAACTTTCGTTTGTGCACATAAAAAAATCCGCAACAGCGGATCTCTTTACTGATTATTATCAGCCATTGCCTGTGCATACGTACGACGTTCAGGACTTAAGTTATCTACATAATAGCGAACAGTCAGTGTTCCTGCGCATTTGCTGCGATTTTTTGGTTCAACGATAAAGTTGTCACCTTCTAACATCATCGTTAACATCGCTTTGCAGCAAGTATTTAAATTTTTTGCCCCTGGCTCACATTCGTTCATAAAATCCTTTGCATTCACTTCGATATAAAGCCATAATTTATCATGTGCTTCACACTTCATGGCTTGCAGACGTTCACAGTATTTTTCAATACTCCATTTCTCCATAATGCAAAACTCCTTTTCATTTTCTGTATGATTATAGCATGTTTTACCAGATATGACAAATAGTAAGGTTTTCAAAGTATTTGAATCAATAAGCGAGGATCTCTACTCCATGTTCTCCAATATAAATCGTATGTTCCCATTGTGCACTCAAAGATCCATCACAAGTATATGCCGTCCATCCATTATCTTCATCGATAAACAATTCCCAGTCCCCAGCATTGATCATCGGTTCTACTGTGATGACCATTCCTGGAGCGAGCACCATTCCTGTCCCGCGCATGCCGATGTGAGGAACGATAGGATCCTCATGGAAACCATTTCCTACGCCATGTCCTGCAAAATCCCGCACGACCTTATAACCATTTTTATGTGCATGTTCCATGATAGCCGCACCGATGTCTCCCACATGGCCCCAAGGTTTGATCGCTTCGATACCGATCTGCAGACATTCTTTTGTCACTTCGACCAGCCGCTTTGCTTCCGCAGAAACTTCTCCGATCATAAACATGCGCGAAGCATCTGCATAATGTCCTTTGTAGATGGTCGTCACATCAACATTGATGATATCCCCTTCTTGCAAGATGACATCTTTACTTGGGATCCCATGACAAACTTCATCATTTAATGAAGTGCACACGCTCTTTGGAAATCCTTCATAATTCAGCGGTGCCGGAATTCCCCCATGTTCTATCGTATACTCATGCACGAGCGTATTGATATCTTCTGTGCTCATTCCAGCTTGAATGTGCTGTGCAACCATATCTAATACACCGTTGTTGATATCCGCGGCTTTTTTGATCAATCGTAGATCTTCCGGACTTTTGATCAAAGAACGCGCAGGCATCGTATGACCTTCCAATTTCAATATATTATAATGGCTATCCCATTTTTCATGACATTGTTTATACTTTTTTTGACTACCGCACCAGCAACGGGAATTTCTCTGTATTTTCATCATATCACCCTCAATATGAAATTATAGCACAAATACACAGAGAATGGCCATTCGGTTCTTGATTCCTTTCGACATGCAACGACAAAAAACCGTGTGGTGGGTTCACACGGCCTCTATGCTGCAAGATGAAATGAAAAAGTTGATATTAGGGATAGAGGTTCATCCTACAGCTTTCGATATCACAACAGCATATTATGTTTTTAATATAAATACTGCTGCAAGTTAATCATAACATGCCATTGTGATTTTTTTGTGATGTTTTTGTGAATTCGATTGCCTAAAGATGATAATAAATAAACAGCATACGGTTTTTCCCATTGAGATCTTTTATGACTTCGATCCGCGCATCCGGAAAATACTGCTTTGCTAAAGCCGACAGGCGTTCACCTTGGTCATAACCCATTTCAAAAGCTAAAAAGGCTTTTTCTTTTAATACCTTATGCGCATTTTCAAATATCTCCCGATAAAACTTTAAGCCATCTTCTCCGCCAAATAAAGCGACATGCGGTTCATAATCGACCACACTGTGCTCCATTTCTTCGTGCAGAGGAATATATGGAGGATTGGATACGAGTATATCGCAACGAATTTCCTGTTCGATAAAAGGCTTCAACATATCGCCAACCAGAAAAGAGACATCCGCTTCATTTGCGATTGCATTTTTTCTTGCTACCGTGATTGCAGCTTCGCTGATATCGCTTGCGCAGACATGTAGATGTTCTTCTTCTTTACGCAAAGCGATTGCGATCGCTCCGCTACCTGTCCCGACATCGATCACATCGATCTCCTGTTCAGGAAAATATTCATCATATGCTGCCAGGATATTGGCAACGAGTTCCTCTGTTTCCGGCCGTGGAATCAACACGTCACCATTTACGATAAAACGATACCCATAAAACCATTCAAAGCCAAGCACATGACCTAATGGTTCCCCTTGTTCCATTCGACGAATGCCTTCTTCAAAGGCTTGCAAAAGTTCAGCAGGTACCTCTTCATCATATTCCATATAGAGATTATGCGCCTGCATATTCGCTAATTCCAGCATGAGCAGCTGTGCCGCCTGTTCGCCCTGATTTGCTTCATACAGACGTTCTTTCGCTTCGCGAAGCACTTGACGATAACTAGGCATTATTTTTCTCCTGCCAGCTTTGCCTGCTGATCCGCTTCCATCAAAGCATCCAAGACATCATCCATGCGTCCTTCCATGACACGATCTAACTGTTGGATCGTAAAACCGATTCGATGATCCGTCACACGATTTTGCGGATAATTATAGGTACGAATCTTCTCTGCGCGATCGCCTGTTCCGATCTTCGAACGACGTTCGATCCCTTGTTCTTCTTCCAATTTTCTTTGATGCTCCTCATAGACACGGGAACGGATCGTCATTAAAGCAGTTGCACGGTTTTCATGCTGAGAACGTCCATCCTGACATTTAACCACGATACCCGTTGGCTTATGCACGATACGCACCGCTGAATCGGTCTTGTTGATGTGCTGGCCTCCAGCTCCACTGGCACGCATCGTTTCGATCTCCAGATCATTCATATCGATTTCAAAATCCTCTGCCTCTACTTCCGGTGTCACCAAAACCGTTGCCGTCGAAGTATGGATACGACCCTGACTTTCTGTCTTTGGAACGCGTTGTACGCGATGACTGCCTGATTCAAATTTTAAACGCCCGTAAACGCCATCCCCGCTGATCTTACAAGAAACCAATGCAAATCCACCTGCTTCGCTTTCATCCATTTCAATGGTTTCCACTCGCCATCCTTTTGATTCCGCATATTTTACATACATGCGATACAGATCTCCGGCAAAGATATTTCCTTCATCTCCCCCGGCTGCGCCACGAATCTCAACAAAGGCATTATGTGAATCATTCGGATCTTTTGGAATCAACAATACTTCCAAACGAGCAAGCAACTGTTCCTGTTTTGGTTCCAGTTCTTCAATTTCCATCTTTGCCATATCGCGCAGTTCTTTATCTTCTTCATTCATCAGTGATCTTGCCTGTTCCAATGCTTCCGCTGTCTGCTTATATTCGGTATAGGCTTCTACGACCTGTGTCAGCTCTGCCTGCTCACGCCCCAGCTTTGCCAACTGTTTGCTGTCTGAGGTGATTTCCGGCATCATCATCAGATCGGTGATCTCATGATAACGATTGACCATCCCTTCTAATCGTTCGATCATTATACTCATTTGCACTGCCTCCTTCTTTATCTGCTAATCTCATCGTTTTTTGCCTCTATACTATATCATGCCTCTTTTCATTGGGAAAGAGCAATTCGCTTTAAAAAACGATCCTATTTCTTTAACAGCTCTTCAAACAGCTCTAGACAACCCTCTCGTTCATACGATGAGACGATTCGTTTCGCATATTGCTTGCAACGCTCGCTTCCATTTTCCAATGTGACGCCATACGCACTGAGACGGATCATTTCTGCATCACTGTTTCCATCACCGATTGCCGCAGCATGTTCAAAACTCTGATCGGTCAAGGCAAACAACTCTTTCAAACCATTTTCCTTACTGCAACCTTGATGAATGACATCGACAAATGTCTCCGTGCTGCGAACGACATGATAAGGAAATTTTGCTTCCACCTGCTGCTGAAAAGTGTCAAACACTGCATCGATCGTTTCTTTTTGTGCAGAAGCCGAGCATTTCCAAATGACATCTTTTACATAGGATTGCGGTTGATCCGTCAACAAATAATCAACCTGGCAATTAAAACGATCCAGATAGAACCCTTCACTGAATCCACTGGCAACCATGTATGCCGGCTGTGCAATACCAAAATCCAAGCCCTTCTTTGTTGCTAACTTCCACAGCTGCAAACTGTCATCTGCCTGTATCTCATGGACAAACAACGTCTGGTCATTGGCAACGTCATATCCCATCGTTCCATTTTGTGCAATGATATAACCGTGATAACAATCCATCTGCAACTGTTTTGCCAAGGGTATGACACCTTGAAAAATGCGTGCAGATGCCAAAACGATCGTCATCCCTTTTTTCTGCAAAGCAATCAGCGCCTCTTCTACTCGCTTGCTGACATGTACCCCACCGCTAGGAGCCAGTAACGTTCCATCTAAATCACAAATCAATGTATTGATTTTCATATCCTTCACTCGATTGTTTTATTAGCAAACAATCTGCTCTCCTTTCATCTTTGTCAACGATTCCGATATTGTCTAGGACTCATCTGATAGTAATGATGAAATACCTTATTAAAATAAAACGGATCTTTCATCCCGACTGCTGCTGCAACGTCTTTGATCTTGAGATCTGTCTGTAGCATCAATTCAGCCGCTTCCTGCATTTTCCGACGATTGATATACTGAATCAGCTGTTCACCTGTCTGTTTTTTAAAAATTCGCGATATATGAACCGAAGTACGTCCCAGCTGTTTTCCAATTTGTTCTAATGTAATCTTTTCATCCAGATGTTCATCTACATAAGCCAGAACAGCGGTAACCGTTTTTGAATATCCTTCTTCGCTATACAATTTGATCCAGTCTTCAATCTGCTGTAAAACATTCAAAAACTCCTCTTGTAATTGCTGTAAAGTCTCCACTTGATCAAACAACGTTTCACTTTGAGGCAAGATAGCTGGTGCCCCATCTTTCGCATAACGCAGCTTTTGATGTTCAATTGCATGCAGGATCGAACGACAGTAAAAAATGACATCTTCCGGCTCATATTGCTTTAAACGCATTTCGCTCATCATCTGCACCGTGATCTTTTTCAATTGATAGATCGCATCCATGCCAATCTGATGTAAAAAAGCTTCTTTATAAGAAAGCTGTTTTGTTTCCAACGGTTGATAACGATGTGCTCTCACATGCTGAACACAACTATTTCCCTGATAAAACCGTTCATAATTTTGCCATGCGATCTGTACATACGTATCATAAAAGAGCGCTTCTCCCTCACAAGGCTCAGCAATCAGCATCGATACATTCAAATCCATCTTTTTCTTGAAACGATGAATCAGTTCTTTACAAAGCTCCTCCAGTTGTTTTTCATCGGTGATCGTAACTGCGATGATTCCCGAATGCATTTTGGAAAACAAGATTTGATGAGCGCAGCGTCCTTTCAATCCCTCTTCCAAGACATCGCGCATCTGCTGCTGCAAAGCGCATCGATCCGGATAGCGTCCTTGTGCAAAGATCCGTTTAACATCATCCATTCGAAATCCCAAGAGAGTATAAGCGCCTTGCAGACATTGCACCTTCTGTTCCACAAGCAGATGCTGCAGTTCTTCCTTATTTACTTTTTGATGATCACGAATCAAACCCAACTGTCGCTGTAACTCACTTTGCCGATCCACAGGAGGCTGTTCTTTGTTGATGACTCCTTTTTCCGATAAGACCATCTCCAGATTCTCAATCAGCTGTGCACTTTTCAATGTGCTTTTCATCAAGTAATCCATACAGCCATTGCGCCATGCTTCACGCATATAAGGATAATCATTTTCGTATGAACAAAGGATCACATGACAATCCTCATTATAGGCTTTTAGCTGTTTTAACAGCGAAATGCCATTCCCCTGTCGCAAATGAACGTCACTGATGATCAAATCGTAACGATATTCACAAAAGTACTCAACTGCTTTTGCCTCACTGTCACAATAACTCAAGATCTCAAAACCATACTGTTCCCAATGCAGCATATTCTGATAGATGGAAAACATCTGTTTCTGTTTATCGACGATCATTACACCAAGCATTCCACTATCACCCACTTCATACCACGAAAATTTTAACATATTTCATCGTTATTTTCCATAAAGTACAAAAACATGGATTTTTCAGCACAAAATTTTCCATAACTTTTCGTTTTTCCTTCTTCCTCTTCTTCTTTCCTATTAAAAAAAATGCTATACTATAACTGGTTCCCAGTGCAAATGATATCTTGGGAAATTACCTTCGAGCTGTCATCACTTCAACAAAGAAATGAGGATGTCGATCACGGAAGCCTTCCACCCTGCGATCGTTCAAAAGCAGCTGCTGGTATCATTCGTAAGCGGAAAAGAAAGGACAAAGGTTTCATCATGAAGAGGTGGAGCTTCATCATGAAACAAAGAGGTATTCAACATGAACGAAAACCCATTAAAGCAAATCATTGCTAAACAAAAGGCAGGAGAAGCCGTTGGTATCTATTCTGCCTGCAGCGCAAACAACTACGTAATTGAAGCTGCAATCGAATGTGCAAAACGCGACAACTCTTGTGTTCTGATTGAGGCAACAGCGAATCAGGTAGACCAAAACGGTGGTTACACTGGCATGAAACCTGCTGATTTCCGTGATTTCGTACATGAAATCGCAAAGAAGGTCGGTTTCTCAACAGATCGCATTTTCTTAGGTGGAGATCATTTAGGTCCACTTACATTCGCATCAAAACCGGAAGCTGAAGCAATGGCAGATGCACGTGAACTGGTTCGTTGCTACGTTGCTGCTGGATTCACAAAGATCCACATCGACACGAGTATGAAAGTAGCTGACGATGATCCAAACGTTCGTTTAAGTGATGAAACGATTGCTCGCCGTGGCGCAGAATTGGCTCGTGTTTGTGAAGATACTTATCAGGAATTATTAAAAACGAATCCAAACGCTGTACGTCCTGTATACATCGTTGGTAGTGAAGTTCCTATTCCTGGTGGAGCACAGGATCCAAATGCAGGTATGCAGGTTACACGTGTAGAAGACTTCAAAGCTACTGTTGCTGCATTTGAGGCTGCCTTCAAGAAAGAAGGTTTAGACGAAACTTGGAAAGACGTTATCGCTTGCGTCGTACAGCCTGGTGTTGAGGAAAAAGATGCTGGATGTACAGAATATGATCGTGCAAAAGCAGCTGAGCTGATGGCAAGTATCAAAGAATTCCCGAACCTCGTATTCGAAGGTCATTCAACGGATTATCAGACAAAATATAAATTAAAAGAATTAGTAGAAGACGGTGTTGGTATCCTGAAAGTTGGTCCAGGTCTGACTTATGCAATGCGTGAAGGTCTCTTCTCTTTGGCTTATATGGAAGATATGATCCTTCATGGCAAAGAAGATGAAAAATCTCATTTCATCGACGTATTAGAAGAAGCTATGTTAAAGGAACCAAAGAACTGGCAAAAACATTACCATGGTGATGACAACGAACTGTGGTTCAAACGTAAATTCTCATTCTCTGATCGCAGTCGTTACTACATGCCAGTCCCTGAAGTAGATGCTGCTAAACAAAAGATGTTGGCAAACCTGCGCAAATATGGTATTTCTTTAGCTGTATTATCACAGTTCATGCCAATCCAGTATACAAAAGTACGTGAAGGCGTATTAGAAAATGATCCAGAAGCACTGATCAAAGATCGCATCAAGAACACGATCGATGAGTATCTGTTCGCTTCTCATCAAGAAAAACTGTTTTAAATCAACAGATTAAAACGTCGGTCGATGACCGGCGTTTTTTTTTATGAACCATTTATTTTATCCTTTGTTAGATACGTATACATATCACCCGATTGGACGTATGTCACGCTAATGGACGATCCAATGATCGCTGGTAAGTAATCACACAGATACTGCATACCTGCTTCTTCCGTATTGAAATGTCCTACGCTCATAAGGACTTTATTTCTGCCTAACTGACTGCTGTCACAAATATACTCACTTACTGTAAAATCAATCAATTCCATAGCAATTACAAGATCCACACCCTCTTTTTCAATCTTTGTGATCTTCGCATTATCGCCGCCAACGATATGCTTAGCGATCCATACCTTTTCAACGATCGTATCTGGATCACCAATCACTTTTACCCCATGTAGATGCAATCGATCCATCCACTGTCTGCAAACATCTCGTACTGTCATCCTTGGCAACACAAACAATAAAGAATCCTCATGATCCTTTATTTGATAGGATTCCCAACGCAGCGCTTTGATCAGCCCATAAAAGATTCCGTCTGCATATCCGCCCTCCACCGGGATTCCGCTATGCACATAATCATGATTGCGCCAGACGACGATCCCACCTTCTATCAGCAGTTCCTTCTTTTTTAAATATGTTTGATTTTGCTGTGACTGTAACCAATCCTGTGCATCGCCATGATTCCAGAACAAAGCCTCATGTACGATGATCAAATTTGCTTGCAGTTCTATCGCTCGTTTAATGACTTCTATACTTGCCCAACAAGTGACGACGATGCCTGTACATTCTTGGTTTGGATCTCCAAAAAGCACTTGATCTCTGCTCGTTAAATCCTCGATTTTCTCCCCATTTCGATAGCCATAATGATACTCTTTCATTCTTTCTATAATCGTTTGTATGTTCATCGTTCGTCTTCCTTTCTTCTAATGATAGTATACAGGAGAGTGATGCCGTCTACCAATGATCATCTTTTATTTATAGGAAAAATAAACCATCCTTCACCTATTTCTCCATGAAATATATAAAATATCAGCGTAAGCGCTGGATTTCTGTGAATCCTCTTTTACAAACAAAAGACAAAGCATGCGGACAGTGCTATAATACGAGCATAAGATAATTACGGAATGGTTGATTCATGAAGGATCTCTAAACAGCTATTGCCATTTACTTTTGGGAGGGGAAAACTTATGTATGCTTTATTTTTTCTGATTAGTTTTGGTGCCTCGATCGTCGGAGCGATCTGTGGTATCGGCGGCGGTATCATCATCAAACCTGTCATGGATGCCTTTGGTGCGTTAGATGTTTCAATCATCAACTTTTTATCTGGATGCACTGTTCTTTCCATGACCATGTATTCCGTTGGTAAAGCAAAGCTTGCGAAAGACTCCGTTATCAATATGCAGTTGGGTACACCGCTTGCTATCGGTGCCGCAATCGGAGGTCTGTTTGGTAAAGAATTATTCTCCTATGTGGCCAGTCTGTTTGATACGCCAAATACGGCTGGTGCCGTACAGGCATTTGTGTTGATGCTCATCACTTTGGGAACATTGATCTATACGATCAATAAAGATCGCATCCACACACTGCGTGTAACAAATCTCTTCGCTTGTCTGATCATCGGTTTCGTTCTTGGCGGTTTCTCTTCATTCCTGGGAATTGGCGGTGGCCCGATCAACTTAGTCGTTCTTTATTACTTCTTTACAATGGGTACCAAAGAAGCAGCACAAAACTCCTTATATATTATTTTGTTTTCACAGATCACCAGTGTCATCCGTTCTTTATTCACCACAGATCTTTCACAGATTTCCATCTTTTTGTTGATCGGCATGATCTTATGCGGAATCTTCGGTGGTATCTGCGGACGTTTTATCAATAAGAAGATCGATGAGGAACACGTTGACAAACTGTTCATCGCTTTGATGGTTGTGATCATCTTCATCAACATCTATAATACGATCAAATACATGGGTCTTTTAGGATAAGATGACCTGATCAACTATCTCCTTGAAAACATAATTGCAGATAAAAACGCTATCCCTATCGATAGCGTTTTTTCTCATCTTCTATTGATCGTTTGGGCAATCCTTGCCATTCGTTCTCCCGCATACTCCAAGAGTTCACGATATCCACAATACACCTCATCATAATAGGCACTATTCAATCGTTTGCAATTTCGATGGCACATACGTTCAAATGGGCAATCTTTGCAGCTTTCGCAATCACGCCGTGGCTCTTTCAAGAATTTGCGCATTGTATCACAACTAGCTAATTCATAAAGTGAATGATCTTTAATGTTTCCGCAACAGTATTGATCCAATACGTAAAAATCGCATGGGTAAATATCTCCGTTGCTCTCTACTACAAACTGTGGTGCACAGTGTCCCAACATGCCGCATTGTTGCGGTGGATATCCGACAAACATCGGTATGACGTTATCAAACAGCGTTACGCTGATATAGTTTCCCTTCTGATATTCTTTGAACCAGAGATCAAAAAACACTTTATAAAACGAAGCGAACTGTTTCGGATGCAGAGAAAATTCACTTTCTTTTTCTTCCAGTCCAGCCAAGCAAGGGATGAATTGTATGTATTTCAAATCATGTTTTAAATAAAAGGCGAATAATTTCTGCGGATGTGCACTCACATAAGAACTTAACACAGTCAGAATATTAAAATCGACGTTCTTTTGTTTTAACAATTCGATCGATTTCATCACGCGTTTAAACGTCCCCTCATATTGAGCGTCCTTGCGCAAATGATCATGTAACTGCATATATCCATCTAACGAGATACCGATGAGAAAGTGATATCGTTTAAATAAATCTGCCCATCGTTCATCTAACAGTGTTCCATTTGTCTGTAACGCATAATGAATCGTCTGCCGTTTCTTATTCGCATCCACATAGGACGTAAAAGCTTCAAAAAAGGAAAGGCCTGCAACAGTAGGTTCTCCGCCTTGAAAAGCAAAAGTGATATCCGCCTCTTCATCCAGATCAAGCGCACGATCGATCAGTGCTTTCATCGTATCTTCCTGCATGATCCCATGCGAACGTACCTCCCGATGATCAGCGACATCATAATAAAAACAGTAGCGGCAACGCATATTACATAAAGAAGAAGCTGGTTTAATCAAAAAACTGATATATTTCATAATGTTATTCTCCCTGCAACCATTATATCACAAGCACCCTGCAGAAACTTCATCAAATAAAAGGAGACCTTAAAGATCTCCTTTTTCTCAAAGCCCTTTATTTGATACCTAAACGCTCTTTCTGCTCTGCTGGTGCATCATATTCATCCAATCCACGAGACAACAGATCAATGTATTTCTGTTCTAATTCACTGTCGACTCCAGCCAAGTTCTTTGTCTGACCATAGTCGTTTTCAATATCGAACAGCTTCGTTTCCAATACTTCTTTTAGTGGTTCATCACTTTGGTCGATGATACCAGGTTTTGTGATAGGAATGCGGAACAATGGATATTGTGTACGTTTAAAATAACGACCCATTTCGATCTTTTCCGGACATTCGACACCCATCACACGACGAATCGTCGTAGGGAATGCCGTGTATTCATAACATGGCTGATTTTCTGGTTTTGGTGCACGCAAATATGTGTAGTGTCCATCGCTGATGTTTACAGCCATTCCATGATAACCAAAGATCGCATAATCTTTCGTCTTTGCGTTTGGATCAGTTGCTAATGGTTTCAAAGAAACACCTTGTACACAGTCTGGAATATCAATGCCCATATAATCCAATACAGTAGGCATTACATCAATATTCTGCGTGATCTGGCTGATATGTTCTCCTGCACGTTCACCATGCGGATATTTGATGATCAATGGTAAGTTTGCCAACTCATTGTAAAGATGCATATAGTTCTTTCCAAGGTAATCACGTTCACCTAAGAAATAACCATGATCCGTTGTCATAACGACCATCGTATCTTCATACATATTCAATTCTTTCAATTTATTGATTAACGTTCCAAACCAATGATCCGTCATCGTTACCAATGCTGCATAACGACGTTGTACATAGTCAACCGCTGCATCAGGAACACCTGCTTCAGAAACACGTTTGTATTGAGGAATTTCGAAATAATCGCGATCCAATCCTTCATTTCCGCCATACATTTCCATGTATTTATCCGGCACATCAAATGGTTCATGCGGATCAAATGCTTCTACCATCAAGAAGAAATTGTCATCGCCTTTATTGTCTTCCAACCATTCGCAAGCAGATGCAAACGTTTTTGGTGACGGCATATCTTCTTCGTTTGGCCATTTCTGACGATTGAGCTGATATTGACGACGCACACGTCCATAGAAAGTTTCTGGCATATTGTCTGGTTCATCAATACGAGATACCCAAGGATCGCCTTCTTGACCACGGTGGAAATCCCACGTATTGAATTGCTGCAAATAACCTTCGCCACCAATACGCATATAGTGGCAGTGATCGGTCGTAATATGTGTATACGCACCATGATCTTTTAAAACCTTTGGTAACGTTACATCAAATGGTTCGATCGGTCCCCAAGAACGCTCTAAGAAGTTTAAGCGTCCAGTTAATACGTCACGTCTTGCTGGCATGCAAGGTGCAGAACCAATCCAATGTTGATCAAATACTGCAGATTCTTTCGCAAATGCATCGATATTTGGCGTCTTTACGATCGTGTCTGGATTGTAGCAGGACAATGCTTCTCTGCGGAGAGTGTCCATTAAGACTAGTACTGTTCTCATAAATTCTACCTTTCTCCTTTCAACAATTGGTATTCCATCCCAATGAGATTTAGTGAGCATCTCTCCATAAATGAGATATGCCCTCTTTCCATGTTTATCATATCACTTTCCTATTTCGCCCGCCATGCACGAGGCAAAAAAAGCATAGAAAACTGCCTTCTTTCAGCATAATTTTCTATATATTCCATAAGAATGAAAATCCATGGTATATTTTTCTTATTCTCCCTTTTCCTCCTTCGGATAGAAGAATGACCTGCCATCCAACCGACAGCAGGTCATGCGTTGTACATTACAGATTATGCAAAAATCTTCAACCAAGAAATATAGTGTCCGATTGCTGCAAATACAAGTGCTACAACGATGATACCAACGATGATAGAAGCACTGTTTTTGCCTTGACCTTTTTTCAACAGCTTATAGCAGATGAAAGTTAAAACAACCGGCAGGATACAAGGCATAACCTTATCCATCTGATCCTGGATCACTAACGGATCGCCTTCTTCAAATGCGAACTGTAATGCCGTTTTCAATTTAACAGTCTGAGGGATCAAGCATCCGACAACGACAACACCCAATACGTTTGCCATATTTCCCAAACGATCGAACAGTGCCATACCGCCGCTTTCAACCAATTCCAGACCTTTCTGATAACCCATATGAAGTCCGAAGTACTTCAATGGCCAATACAGTAAGTTGATCAATAAGAACATAACGATTGGACCGATGATGCTTCCATCATTGATACACATAGATGCACCGATGGAACCAGCAATTGGATACCAAGTCAGGTTCAACATAGAGTCACCAAGACCAGCGAATGGACCCATCAAAGAAGTCTTGATAGCCGTACATGTTTCTTTCTGATCTTCATCTGTCTTCTCTTCCAATGCAGCCTGGATACCCAAGATGAATGGAATTGCGATTGGATGCGTGTTGAAGTATTCCAAGTAACGCTGCATAGCGTGTACTTTGTCTTCTTTTGATTTGTCTTTGTACAGTTCTTCCAGTACAGGAGAGAAGCAGTACGTTAAACTAAGACTTTGCATACGCTCGTAGTTATGAGCAAATTGGCATCCCTGTGTTCTTAACAGAACTTTATTCAGGGTCTTCTTTGAAATTTTTCCCATTATAGATCGTACTCTCCTTCCTCTTCAGTTGCAGCGGCAGCAGCTGGAGCTACAGCAGCTTTTTTCTGACCTTCAACGATGATGTCATAGAGACCAGCCAAAGCAGCAGCGATCATTGCACATCCCAGTGTAGGTACGCCCATGTAAGCATTTAACACGAAACCTACCAACAAGAAGATCCACATATCTTTCTTCATCATCATTGTCAACAACATTGCTAAACCGACAGCAGGCATCATACCACCAGCTGTAGAGAAGCCTGATAATACCCAAGGAACATCATCCTGCAAGAATGCCATGATGCTATCGATTACTGCAGAACCTGCACCTACTGCGATGAAAGTAGGAACCGCACGTGTTAAGAAGAACATCAATGCACCGATCCAGAAGTATTTGTTGATGCTAGAGAACTTACCTGATTCAGCAGCCTTATCAGCAGCATGTACCAATGATACGTTTGTTGTCATTACCAACATGTTCAACTGCTGAACAAGAGTAGCTGTTGGTAAACCAATGGCAACTGCCAAAGAAATAGCACTTTCTGTGCTTCCTCCTGACATGATACCTAATGAAGCACCTACGATCGTACCAGAGATTACATCCGGTGGTACATAAGCTCCGATGTTGTTTACACCGAGCCACATCATTTCCATCGTTGCACCAATGATGATTGCAGTCGTCATATCACCCAAGATGATACCTACGCCAATAGATGCAAGCAATGGTTTACGGAAACCTAAATGCGGTCCGAATTGGTCCCAAGCACAGAGACCAGCCCATAACGCTATAAGCAGCGCCTGAACGAATTGCATACTTTCTTCCTCCTTCTTTTTAAAAGTATTTAGTATCGCATGATGCGATTACTACCAAATAAAATTTGAACTAGAAGTTCTTTAATAATTCACTTACTGGTTCCTTTGAATCACGAGTAGTCGTCTGCATCCACACTTCTACACCCATATTGATCAGTTCTTCAAAAGCTTCTTTTTCTTCTTTTGTCACTGACATATTTTTGTGCAGACGTGTACGCTGATCATTGAATCGCATACCGCTGACATTTAAATAGCTGAAATCCAATCCATTTTTCTTCAGTTCCAATGCGTCAATTGGATTTGTAAACAATACCATTGTCGCTTTTTTCAACTCTGTTTTTTTCAAAACATCGATGAATTTCTGAACACCAAACACGCTAACTTTGATGTTTGGAACAGCCATACCTGCTACTGATTTCTGTACTGGATCGTTTGCAACTTTATCGCTTACAATGATTGCAGATTCGATTCCAAAATCAGGAATCCACGTAGTAGCTACCTGTCCATGAATCAGACGATCGTCAATATCTACTAATTTTAATGCCATAATCTGTCTCCTCCTTTTCTTACAGATCTTCTATATCTTCATCATCAGAAGCAAGTTGTACCTCAATTGGACATACCGACTGCTGATGAACAGACATCACATGTTCTTTCACTTCTTCTCCGCTGATCTCACGTGATAACAACAGATCGATCAGAATTGGAAGGTTCAGACCCGTATAACCGATCATGTTCATTCCTTTTAACATACAACGAGAAATTGCATTGAAAGGTGATCCTCCGTAAATATCACAAAGAGCAACTACGACATCACATTTTGAAGAAAGATCTGCATACGCATCTGCGATTTCCTTCTCTAAATCATCTAAAGACTTTTCAACTGTTAGTGCCAATGCATAGACGTCATCTTGTTTTCCTGCCAGCATCTCGGCACTGCCTAATGCCGCTTTTGCAAATTCTCCATGACTTGCCAGAATAATACCAATACTCATTTGCAACCTCCTGTTTTCTTCTTCTTGCATAAATATGAAAGCGCTTCTATACTTTAAGCATCTTTATCGTAACATTCAAAAATGATATATTCAACAAGCAAACCACGCAAATTATAGATTTTCTTGACAATAAGGTGAAAAAACACATATTTTCCTTAAAAAAAGACCTTACAGATTGAATTTCCCATAAATAATTCACATAATTCTGCTGATATTTCTTCCAATTCTATTCTTTTTTCGTCAAATTCACACATTTTTAGTCTTTTATTTCTTTCTCTTTTTCCACAATGGTCATAAAATTCATATATTTGAACAATGTATCAATCATGGTCTTTTTTTACTAATAATTTGCCGATATTCTATAGGTAAAATTATTTCATATGATAAAATTCTCTTAAAGATCTACGATCCATGCTTTCTAAATCCTCTTTCGATACTCCCGAGGACTCAAATGATAATACTTCTTAAAAACTTTGTTAAAATACAGCTGGTCACTGATTCCCACCATTGCCGCAATATCTTTGATCTTTTTGGTGTTGTCATGCATCAATTCTTCTGCTCGCATCATTTTTTTCTCATTTACATATTCGATGATGCTTTTTCCAGTCTCGTTTTTAAATAGACGACTAGCGTGTGT
The DNA here is from genome assembly GCA_965151435.1 of uncultured Merdibacter sp. Classification (GTDB taxonomy): domain Bacteria; phylum Bacillota_I; class Bacilli_A; order Erysipelotrichales; family Erysipelotrichaceae; genus Merdibacter. The sequence goes on along the minus strand of CBCTZR010000029.1, from coordinate 1,482 downwards.
CACACTGAGTGCTGAAGCTGCAGCTACAGCATCTAACGTTAACTTTTCTGATAAGTGTTCATCAATATAGTCCAGCATCGCCGTTACTTTTTGATGATAACGGTTGATATGATGTTCTCTCTCCCAATCGATAAGCGTCTTAAAAATCTTTTCAAGCTCAAGCTGTAAATACTGTACACTTTCCGATTCATTGATCCCTTCATACAAGATCTCAAAAGGATATTGTTCGTTTAATCCATTTTCTGTAATGATCTTCTTCGTATCTCTTAAAATGGATACAAAGTATTCTTTCACTTCTGTATAATCGATCTGCAATTCGATCATCTTCTTGATTGCATCTGTATAGGCGCGTGATACTTTTTCAAAGCTTTGTTCCATGACGCCTTGCGCAATATCATTCCCTCCCGTAAAAGAACTATAAAGCAATTTGTTGATTGGTTTTTGATCATCCACATATTCGATACAGCGATCTCCATCATAAAACTTATGTGCCATATGATAGCTCATCACTTCTTGATAACCGCTCAAAAAATCATTGATGCCATGCAGCTCACGCGAGAAGCTGATAGAAAATTCATAAGTCAGTCGCTGTTCGATATCCGTAATGATCTGATGTGCAAGATTTATATAGTCGCTTCGGCTCATCACAGGCAACAAGATCACACCTGAATGCTTTTTATTAAATAAAATATACGCATTCTCAATCCCCTCGATCGATTGTTGCAACAGTCGTTTAAGCTGACTTTGTATTTGATCGCGCATTGATACTTTCTTTCGAAACATATCGATGAATTCTTCACTGTTCATCCAAAACGGTTTATCATACGTCTTTAACGAACGATTAAAATTACGGATATTATCCTGTCGGAAATATAATAAGCGATATGAACCATTCAATAAGCACAGCTCTGGTCGATCCAATGTTTCGTTCAATACGTTTAGATCGACTTTCTGTTCATCGCGTATCAGACCCAAGATCTTTTCTAGCATCTCTTCCCAACTCTCCTGAATGCTCGTCGTACGATTCCCTTTCAGCTTTTCCTCACGAATACGCTCTAACAAATTGCTGAGCAAGGAACAGCGCAAACGGCTTTTCAATAAGTAATCATATGCCCCTGCCACAAATGCTTCACGAACAGAATCATAATCCTCATGGCCAGAAATGACTGCCACGATACATTCTGGAGCCAAATGACGCAGTTTTTTTATCAATGAAATGCCATTTCCTCCTTTCAGATCCAAAGAAGTTATGACAATATCATATTTATATTCACCATAAAGCGCCAAGGCATCCGATTCTGTTTCTGCTACGGAAGCCACTTCAAATCCATATTCTTCCCAAGGAAGCATATTTTTCAACACATGGATCATCTGCTGTTGCTTTTCGACCAACAAGACACGATATAATGCACTCATCCCACACGTCCTCCTTTCTGTTATGAAATGACGATTGTCAAGTAGAAATATCATTTTCCTTTGATA
>CBCTZR010000028.1:0-27783 GCA_965151435.1 uncultured Merdibacter sp. | reverse complement strand
GCAATCTCATCCACCATTTAGCCTTATATCAAGTTTCTGTTCGTACGCTCAAAAGAGTCGCTACACCACTTCCTTCATCCTCAACATTACTATTGACGACTTGTGGGTCACTACACTTGGCGGTAACTACCTGTGGTTGGTTTATCTCCAACTGAATTAGTGCCATGCCCGGCACACAAGGAAAAACCCCATGCTTTCTCAAACATGGGATTTTATCAATAGTTTGAAATGTTATTTACATGTGTTTCACTCGATCACGTTCCTCTGCGCGTTTCGCATCATTGAAACGGTCCACTGTTCCTACCAGATAACCGGTAATCCGACGAATCTTTTCAAATCCTTGTGGTTCCAGATAATAACCAAGATTCACATCTTCACCCTCAAAATCCAAATTAATACGCTCGATGCTGCGGTTATGATTCTTTGACTGAATGTATTGAATATAAGCGCGGCATTCTTTTTCACTTAACTCCTCATTCGATGAGATTTGAATACCATCCAACGTTACTTCGTATGCCATATACATTACCTCCTGCCTCTTTTCTCTTATTATAGTCCTCTCTTGATTCATTGTAAAATAGAATGCTTTCTTTTTTCCGATTGTGACAGAAAACAAAACATACGAATAATCGAATAAGCCGCTGCTTCTAATTTTTGCGGTGCGGCTTCCAATGCTTGTTGAAAGCTCATCGCACGATCAGCAATGCTGAAAATCCCAATAAAGCCAAGGTCGAACAATTGTTCATAACCGATTCCCAAAGCGCCGCTGATACAAAGGATCGGCTTATCTGCTTTCGCAGCAATCTTGGCAATGCCCGCTGGGACTTTCCCATACATCGTCTGCGCGTCGCTTTGCCCTTCTCCTGTAATCAGCAAATCGCAATCCTTAGCCTCTTCTTCAAGTGAACTGTAGGATAATAGTAATTCGATACCCGGATGCATCTCTGCCTGCAACAGACCGATCAGCACTGCCCCAATGCCTCCAGCTGCACCACCGCCTTCAAACTCATCCAGATCAATCTTGCGATAGCGCTGGATCTGATCACGATAATTTCTCATTGCCTGATCCATCCGTTCCAATTGATTTGGATACAAACCTTTTTGACGGCCAAATGTATAAGTTGCCCCTTTCTCCCCTAGCAGATGATTCTTTACGTCGCAAGCCACGATCAATTCAACATCATCAAATGATTCTAAGCGATTAAAATCGATATAACGGATCTTCTCAAGGTTCATCGCTTGTGGGGAAAGATATTTATGAGAAGCATCATAAAACCGCGTTCCTAAGCTCTGTAATAACCCCATACCGCCATCATTGGTACAGCTGCCGCCCAATCCGACGATGATCCGTTTACAACCGCGTTTTTTTGCATCCAGCATCATCGTACCGACACCATAACTGCTCGCAGCCATCGGATTTCGTTTTTCCCTTGGAATCATCGTGAGTCCGATTGAAGCAGCCGCTTCAATGACAGCAGTCTGTCCTTCTTCAATCAGCGCATAAGAAGCTTTTATACGCTTCCCATATGCATCGCTCGTATCACAAGTGACCATTTCTCCCTTGCACACATCGCAAAATGCCGCTGACGTACCTTCTCCGCCATCAGCCATCGAATAAGCTAGAACTTCGATTGCAGGATCCACGCGTTTGATCGCTTCTTGGATATGCTCGGCCACTTCTTTCGATGACATACAGCCCTTATAAGAATCACAAGCTATAATTATTTTCAAAACTGCCGCCACCTTTCTTTTCTTTTACTAGATAGTATCATAATCGAAAGGCATCTTCCAGCAATCAAAGAAATAGATTTGTTTCTTTTTCGAATTATGCTCAGCGTACGCGCAGTTTTTCACCAACGATGATCTTATCTGGATCTTTCAGATGATTCCAACGCACCAAATTCTCTATGCTTGTTTGATAACGATTAGCAAGCGCAGACAGGGTATCTCCTTTTTTCACAATGATATACTGTTGTGCTTTTATCTCATGATTTTGTTTTCGCTCATATTCATCCCAACGCTTACGATCTCCATAAAACTGATCACAATCCAGATCTCCTCTCCATCCGACTAATCGACCATGACTGGTCCATTGCCAACAAGCAATAGAATGCCAGTTGTTCACATGAACCAACGTACCTGCATCACTCATATCATAATTAAAGGCAATACGGTCATTACGATAAAGAGCCATCCACAACGGATAGTGTTTAGCTACTTCTTTCCAGTCATAAGAGTTTACGACAGATTCACTCATATAGATCCATGGTCTTACACCACTTTTCTCATACACGTGATCTAACCACTCTTTTGCCCATGTAACATTTTCAATCTCTTCTGCCTCCCAATCCAAAATTGGGATCGCTTTACCAATATACGGGTGAAAAATCGATAAAAACCACTCTGCTTCCTTTTCTGCCGTATTCTGTTTCCCCGGACGGGCAAAGTGATATAACCCTAATTTCTTTTTCGCCTCTAATGTTTCCTTGGCAAACTGCCGACAACTCGGATCTTCATAACCAATTCCTTCCGATGCTTTTACGATGACAAAATCTGCTTGTATCTTTTTGAGATCGATTCCTTGTTGATAATGAGATACATCAATTCCTTTTAATAATGCCATTTGCACACCTCCCCTTTCTACACTATGTGTGAAAGCAGAGAATGAAGAGGCATTTGCTCATTATTCCAATCTGCGTTGCAGATAGGAATTTCCAATCATCGTACATTCGCTTTGAAACATCCATAAGGTAAAAAGATTTAATAATAACATACAGCCATTCAACAAATCGCTTCCTTCCCAAATTACAGATACCTGCAAGATTCCTCCTATAAACAAACTACATGTAAACAAGAGCAGATAAACAGTTCTTGGCCATTTGCTCGTAAATAGATCATCTAAGCATTGACTGGCATAATAATACCATCCTAAGATCGTCGGAAATGCGAACAAGATCATCATGAGCGAAAACAGATGTTTGCCTAAAGCTCCAAAAAACATTGTAAAGCACTCCATCATCAACAATGCTCCATCACTGCTGGCAAAGTCTGCATGTGGAAAAGCACACAATAGGACCAGTCCACTGAGCAAAGCGATAAAAAACGTATCAAAGGAAACTTCCAGCATGCCCAAAAAACCTTGTTCTACCGGTTCTTCACAACGATGGGAGGCATATGCCAACGGAGCACTTCCCATTCCTGCTTCATGGGAGAATAAGCCACGCGTCAGCCCATAATGAATCCCTTGTGACAGTAAATGACCACTGATTCCACCGCTGACAGCTGATAGACCGATCGCATCTTTACAGATCAATATGAGAAGCTGTGGTAACTGTTCTTTCGATACATAAAGAATATAGAGGCATAAACCGACATACAGCAAAGAGATGAATGGAAGCAGCTTGGCATTGACAGACTGTATACGTCTCCCCTTTCCTAATAAAATCACAAATACAAGTATCATCACAATCAATGCGGCCATCCAGCGTTCACAGCCGCTGAGGGCTTGCAGCCCTGTGCAGATAGCTGCACTGGGAACCATGTTACCAACGCCAAAAGCTGCAAACAGACAAGACAAGGAAAAACAGACTGACAAAAAAAGATGATGTTTCACTCTTCCAAGCAAGATCATCGTTCCCCCAATCCAGTGATGATCTTCAAAAACTTGGTAAGAACACGCCAAGGTCGTTTCCGCATATTTCAGCGCCATCCCTAACCATCCGCTCACAAACATCCAGATCAATGCCCCTGGTCCACCAAGAGCTATCGCTGAAGCAACACCGATCATACTGCCAATTCCTAATGTACCCGCCAAGGCAGTATAGAAATCTGCTCTCGCCTGTTTTCCTTTTTCTCCTAGCATCGCAGACATCATTCCACGAAAGATCGTGAAAGGATGATAGACCAACAATTTTCGATTGATATACCAGAACCAGATCCCGCTGATCAACAAAAAGATGACCGTTCCTTGTCCCCAGAGCAACTGATTCAAAGAATGGATCATCCATTCCACTTTCTGCATACGTTCACCCGCTATCAGCTTATGAACAAACGTTTCTTTCCATTCAACAAAGAGGATACCTATCACGAGGTACCCTCAGATCGACGATTTATTCGGCCTGATCGATATAAGCATCGACGTGTCGTTCTACCACGTCAAATGGAACGATGCCACATTCCAAAATCGCCGTGTGGAAATCTTTTGCGTCAAAATCTTCTCCTAACGCTTCTTCTGCTTTTTCTCTTAAATTGATAAATTCTTGGTAACCGACATAATATGGTTCAAATGCTGCAGGATTCGCCTGTAGCTGATCATAAGCAAGTTCAGCGTTTTCATCATCTAAGACGATGCCGACACTGGTGAAGTAATCTTTCATCTCTTCTTGTGACCATCCCTCATAATGAATACCGATATCCGCATTGATATAAAGGCAATACGATGCTAATTCATTGATCTGATAAGCTTCTAACAAATTCGCATTGATATCATCCAGGTATCCCAAGCTCTGATAGCTCGCATAAACCGCATATCCTTCCACATAAGCATTTACGCTTGACATCGTCTTTGCATAATTACTGTCCATATTCTCATATAAATACGCATACTGATACATGTGACCTGGGAAACCTTCGTGCGAAACAGTAATATACGTCGATAAGGAACTCGGATCCGCATTATCAGGATTCACACGCATCTGTTTGATGCTGTCACCATCGATCGATGGAATATTAAAATATGCCGCAATACCATCTGATGCAATTTCTTCATTCATATCTTCAATATGATATGTTAGATTTGAAACCTCTGGGAAATCTTCTTGCATAGCTTTAGCAACGGTATCTAAGATCTCACTATAACTGTTATAAGAAGTCTGTGGCAATGAATCATACAACAAAGGCTCAATATCCTCCATGTTTTCCCACAGGATCATCTGTAAGTCTGTCAAATATTCTTCAAACGTGTCATCCATCATCTCCTGAATTTCTTCCGGAGTCTTATCAGAACCCACGTTCTGCTGAAGGATCAATACAAAATACTCTTTTCCATCAGGAAATGCCGCGAGCCCTTCTTCATTATTTTTGCCATTCTTCTCTATCTCTTCCATGCGATCATAAATATTTTGATAGGCAGGTAAAAAAGACTGAGCAAAACTATCTTCTAATTGTTGTTGGTAGGCTTTGGTCTGTTCTTCGCTCAAACCCAGCGCTTCAACTTTTTCTTTCATGGAGGAGAGAATCGAAGAATCCACACCTTTTTCCAATATACCTTCACAATAAGTCTTGACCGAATCGGTATCGAGCATCAGCAATCCTTTTTCTTCTTGGATCAACGTATAGTCCAATGCACTATTGACATATGGTAACACATCATCCAGCAATAAGATCAGATCTTTTACATCTTGTTCATCACGCACTTCCCAATCAGAAAACAGACTAGGTAATTGGAACTGCAGACCGCTCATGCTTTCAAACACCTGCGGATAATAATCGAATTTTTCATCCATCAGCTGTTCGTTGATCTCTGCCTCAAAGGCAAATGTATCATAAAGGTCTTGTTGTTGCTGCGTCAACAATTCACGATCAAACGATTGAAATTGAGCATAGGTTTCCTCAAAACTCTCTTTAGCCTCTTGCATGGACTCTTCATCAAAACGGGTTCCCAAACTCACTTCGATCGCATCCTCATCAATACCAAAAGCAGAAGGGTCCTGTAGATAGGTGTGCATCGTCGAGTAATCCGACTGCATAGCATCGACAAACTGCTGTTCCATAAATTCATCAAACGCCTGCTGTTCTTCTTTAGGATCTTTGCTTTGGCAACCACTTAAAGGAATAAGCAGTACGCTAGCACATAAGATCGCAAGAATCTTTTTTATTTGCAACATATTTCAATATCCTCCTTATTGTCTTATGAAGCCTCAATTTCCTCATTGATCAAAGATGGCTCTACTGCGCAACGCTCGGTACGTCTTTGGCAGCTGATCAATCAAATCACTAGGCAACATGCCCATTGGATCCATGGTTTGAATCAATTGATCCGCACTGAAAGCATGCGCATAAACACCTGCACAAGCACTGGCAAACGCATTTTTCGATTGTGCATAGATGCCGGCAATCATTCCACACAGCACGTCTCCGCTGCCGCCTTTTGCCAAACCGTTATTACCGATGATGTTCAATGCTTTTTCTTTCTGATGCAAAATCCAGGTGATGTCATCTTTAATGACAGCTGTCACAAAAGGATGCTGATTCAACCAAGATGCTGCTGCAACCCAAGGTTCTTCGCGCAGTTCATCCAAAGACTGCTTCAAAAGATATGACAATTCCTTCAAATGCGGTGTTACGATGACTTGCGCAGTTCGCTTGATGTCAAGCAGATCATGCTTCCCCGCTTCATAGATGGCATCTCCATCTAAAATACAAGGTACGTCGCTGGCTAAGACACGTTCAACGATCCTTTTTGTTTCGTTTCCTCTGCCCATTCCATTTCCTACGACAATAAGATCATATGCTTTTAAATCGTCAAGTGAACAGAAATATTCGCTTGCGAACTGGTTCCCATCATCTGGCATTACTCGAAACATCGCCTCTTTTAACTGGGCGGCAACGATCGTATGAATGCAAGAAGGCAACATGCAAGTGACCAATCCCGCTCCGCTTCGCAACAATGCCTTTGTACATAAGACCAGTGCACCGCTCATCTGCTTGCTTCCACCGATCACCAACACCCTTCCATAGCTACCCTTATGTGACTGTGCTTTTCGTTTAGGCAGGAAGTCAGCGGCAAGGCGAGCATCCAGCACGATGCTTTGGTCACTACATCGACGTGCTTTGGATGGTATCCCGATGGATACAAGTACGATCTTCCCACAGCAAATCCGTCGGCTATAAGGCAACATGCTTTGCTTGACACATTCAAAAGTAATCGTCTGATGTGCATGTATCGTATGCGCATAGGAAAAGCTATGATCCCCCAATCCGCTAGGAACATCAACGGCAATGATCGTTTTCCCACTGGCGTTCAAGGCTTGAATTACATGTGCATATTCTCCTTGTGGAACTCGGTTCAGCCCAGTTCCGAATAATGCATCCACCAAAATGTCGCCTTCCTGGATCGCTTGTTCACATCGTGTCACATCCAAGATCTTTTCTCCTCGTTCCAAGAACTTCTGTGCATAATAGTTTGCACATTCACTTCTAGGGGGACATAGGGCGCAGATCTGCACATGCATATCATTTTCTAACATACGTAAAGCAAGAGCATATCCATCCCCACCATTATTACCGCTGCCACAGAAGATCACATAATTAGGACTTCTTCCATATTGCGCATACAATGTTTCAAACAAGGCATCCGCCGCCTGTTTCATCAGCTGCCGCATCGTGAATCCGCATTCCTCTACAGCACGCTGATCCATCTGTTTCATCTCTTCGCTCGTTGCGATCACGGCACTCACCTCTTTATCTTATTATACCTTATCCAAGGTTAAAAAAAGAATAGGCAGAAAGTACCTGAAACAATTTTTTCATTTTTTACCAGATATGTTATAATAGGGATATTCTGTAAATGAAAACCAGTTTATGCAAAGGAAGTGGGTTATCATGCAAAAGACCATCGTACTTGGAGTTACAGGAGGAATCGCTGCATTTAAAGCCGCTCAGCTGGCAAGCGATCTTGTTAAGAAGGATTATGACGTAGAAGTGATCATGACCAAAAACGCGACAGAATTCATCGCTCCTCTTACCTTTGAGGCTTTAATCAAACATAACGTCGTTGTTGATACGTTTGAAAAAGTTGCTAATCGCAGCATCCATCACGTATCTCTTGCAAAAAAAGCAGATTTGTTCATCTTAGTTCCTGCCAGTGCAAACGTCATCGCAAAAGTCGTACATGGCATCGCTGATGATATGTTGACAACTACGTTCCTAGCCTGCAATAAACAAAAAGTCATCTGTCCAGCGATGAATACACAGATGTATGAAAATCCTGTCATGCAAGAAAACTTGCTTCGTTGCAAAGAACTCGGTTACGCACTTTTAGAGCCAACAACTGGACATCTCGCATGCGGAGACACAGGAAAAGGCAAACTCTGTGATCTCAGCGACATTCTAGATTATGTCGATCAATTCTTTCACAGAAGTGATGTTCTGAAAGAAAAACACGTTTTGATCACTGCTGGTCCTACACAGGAAGCACTTGATCCCGTTCGTTACCTCACCAATCATTCTTCTGGAAAAATGGGATATTCTCTGGCACAAGCTGCATTGGATATGGGTGCTGAGGTCACCTTGATCAGCGGTCCTGTCCAATTATCTCCGCCAAAAGGTGTTCATTTCTGTTCCGTCACGACTGCCCAAGAGATGTTTAATGCTGTCTGCGCATATAGCGATCAAGCTGATTTCATCATCAAGGCAGCTGCTGTAGGGGATTATCGTCCTTTACATGTCAGTGAGCAGAAAATCAAAAAAAGCGGAGATCGCCTCCACGTAGAATTTATAAAAAACCCGGATATCCTCGCTTATCTGGGAGAGCATAAAAAACCAAATCAGATCATCTGTGGTTTTGCGATGGAAACACAAAACCTCTTAGAAAACGCACAAGAAAAGCTTAGAAAAAAACATTGTGATATGATCGTTGCCAATGATTTGCACACAGAAGGTGCAGGTTTCCAAAGCGACACGAACATTGCCACGATCATCGATCGATCACATCGCATTCCTTGTCCGAAAATGAGCAAATATGAGCTTGGAATCACCATCTTACAACATATGCTTCAGCTGTATACACAGGGGGAACAATAACCATGTTACTTGTCTTTGATATTGGAAACACAAACATCACGGTAGGCATCTACCAAGGAAATCAATTAAAACGCACGTATCGATTAACGACAAAAATGAAACGTACGAGCGATGAATATGGATTTATGATCATGAGTTTTCTCCATGATGCCAACATTACGAACGAAGATATCGAAGATGTCATCATCGCTAGTGTTGTTCCAAAAGTCATGCACTCTTTTCGTAACAGCATTCGCAAATATCTGCAAAAAGAACCGATCATCGTCGGTCCAGGAATCAAAACTGGCATCTCCGTACAAATGGAGAATCCAAAAGCAGTTGGTGCTGATCGAATCGTCGATTGTGCCGGTGCCTATTATGTATACGGTGGTCCAGCTTTGATCGTTGACTTTGGCACGGCGACCACTTTTGATTATATTGATGAAAAAGGTGTATTCAGCTATGGTGTCATTGCATTGGGCGTAGAATCCGGAGCAAATGCTCTATGGTCTCAAACCGCACAGCTGCCAGAAGTTGAAATCAAATCACCTGGTACCATCCTCACCAAAAATACCTCTTCTAACATGCAAGCAGGTTTATTTTATGGCTTTTTAGGCCAGACCGAGTACATCATCCGCCAATTTAAGAAAGAACTGGGTAGAGATGACATCAAAGTCATCGCTACTGGCGGTTTAGGAAAGATCATTTATCGTCATACGCCTTTGATCGATATTTATGATCGTGATCTTACATTCAAAGGCTTAAAGATCATTTACGATCGTTATAAAGAAACCAACCGCAATTAGATGAGACTGTCCTTTAACGGATCAAATGCAGACTATGCGCTGTATTTGATCCGTTTCTTTTTACCCCAAAAATGGAAACAATAAAAAGAATGCCTTCTCTTTCTATAGAAAGCATTCTCTTCTCTCCTTATATCATCTTTAATGGACTCTTTTTGCATCGATCAGCCATTGTTTTACCTTGGCAATCTCTTTTGTAAACTTTTTATAATCCTTTAGTTTCCATTCCCAATTTGGTGATCCAATCTTTCCCGGCCGATTCATGTGGCCCTCTTCTTTTAATCCAAGGATGTCTTGTATCGGCACAATAACATAATCTGCTTCGCAATCAAATGCAAAATGAATGAGAAGATCATGAAAATTGCGTTCTCCATATCCTCGATTATGGAAAAAACGACGAAGCGCTATGCGATGATTATGCGAATACCCGCCATAGGCTTCCTCAGCTGTATCATTGTCATGCGTTCCTGTATAAACAATGCTGTTTTTCTTAGCAGGACGTTTTAATAACTTCGGTTCCATACGGAACAACAACACATCCATGCCCGGCAACTGATACGCATCTTTGAGCTTGGTCACTTCCGGTCGGATATCGCCCAAATCCTCTGCTACTAATTCAATCTTAGGCAATTGCTGATAAAGAGCATCGAAAAAATGATGTGCCTCTCCTAAGACCCATTCACCATCAATTGCTGTTTCGCAAGCTGCATCGATTTTCCAATACGTATCAAATGCACGGAAATGATCGATACGAACGATATCATAGCATTTCTGTTGCCACGCTAAACGCTTCATCCAAAAACGATATCCATTTTTTTGCATTGCCTTCCAATCATAGATCGGATTCCCCCAGCGCTGTCCTGTTGCGCTAAAATAATCTGGCGGTACACCAGCTACACAGCTAGGAGAACCATCTTCTTCCAATAAAAATTCATCACGATGAAGCCATACGTCCGCACTATCCAAACCTACGTAAAATGGAATATCGCCCATGATGCGAATTCCTTTCTTTCCAGCATAAGCGTGGATTTCTTTCCACTGTGCATAAAATATAAATTGCAGGAATTTCTCATAAAACAGTTCATTTTCATAAGGTGTCAGATCCAGTTTTCGATCGTTTGGCCACTCTTTCATCTCTGTTGGCCAATAGCGCCATTCTCGCATCTCATTTACCTTCTTAAAGGTAATAAAGACGGCATAATCGTCCAACCAATCACTTTCTGTACAAAACTGCTGGTACTCTTTTTCAAATTTTGTAAATTGCTTTTTAAACTCATGGAAAGCTTTCCGAAAATAAGGCTCTTTAAATTGGCGAACCTCTTCATAATTCACGCTATCCTTAAATTTATTCAAGTTTTTGATACTGCTTTGTTTCAGTAGTTCCCTTTCGCTCAGCCAATCGATGTTGATAAAAATCGGTTCTCCCGCAAAAGAAGAATATGGCTGATATGGAGAATTTCCATAGCCCAAGGGTTGCATTGGCAAAACCTGCCAAATACGAAATCCGGCATCAGCAATCTGATCAATAAACATCTTTGTTTTCCGGCCAAAATCTCCAATTCCCTGATTGGCCGGAAGAGAGGACACAGCAGCAAGCACTCCAGCACAACGTTCCATCTTCAACCTCCTGTCTGTTCACTACAAAATATAAGCGTTTTCATATTCTATATGATAGCATGTTTTTTGATGAAAAGAAAGCTGTTCCTATGATTTCTGCTATTAGTCACAATAGAAAAAAAGCCTTCTGCGCTGTTAATCCAAGCGCTGAGGCTTATATGTTCTTCTCATCGATCACCTGAAAGATCACCATGTCAACGAAACACTTTTTTTACAAAAAGCTTGTTTAAAATACATATCAATCCCGATTCAGCAATTTCATCTGCTTCAGATCATGGATCATCAAACGAGCATCACGATCCAACTGTTTCATCTTTTTGAATTTATTTGGATCTTTGACGATTTTCAGCTGTTCTTCCAATATACGCACATACTCTTCTAATTCCTGAATATCCCGCTCTAATTTTTCATCATTGATCCGACAAAATTTCTCTACTTTCTTCTTCACATGAAACGCTCCTTTGTTAAAGTATAGCATGTGCATTTCTTTGCAAGCAACCGATATGCATCCAAATACAAAAAGGCAGATGCCTTTGATGCAGTCCCTGCTTATGCGGGCAGCGCTTTTGCATATCTGCGTTGTCTGCTTTAGTGGGATTGTATCCCTTTGCATCGCCTTTTTTATCAATCTTCCAAGTTTCTAGCGTTCATCGCTAAATGATAATCAACCAGATCTTTCAATAATTTAATGGAGATATTAACTTCTTCTTCTGTCATCTCTTTGATGACCTTATAATTATCCAACAGAACATCTTTACGAACATTATAATGTTCACTCAGATAAAGTGCCCATTTCTCGCTGTCCTTTACCTGCTGTTTCGTGATTACCCCTTCACTGATGATCACACCATGAAAATCCCCATAGCGAATTGGCATAGACCATTTTACCAATCCTGCGTGACAAGAATACATACTTACCTTCTTTTCCGAAAGTGCATTTCGATAGTTTTCCAGCGTACACTCCTCACAGTGTTTTAATGCTCGTGCACTTGTCTTCAAACACTTACAGAAATAATTGCGTTCTGCTGCACTGTTGATATCATCTAGGTCTTGGATCAGGTAACTACGAAGACCTGTAATCTTTCGGTACTCCTGCATCGCCTGTATGATTGCGTCCTTTACATTCATTGAAAGCCCTCCCTTATTACTTTAAATATATCATATTTGTCAGAAAAGCTCTACTTATTCTTTACCTTTTCCCCACATTGGCACTCATCCCATACATACTGCGTGCCTTCTGTATCATAAATGTGCAGATTGGTTCGTCCATACTTTTCCTTATACCACTTAGCCAAAGCATAGTCTCCCCATAAATGCATTGGAAAAACATCCTTTGCTTTAACTAGAGAATAGAAGATCTCTATGCCTTCCTCTTTAGATTCCTCTAGCCTAGGATCCAGCACGACGAAAGCAATCGTGGGTTCATAAGGAGCCAAACGATGCATTTCCTGTTCAAAATGATCCTTCATCCATTGCACTTGTACCTCTTCATCATCCATCCAATGCCAATGATGAAGATCACCAGCGTGGTAAATTCTCTGTCCTTCGCATTCAATCAAGAACGCTACCCCTTCATCCGTGGAGAAAAAAGTAGAAATGCAGAGGTCGTCCAACACCATTTGCTCGTGTGCTTGCAGAGAATGGATCCTCTCATCGCCATCCAGTTCAAAACCAAGCAGGAAAGCTTTTGCCGGCAGTTGAAAAATGGCAGGTGTAAAATGATCTCCATGCGCATGACTGACAAACACATACAATGGTTTTTCCTTTGCCCAAGCAGGCAATGTCCCTTGCGCATAATCAAACAATAAAACATGATGATCAAGTTCAATCAGAAAAGAACTGTGTTGAATATACGTTACTTTTATCATAGGATCTCCTTTGTCATAAAGCCATATTGTTGACACACATCCATAATAACCTTTAATCGCTCCCTCGTCTCTTCTTCCCAAAAGCTGATTCCCTCTAAGATACTCAACAACCGATATCCTTTTTCTTTAAAAAGCTGTTTGCTCTCTTCATAGTGAAGATCAAAGATGAGCGCATCATGAGATAACAAAATATCTAACGGAGTTTGTCGTTTTTTAAAATCTACTGTTCGTTGTTGCTGAAACGCAGTAAGCACTTCATCGCTGATCTTTGATGCAGATATCTCTTGTTGATCACAGTTCAAAAAGTCGGTATATGTATGCTGTTGATGAACACGCAGGATATCGATCTTATCCGCATCTCGAAGCAGATGACAAAATATGCTTTCTCTAGGCGTCAATTCCTTTGAAAGATGATGATCGCTGTGATAGCGGATAGCTCGATCGATCACTTGATCATTGCTTGGATTTTTTGTAAAACAGCGGATCCATCCTTCTTCAAATAATACTTGTAGACTCAGTTGTGCATGTGGAACGCTGTGCGCATCCACGAAGGTTCCATAACGAGCTGCCTGCGGGAAACGGCCGATATCATGGAGAAGTCCGATTCGTTTAGCCAAAACAACATCTTTTACATCCATTCCTAAACGAAACGCTAGTTCTTCACAGAGGTCACTCACACGTAAGCTATGTTCAAATTTGAGTGTAATCTTGGGATCGGTTTGATCATATTGCGCTACATATTTGACAAAGCATTCTCTTTCGTTCATTCTAAATGCTCCTTTTCCATCGATGATAGAAGAAGATACCTAACAGACAAGCCATCATTTCAGCAAAAGGAACGGTGAGCCAGATTCCCATCTCCTGAAACAGCAGAAACAGCAAACCAATACCGATCACGATGAAAACGACACCTTTCGCTACAGCGAGCAAAGTCGACAGACGACCGCATTCGACCGATTGAAAATAATACATCAGCATCGTATTGAACGCAGTAAAAGGCATTGATAAAAAATAGAGGATGATTCCTTGTGCTCCTAATGCCCCGACGATCACATCCCCATGAGCAAAGATATCCGCCAGAGGTCGCGGAAACAAGAGAAAGGTTACATATAACGCGAATGCAGCAATCAATGTCACACCCATGGCAAAATGAAAAGTTGCTTGCACCCTCTTTTGTTCCCTCGCTCCATAATTGTAAGACATGATCGGCTGTGCAGCTTGGCCAAAGGCCGCAAATAACCCTTTTAAGACATAAGCGATGTTCGCGACGATGGCATATGCCGCCAAAAATGTCGCATCTGCGATCGCTAAGATCACCGCATTGAACAAAAAGATGATCAGACCGGACGTCAGCTCCAAGATTCCGCTACCTGCACCGTTGGCTATGATGCGACGCAGTAAACCGATGAGATCATGTGGTTTACAAAGATGCAGCTGATGATGGCGCAAAATAAAATGTGAGGAAGCAATCCCTAAAGTGATCAAAGGGGCAAACGCGGTCGCAATCGCAGCTCCGCTCAATCCCCAGCCCAAGACGACAACACAAAGATAATCCAAAAAAATGTTGCTGATATTGCCAATCAACATGCTGATCATCGCTAATTTCGGTGCATGGTCACTGCGCAATAAGATACCGCAGGCATACATCAGGATAAATGTCAGAGTTCCGATTACAATCGGACGCATATATTCCATCACATAAGGCAATAATTCCTCTGTCGCACCCAATGCATAGGCAAGCGGCTCTAGAAATAATAAAGAGAGGCCTCCGAGGATAACACCGCATAACACCAACAATATCATACAAAGCGTAAATGCTTCATTTGCCGCTGTATCACGGCCACTGCCGCGTTCGATCGATATGACGGTCGATGCACCGACGCCAAACAATAATCCGATTGCCGAATAAATCGTATACAACGGCATCACGATGTTAACTGCGGCCAAGCCAAGCATTCCAGAACCGATCGAAATAAAATAGATGTCTGCCAGACAATAGAGAGAATTTGATACAGTCGCGATGATCGTAGGTACCAAAAACCCTAAATACAGGCGTCGAATCGAAGCAGTCCGCAAATCAAGACGCATTATGAAATCACATCCTCTCAAGAAAAAACAGTGCTTCCACTGTTTTTATGCTTCTTCGATTTTATCATGTAATCCTAAAATCGTATACAATTGTTGTAAGCTCTGGATCTCATAATTGATCCGCAAAGCTTTCGGGGCTTTCTTTTTTTGTGGATTCATCCATACACAGTCAATCTCCATATGGTTCGCCCCGGCAATATCCGATGAAAGTGAATCCCCGATCAACAGGACCTCTCTCCGATCACAGTTCGCCGCTTCAAGAACTGGTCTAAAAAAAGCAGGTTGCGGTTTACGATAGCCAACTTCCTCTGATAAAAAGATTTTCTCAAAGAACGATGTCAATCCGGCATCATGCAAGCGCTGATACTGCGTTGCAACCACGCCATTGCTGATGATAAACAAACGATAGCGATCCTGCAAAGCAGTTAACAGCTCAAATGCCCCTTCTTTTAATTGATGTCCTCTTGCCAATGCGGCCTGATAGTCTTCTTCAAACAGGATTCCATTCAAGTCGATCTGATAGCGCGTAAATAAACGTGTAAATCGAGTATAGACAACTTCTTCTCTCGACAGCTCTCCTTGCTCATATCGGCTCCATAAGTCCGCATTGATCTGATGAAAAGAAGCTTCCATCTCGGCATGAAAATCAATGGCATATTTCGTAAACGTCTCCTGCAGAGCTTGTTGTTCACAAGCTTGAAAATCGAATAAGGTATCATCTGCATCAAATAATAGAACTCGATACATAAACACCTCTAAAACGCTAAAAAGAAGATCAAAGCCAAAACGAAAAAGAACACGATAAAAGAAATTGTATTGGCAAAACGCATAGCATTGTTTTGCCGTGCCTGTTGAATCTTACGATGTTCTCTCTGCTTGTGCTGCAAACGTTTTTCATGGATTTGTTTCAAATAGGGATTATCCACCATTTTTTCATTAGTTGACTTGATGTTTCTATCCGGTTGATCATATCGAACACTTTGCATAGAGGATGCCTGTGTCGTAATCTTGACCGTTGGACGATTGCAGATCTCACAGCGACTTTCACTCTGCACGCCACCGCAAAATGGACATGTACGATCATTCATGCAGATTCCTCCCCACTTTCTTGTCTTACATTATACTATATTTCTCCCTTATCGGGTACCTTTTATTTTTGCCTAAGAGTAATACGTCTTCGCAAAAAGATCGTGATCCAAAAGGCGACGACACGATCGAGATAATCTGTAATCAATTGAACGATAAAGCAGCTCATCGTCAATCCTAAAGGCGTTGTCGCAAGCAGCTGTACGAACACACTGGAGCCAGACGAAGTGATACCGCCAAACAGATAAGCCGTGATACACGCACTGACAAACGAACTGGGAATAGTTACGAGAAGTGCAGCTAAAAATGGCCATAACCAAAAATTTCGCTGTTTTTTCCAAATGAGACCGCAAAGAAAGCCAAACAAGATACCGACGGGCGCATAATAGAGCGCAAAGGGATCATTGATCGCCATGATCACCGCACTGATCAAACTGGGCAACATCCCATAGATCGGACCGAATAGAGAAGCTGCCAGTACCGTGCCGATACTATCTAAATAAATCGGTAAGCGTATAAATAGAGCAATCTGTGCACCAACGATATTGATAACCACACAAAAAGCCAATAAACAAAGCTGGTAAGTAGTTACTCTTTGTTTCATTCCTCTCTCCTCTTCTTTCCCATCAAATCTTCCAGTAAATCGAGCTGCGCAGCTTCCACACCTAAAACAGAAGAGATAAACAACTGGAAAAAGGCAAGGACATCACATTGAGTCAATACATATGCATTCGGCGGCAAACGATAAAAATCGTATGCGTCGACGATCGTCTGTCCTCTTGCGATTCCCTCTGTCACCAAGTCAACATGCGATGAAAAACCGCTGCACAAAGAAGGTTCCAAGAAATAAGCAAATGCTAAGGGATCGTTGATCACACAGCCGATCAAATGTTCTTGTTTCCAATGAAAATCAAAATAAAATTTGGTGATCTGACGGATAAAAGCGCCTTCCCGTTCATTCAATCGCTCTACATAAGCCAGCAGATCAGGCGTTAACACGATCTGTCTTGTCACATCCAGTCCGACCATCTCTACCTGCCTGCCAAGTTTTGTCATCTGTCTAAAGACGATATCTGCCGCTTCCGGATCTTCCCAATAATTGTATTCAGCCACTGGTGAACAATTTCCGTGTGAACGATATGTGCCACCCATCGATACCAGACGATCAATCGCCGCAAACGCTTCTTCGTCATATTCAATCAATCGGGCAAGATTCGTCAAGGGCCCCAACGCAACGACAGAACAAGGCTCCTCTCGCAATGTATGTGCTAGAAAAGCAACCGCGCTTTCTGTTGTTTCATAGCCTTGCACTTCCTCAAGAAAACTTTCGCCTAAACCATCTGCTCCATGGGTATCCAACGCATCGACGTATGTTTTTACAAGCGGGCTTGCTGCACCGATATAGATCGGCACATCCAATCGTCCCATATGGTGTAAAACCTTTTTCACATTCGCAAATCCCATCTTTACCGGTGTGTTTCCACAGACGATCGTAATACCTAACACCTCAACATCACTTCTGCGAAGTGCCAGCATCAAAGCCAAGCTGTCATCAATCCCCGGATCGCAATCAATAATTACCCTCTTTTTCATCTCGGCAGCCCCCTTTCATAAAAAAAGCTTTGTCCACAGGTTCGACAAAGCAATATAAAAAGCGATTTTCTTCCTATTTACTTGTTTGCCTATGATTATACTGGGAGGTTTGGAAACCAGTTTACGCATTTGATTATAGCACAATCATCTTCACTGCACAATGCCAGGTAAATTGGACATGAAAAGCATCCATCTGATCGGATGGATGCTTTTATTTCTCATATAGATAAGTCTATTCAACCGATTTCAGCGATTCGACCATCTGTACTTTTTTCAGCTTTCGATACATGAATAAATTGACGATACCAGCAAACACCAACGTGATCACAAAGGAAATGACATAAGAGTTCCAATCGATGTTTCTGCCAAACATGACTGTTTCCATCTCTGCCAAACTCATGATCAGCTGATGCAGACCGATTCCGAGGATCAAGCCGCTCAATGCACCAAAAATCGTCAGAAAGATCGTTTCTCTAAACACATAAGAACTCACTTCTTTATCATAGAAGCCCAAGACCTTGATCGTAGCGATCTCGCGTATACGTTCGGAAATGTTGACATTCGTCAAGTTGTATAAGACGACAAACGCTAATAATCCTGCTGATATAACTAGTGTGATGACAACGAAGTTCAAAGAGGAGATCGTATCTTCAAAGGATGCAGCCACTCCGGAATAGAACGATGCGGAAGTGACGATATCCTCACTGATCAGATCTTCGCCTAACTGCGTTTCGAAATCACTGTCATCCGAAGTCGTTTTGATCAACAAAGCAGTATCTTCACGGCGTTCTTTGAACACCTCTCGATAGTAAGACGGAGACATATAGAGATAATGATCGACATAGTTTTCGACAATGTCGTTGATCTTTACATCACGCTCGATGCCATCGCCATCTTTGATCGTAATGCTGTCGCCAGCTGTCAAGCCGAGGTTCATCGCCAGCTTTTCACTGATCAATGCACCATCGTCTTTCAATGAGATGATCTCTTCACTGCCGCGATGACGCAGCGTTGTAAAGTCCGCAAACTCATTGACATCATTTGGAACGATGACGGTCACAGAGCTATCCTCTCCATCCACATCAACCGTTACCGCCAGACGATCGACACCGATCATCTCTTCGATACGGTCATCTTCTTCCAGTTTCTTGATCAGATCGTCTTTTTCAAGCGCAGTCGCATCGGCATCAAAAGTGATGGAAGCATCATAATTTAAGATCTCATCAAATTGTTTCGATACGATATCTGAAATGCTGTCCTGGATTCCAAAACCGGAGACAAGCAGTGCACTGCAACCGGCAATGCCGATAACGGTCATCAAGAAACGCTTTTTATAACGGAAGATGTTGCGTGCTGTCACTTTCCAAGTAAAAGATAAATGCGACCAGATCAACGTAAAGCGTTCCAGCAATATCTTTTTACCGATCTTCGGTGCTTTTGGACGCATCAGCTGACTTGGCACTTCCATCAATTCCTTATAGACGGCCGCAAAAGCTGCTAACATCGTCACGCCGATCACACAACCGCTCGCCGCAAACATCAATGCCGGCTGAAACACGAATTGTAATTCTGGAAGATTATACATCAAATTCCAAGCGCTGAAGATGATCGTTGGAAAGATCCACATGCCTACGCTACAGCCCAGAATCGAACCAAGAACACCGGCAATGAAAGCATACGACAGATATTTGCATGCGATTGCACCTTTCCCATAGCCTAAAGCTTTCATCGTTCCAATATTACCGCGTTGTTCATCGACCATGCGTGTCATCGTCGTCAAGCAGACCAGTGCTGCTACCAAGAAGAAGAAGACCGGAAATACTTTTGCAATTCCTTCCATACGGTCAGCCACACTGCCATAATCCATATAGGCATACTGCGATTCGCGATCCAATACATACCACTCCGGATCTTCGATCGCATCGATCTGTTCCTTTGCTTTGTTCAAACGATCCAACGCCAATTCCAGTTCTTCTTCACCTAATGCCTTCTGGCGTTCCAGTTCTACTTTCCCTTCTGCTAATTCGATCCATCCTTCATCGATTTCTTTTTGCCCTTCTTCAATTTCTTTATCTGCAGCGATCTTGGCAGCTTCCAGTTGTTCTTTCTGCACGGCTAACGCGCTTTCTTGTTCGCTGATTCCCGCAACGGTCTGCTGCAGCTGTTCGTTCAACATCGCTTGCTGTGCTTGCAAAGAAGAGAGATTTCCTGCTAGATATTCACAAGTAGGCTGTAAGCTTTGGATCGTCTGCTCACACACTTGCAGCTGTTCCATGATTGCAGCCGCTTCTTCTTCGCTCGTCGCCATCTGCAATTGTTGTTGTAACAAGGCACTCTGCTCTTGACACTGTGTGATCATCTGTGTGTATTCATCTACTTGTGACTGTAAGGAATCGATCTGTGGTTGCAACATCTCGATCTGTCCCTGTAATTGATCCTTTGCCGCTTTTTGCTGTTCCAGCATGCTTTCTACCATCTGCAACTGACTTTCGCCGCTAGCAAGCTGTTGCTCTGCAACCAGTTTTGAAGAATTCAACGTCGCCTGTCCAATGATCAGATCATTTTCCGCATCATTGAGCTCTTCCTGTGCATCCTCGATCTTCTCATCGAATTCCGCTTTTGCATCTTCGTACTCTGCCACGCCCTCTTCATAATCTTCCATCGCTTCTTCGCGAATTTCTTCCAAGCGAAGATCTGCTCGTTCCAAAGCTAACGTTTCCAAACGGCTCTTCACCGGATCGCTCACGTCAAAATAAGCGTCATCATAAGAATTGATCGCTTTGGCTCCAGTGACAGTGACATTGATTTCCGTATAATATTCCATGTCAAAATCTTCGTCTAAGATCGTGATATAGTTATCAATGCTTCCGCTTCCAACCGTTGTGCTCCCTTTTTCATAAGAGAGATAAATCGGCGTATACATCGATCCCACGATCGTAAACGTATCTACTTTTAAATAATCGCTGATCGGATCATCAATACCTGTCGCTAACGTGATCGTATCTCCAATTTGCAGATCACTTTCGATGAGACAGGCATCTTCCATCAGACATTCGCCACTCTTTTCAGGCATGCGTCCTTGAGAGAGACGCACCTGATTGATATAATCCGGATCATCGCGATCTGGATCTGTTCCCGGCATGGTCAATACCTTCAGCGTGATCTGCTTGGTCCCTTTTGTCGTTACAGCATCCATCGAGTAGGTAGCACGAACGCCTTCCACGCCTTCTACCTCACGGATGGCTTCTACATCTTCTTTTGTAAAGCCTACTGTGGACTTCAACTGGATATCTTGCATATTATATTGATCAAAATATGCATCCGCTGTATATTTCATATCCGGAACGCTTGCCCTAACACCGGCGAAAAAGGCAACGCCCAAAGCAACGATCAAAAGGATGGAGAGAAAACGGCCGATACTTTTGCGTATTTCACGCAAAATATCTTTGAGAAGAGCCGTTTTCATCAATATTCAATCCTTTCTACCGGTATTGGATGTTCATTGATCTCAATGCTTTCAATCAGACCATTGCGCACTTTGATGACCTTATCTCCCATTGCGGTCAAAGCGAGGTTATGCGTGATGACGATGACACAAACCCCGCGTTCACGGCTCATATCCTGCAAGAGCTTTAAGATCTGTTTCCCTGTTTGATAATCCAGTGCTCCTGTCGGTTCATCACATAACAAAAGCTTCGGATTCTTGGCTAATGCACGCGCGATCGCTACACGCTGCTGCTCCCCGCCAGAAAGCTGTGCCGGAAAGTTTCGAGCACGATCACGCAAACCCACCGCTTCAATGGTCTCATCGATATTTAACGGATTCTTACAAATTTGCGTAGCCAATTCGATATTCTCTTTGGCAGTCAAGTTTTGCACTAAATTATAAAACTGGAAAACAAAGCCGATATCATAGCGACGATACGTCGTCAACTGTCTTGGTGTAAAATCACTTACACGGCTTCCATCTACGATGATCGTTCCGCTGGTCGCACTGTCCATTCCGCCTAAGATGTTTAGGATCGTGCTTTTCCCAGCGCCGCTCGCTCCCGCAATGACGACAAATTCGCCTTTTTCAATCGTAAAATTAACGCCTGCCAATGCTTCAATGGATACTTCTCCCATCTGATATATTTTTTTTACGTCTCGAAATTCAATATATGCCATAAATTCTCCTTTCTCTTTATAAATAATCAACACGTTGTCTATTATCTTCTACTTGTATTATAATAATGTTAGAAACCGTTTTCAATCATCATTTCTGGCTACTTTGTCTTGAAATTCAACAGAACGATAAAAAGTGTCAATTATTTCAACCATTGAGGAAGGAGAGTGATTTCATGAAAGAAAATGATAATCGCGTGCGTATTACGCGCATCTTTATTCGAAACGCACTATTTCATCTTTTAAAGGAAAAACCATTACAAGCGATCACGGTGCGTGAGCTCTGTCAGGGGGCAGGTATCAACCGTGGTACATTCTATACGCACTATCGCGATATCTATGATCTGATGAATCAGATCGAAGGAGAGATGACAAAAGAATTTCAAACAAAGATGATGCCATTATTATCCGGCAGCACCACGGTTGATCTGATCGACATGGTCACCGAGATCTTTTCGCTCATCCAAAACAACGCAGATCTTTGCCTGATCACGTTAGGTCCTTACGGGGATAAAAATTTCTTATATCAATTGGTCGCAATTGGAAAAGAAGCGTGTATAAAAGCTTATCTGCGAATGTATCCAACCTGTGATCCACAAACCTTGGATTATTTTTACACGTTTATCAGTGCAGGATGTATCGCCATTCTCGAACAATGGCTGAAAGAAGAGATGCAAATACCTGTTGATGAATTAGCTGCCCTTGCCAAAGGTTTTATCGTTGGCGGAGCTCCGATGGAAAATAAGGAATAAGGCAGTCTGCTTGTAATCTTCGTTTGAATGTATATAATAAGGATACGAGGTAAACGATAATGAAAGAATTAACGATTGAGAATTACCAGGAACTATTGCCTTGGATCCAAAAAGCAGGATACGAAGACTGTAATGCAAATGTTGTCACCATGTTGATGTGGAAAGATCCCTATCCCTTCTTTTTCGAAGTACATGATCATTTTGCCATCGCTTATTTTTTAATCCGCGCTACAGGGCAATGCTACTGGTACATGCCTTTTTGCGAAGAAGACTATCGCGAAGAAGCAATCGAAGCTATGCTCGCTTACAGCAAAGCGCATCAGATGCCTACCCGTATGACCAGCGTATCGAAAGAGTGGCGCAATTGGCTTCAGAAACAGTATTATGGAAAGATCTTATTTCATAAGGAATGGGATGGAAAAGACTATATCTATGACCGCAAACAACAAGAGACACTGACAGGGAAGAAGATGCAAAAACGCCGAAATCATTTGAATGCCTTTTTGAAAGAATATGGCGATCGTTATGAATATCATGCGTTATCACCTGCTGACTTTGATGATGTCTATGCCTTTTTAAAGCGTTGGCAAGATCATCAAGAAGACATTTTCGGAATCAAAGAAGAAGAAATTGGTATTCATTTTTTGTTGGATCATTTTGAAGAATTAGGCTTAAGCGGCGGTGTTATCACGATTGATGGGCAGATGGAAGCTTTCTCGATCCTATCTCCGCTTACCGATTACATGTTGGATGTACACGTTGAAAAGGCAAATAAAGAAATTCGCGGACTCTACGTTGCCATCTTAAAACTGTATCTGGAACACTGTGATCCAAAATATACCTTATTGAATCGTGAAGATGATATGGGGCTATCTTCTCTTGCGAAAGCAAAACACGATATGCGTCCGATTCGCGTTCCGCTCAAATACAGCGCACATTTTGAGGATTGGGAAATTCGCATTCCCACAAAGCAGGATCTTAGCGCAATTCGCCATTTATGGGAAAAAAGCTTTCCAGATGAAACTGAAGAAACAACGAATTTCTACTTCTCTCATCTCTATCACGCACAAGATTGCCGGATCATCACAAAAAAAGACGCCTTGATCGCTATGTGCATGATCCCTAAATGGACGATGTCCATTCAAGGGCAACAACAAGACATCCGTTTCTTAGAAGGAGTTGCTGTTGATCCAGGCTATCGAAACTGCGGTTACCTGCGACTCTTGATGGAACATCTCGATCAAGAATTTCCAGAAGAAACGATGATGTTGCAGGCATATAACTGGGATCTCTACATTCCTTTCGGCTATACGATCACCCACTATGGCAAACAGCATGTGATCACACAAAGTCCATTGCGTAACGATGTGGGGCACTTTGAAGCGGCGCAACCTGACAGCTGTGCAAAGATCTACGAAGAATCTATGCGATCATTTGACGGATGGCGCATCCGTGATGCGCACTATTACGCTTCCTTTTGGTTGCCCTATCAACAAAGTTGCGGCATGCAGACATTACAATACGTAAAAGGAACAGATGTATTCGGTTATCTCTCCATGCGTAAAGAAGGAGAGCAGATCATCGTCGACGAGCTGTATTACCAAACATCAGACGCTTTGCTGGATATGCTGTTCTTATTACGAAAAGAAGCGGATACGATCCTCATCACCCTTGATGAATACACCCCGATCAAAGGAGAAGCGAAAAAAATACCGCTCTTGATGATGAAACATGCGCCAACAATGCATGAAAAGCGTTATATCAGCGAATGCATCTAAACAGGTTGAATGGTATTCAGCCTGTTTTTTATCTTACAAATCTATCACATCGTTTACAAATATCCTATGCTATACTGAAAAAAAGAGAGGGAAATCCATGCGTATATTATTAGTAGAAGATGATGCGGCAATCGCAATCGGTTTAGAATACTCACTGAAAAGAGAAGGCTATGATGTCATTCTAGCCGATCGTGTACACGATGCCTTACAGATTTTAGCCATGGATCGCTGTCATTTTGTAATCGTCGATTTAGGTTTACCTGACGGCAGTGGATTCAGCGTTTGTGAGAAAGCAAAACAGAAACAGCTGCCTGTTCTTTTTTTAAGTGCACAAGATGATGAAGCGACCATTGTGAAAGGATTAGATATGGGTGGCGATGACTATGTCACAAAGCCTTTTCGATTACAAGAGCTCCTCAGCCGGATTCGCAGTATCATCCGGCGCTATGATCCAGGCAAACAGGATATTCTCATCGTAGATGAGTTGCTGATCGATCAAAAACAGGCCAAAGTATTCCGCAAAGGTCAAGAAATCTATCTCTCTGCCATGGAATATCAATTGTTATTAGTATTTGTTCATCATCAGGGGCAAACGTTGACACGGCCACAGCTTTTAGATGCATTATGGGATCACAAAGGACAATATGTGGAAGATAATACGCTTTCAGTCACCATTCGGCGTTTGCGCGAAAAAATCGAAAAAGATGATAAAGATCCACGAATCATTACAACCGTTCGTGGATTGGGTTATCGTATGGAGGTGTTTCATGAATCATAAACAGATTGCCTGGTGGACGCTAACTGTCCTCATCGTGACCTCTTTACTGTCATTATGCTGTACCCTGTTTTTCCCGCAATTTCTTTTATGTACGCTCCTCTTGTCGATTCTGTGGAATCTGTTATTTGCCTGTATGCTGTATTCCATTCATCATACGACCTGCGCTTTGAACGATCAGCTGATGAAGATTTATACGGGGCATGAAGAAATTGATCTCTATGATCAGCAGGAAGGGGTTTTCAGCATCCTGAAAAATGACATCTATAAACTGATACGCACTTATTACGAGCAAAAAGAACAATCACTAAGAGTATCTAACTATTCATACAAAAAGGGAAGAACCCTTGCTTTTTGCGAAGATCCTTCCCACTTTTTTCAATACCTGCAATCATCAATAATAAATCGATTGTTTTACCTTTTCACATTCTTCTGTTCCTAATACATAATCGATGATTGCAAATGCCATATCAATGCTGGCTGCAGCTGAACGTCCCGTAATCAGATTTCCATCTGTGACGACGTATTGATCGACATACGTGCCGCCAAAATCCTCATTCATGCTTGTAAAACAAGTATAGTTCTTGCCCTTCAACAAGCCCATATGTCCTATGACGGTCGGTCCGGCACAGATTGCTGCTGTCATTTTTCCCTTTGTATAGAACGACTTTAAGATCGTTTTTACTTCCTCATTTTGTTCGATCTTTTGATAATGCGGTCCTCCTGGAAGGAATACACCATCATAGGAATCAATCACCACTTCATCCAACGCTTTCACATTGGAAAATGTCAGTTCAAACCGGCCTGTCACCTCATGTCCATTAACCGCTGCCACATCGATCGTGATACCTGCACGACGCAATAATGCGATCGTTCCAACAGCTTCCAATTCTTCAAATCCATTATCCATAATACATAAAATCTTCATTTTCTTCACCTCGCCCTCAGTATAACGCACTTTATCCACACATTCAAATAGATCTTCACTTCTGTGTTATACTAAGAGAGCAGAAAGGAGATCACTCATGCATCGTATTTTGATTTTGAAACATAAACATTTTTTATATGCCGTGCTCATATCATCGATCACCTATCTTCTTTTACCGCTTTCCATCTATAACAGTGAATCCGGCTTCATCATCCTGTTATTTTTAATGCCGCTGTTAACTGTTATCACCTGTTTTACCTATGGCTGTACAAGCAAGGCAAAGATCTATCTTCCTCTGGTATCACTTGGGATCGCCTTCTTGTCTTTTCTCCTCTATTTTGAACATAGCATCCTATCAATGCTTGTGTTTTATGCTTTTCTTTCTTTTATCAGCTTTGGCAGTGGATGCTTGTTTCGATTCCATCTGCTCAAAACTGCAAAATAATTGAAATTCTAAAAAGTACAAATTATAATAACTATAAAGAAAGTTGGTGGATACATGCGTATATTTTTATCAAATATCAAACGCGATATGATTTTCAACGCTTTGTTGTTTCTTTTGATTGGTTTTGTTTTGCTGATCTTTCCTGATAAAGTGAGCAAGCTCTCTTGTTATGCGCTGGGAATCGTCCTATTGTTTTATTCCTTTCAGCTCTTTCATCAATATTTCCGTGAAGAGACACATTCAACGATCACACTGTTGCTCGCTGTCTGCTTTCTGGTGTTTGGCATCTTTGTCATCGTTCGTTATGACGTGATCATCTCTCTCATCCCATTCTTGATGGGAATCGTTTTCTTGTTTTATGGTTTCCGTGAATGCAGCTATGCATTTGCATTAAAAAAAGCGGATTATCCCAGCTGGAGCGTGAATCTGCTGCTTTCGATTTTGTTGATGGTGGCCGCATGCATCCTGCTGTTTTATCCATTTACCGTTGCGACTTTCACGATCCGTTTGATTGGTCTTTTATTCATCTACAGTGCCTTTTCTCAATTTTGGACGATCCGTTGCCTTACACAATATCGAAAGGATTTCTTCAAATGATTCCTATTCGCGTACAGAGTCGATTAGAAGAATTGGTCGAACAATATTTCCCCGCACTTGCTATCACTGATCTTCGTCCATATTCTTGCGATCTGGACGATATGGACGTCTATCAGCTTGAAATGGAAGATGGTCGGATCTACTGGGTCTTTGATGACCAAACAGATCTCTACTTATTAAATTGCAGCGGATTGTATGAAGACATTGAAAATGCTTATGATGCAATGATGCAGATGATAGAAAATGCACAAGAAGCTGAAAGAGAAAAAACAGCGGATCGTTCTCTTTATAGCGGTCGATGACCTCTTTCTTCATTAACAGCTACTATTCGTTTTATAAAGGATCTATTTTGTGGATAGATCCTTTCTTTTAGCCTTTCGACAAAGTCCCTTGACGGCTATATAAAAAGGAATCTCCTTTTTATGAGTGGAGATTCCTCTGTCTCATCTTTTTAAGGTAATTTAAATTATCGTGGATTTGACCCCCACCTTTAAATTATCGTGTGGGT
>CBCTZR010000027.1:0-28452 GCA_965151435.1 uncultured Merdibacter sp. | reverse complement strand
TAAAAAAGACCGTATGACAAAGTCTGCTCAAAGAGCGACTTTGTCAACGGTCTGGAAAACTCAGTAAGCTTTGTACTGAGTTTTTTATTCTGCCTTTTCGCTATTTACAATATTCGCAAACGGATATTCCTCATCGCTCAACGCTTCAAACCAGGAATCAAATCGATCCAGCTGTACTGCATCAATCACATAACCTCTTTCTTGTTCACGCAGCAACCGCTCATTGCGCTTTTGTAATCGCTCTAGACGGATATCCTTAGGGCATTCCAACAAGACGATGCGCAGAGGGAAATCATGTGTCTGACAAAATTCGATCATCTGCTGTCTGGATGCTCTCGTCCAGTGTCCATGATCAAGGATACAAGTCACATCCTGCTCGATCAATTGCACGATCAAACCAGTAAAATAATCGCGGATTGCTGTTTCCATTGCAGAAAGCTTCGCCCTGCCTTCACAATGATCATGGAGACGAACGACGAGATCATCGATCGACAAGATGACGGCACGTTGTTTCTTCGCCATTTCTTTTGCATACGTCGTCTTTCCAGCCGCCACTTTTCCACACAATAGAATCACTTCTGCCATCGAAATACACCCATCCTTCCCATCTCATCAAACGAACAGTTCCGTCAGAATCTTCACGAATAAGATGATCAAAACGACGATGATGATCGGACGAACGATTCGAATACCATTTTTCATCACCAGTGTGCTTCCAATGTAATTACCAGCAACACTGCAAAGCGCGGCTGCGATACCTAAAGTAAAAACGATCTGTCCATTGATCAAAAAAACGAGCAAAGACATCGTATTGCTGGCAAGATTGATCACTTTGCTATTCCCATTGGCATTTGCGATTCGCATACCTGCAAACGTCGTAAACAATATGATCAAAAATGTTCCCGTTCCCGGACCATAGAACCCATCATAGAGCCCTACCAAAAATGAACTGCCTGCAACAACCTTATAGACATGACGCTTAGGAAGATCAACTGCGCTCTCCCTTTCCTGCAATCCTTTTCCATTCAAGACATTCCAAGCCACAAAAGGCAGCAATGGCAACAAGATCACACGAATCAGCGCTTCACTTGCTAACAAAGATAAATTGGAGCCGATTGCAGACCCACAAAATGCACAGGCAATGCCAATCAACGCGACATCGATCTGTACTAATTTTTCACGAAAGAAACGAATAGCAGCAACTAGCGTCCCCACTGAAGAGGACAGTTTATTTGTCGCAATAGCCATATGAGCAGGCAATCCGGATAAAAAATAAGCTGGTAAGGAGATCAAACCACCACCGCCACCGATGGAATCGACCAACCCAGCCAAAAAGACAAACGGACAGACGATCAAAAACATCTGTAATGATACTTCCATATGCATATCCCCTTTTAAGTTACCGTTTCATTATATGTATTTTAAAGATACAGCGCAAGAGAAGAAAGGATAAAAATCAAACGTAGCTCTTCTATCCGGAAAATCCTTTGCTTCTTTCTATTTTAATCGTGCTATAATGAACAGGTAAATTACGGGAGGACGTATTATGGCAGATGTATTTGAAGAATCGATGAAATTACATGAGGAACATCATGGAAAACTATGCATTCAATCAAAAGTGAAAGTAGAAACAATGAAAGATCTCAGCCTAGCTTACACACCAGGTGTCGCACAGCCTTGCCGCGCGATCCATCAGAAGGAAGACGATGTATATCGTTATAGCGCAAAAGGAAACCTCGTAGCAGTTGTCTCTGATGGGAGTGCTGTATTAGGGTTGGGAAATATCGGCCCAAAAGCCGCTATGCCCGTCATGGAAGGAAAAGCGATCCTATTTAAAACGTTTGCGGATATTGATGCTTTCCCCATCTGTCTAGATACACAAGATAGTGAAGAAATCATCAAGACGGTAAAATATTTAGCCCCTACCTTTGGCGGCATCAACTTAGAAGATATCAGTGCACCGCGTTGTTTTGAAATCGAACGGCGTCTGCGTGAAGAATTGGATATCCCCGTATTTCATGATGATCAACACGGGACGGCAATTGTGGTCAGTGCAGGCATTTTAAATGCCCTTCGTCTGGTGGGAAAAGATATCGCAACAGCGCGTTTTGTCATCAACGGAGCCGGAAGCGCTGGCATCAGCATTGCGAAACTTCTGATGGAAATCGGAGCAAAAGATCTGCTGATGGTCGATCGCCAAGGAATCCTATGCGAAGGGGAAGAATGGATGAACCCTGCGCAGCAGCAGATGGCAGAAAAGACAAATCAAGAACATTTACATGGCGATTTACGCTTAGCAATGAAAGATCGCGATGTTTTCATCGGAGTCAGCGCACCGAATATCGTCACTGCTGAAATGGTCTCTACCATGAACAGTGACGCGATCGTCTTTGCCATGGCGAATCCTACTCCAGAAATCATGCCGGATGAAGCCAAAAAAGGTGGTGCACGCATCATCGCCACAGGACGAAGCGATTTCCCAAATCAGATCAATAATGTCTTAGTATTCCCAGGTATTTTCCGCGGAGCCTTGGATGCCCGTGCAGAAGACATCACAGAAGCGATGAAGATCGCTGCCGCAAAAGCGATCGCCGCTATCGTCACAGACGATGAACTATGCGAAGAATATATCATTCCAGACGCGTTCAATAAAAAGGTTGTCCAAGCAGTTGCGAAAGCAGTCATGGAAGCGGCGGAGAAAGACAAATGAGAGAAATAGATGTCTCCTTGATCCAAGATGCGATCAAACGCATGGTGATGAAAATCAATATCGAATATCCCCAAGATCTGCAAGCTTGCATGCAACAAGCTTATGAAAACGAACAGCATCCGATTGCTAAATCTACTCTGTCATTCCTATTAAAAAACGCGTCGATCGCTAAAGAAGAACAATTACCGATCTGTCAGGATACCGGTATGGCCATCGTCTTCTTAACGATTGGGCAAGATGTTCACCTGATTGGAGGTTCGCTATCAGAAGCAGTCAATCAAGGTGTCGCACAAGGCTATGCAGAAGGCTACCTTCGCAAATCTGTCGTCGATGATCCATTATTTGAACGAATCAACACTAAAAATAATACACCGGCAATCCTATATACGACGATTGTCGAAGGCGATCAGGTAGAAATCCTGGTCGGTGCCAAAGGGTTTGGCAGCGAAAACATGTCAACGATCACCATGTTAAAACCAGCACAAGGATTACAAGGGGTCAAAGATACAGTATTGCAAGCAATCCGCCATGCAGGGCCCAACGCTTGTCCACCGATGGTCGTTGGCGTAGGTATCGGCGGTACGTTTGATTATGCTGCTGTGTTAGCAAAAAAAGCGACTTTACGAGAAGAATTGCACAATCCAGATCCTCGTTATGCCCAATTAGAGGAAGAACTTGTTCAAGAAGCAAACGCATTGGGGATCGGTCCGCAAGGAATGGGTGGCGACACCACCGTTTTCCGTATCAACATCGAACAATATCCTACCCATATTGCTGGATTACCCTGTGCAGTCAACATCTCTTGTCATGTCACACGCCATGCAAAGGAGGTCATCAAATGAAACACTTCCACTTGCCGCTTTCTATTGAAGAGCGTAAGCAGTTAAAAGCCGGTGAGATGATCTTGTTGAGCGGAACGATCTATACTGCCAGAGATGCAGCTCATAAACGGTTAAATGCATTGTTGGACAAAGGAAATGCATTACCATTGCCTTTAAAAGATCAAACGATCTATTATGTCGGACCCACTCCTGCCCCAACAGGAAAGATTTATGGAAGCGCTGGACCGACAACCAGCATGCGTATGGATGCCTACGCACCAAGGCTCTATGATCTTGGATTAGCCGCAACGATCGGTAAAGGCTATCGTACACAAGCGATCATTGACGCTTGCGTACGTAATAAAGCTCTCTATCTAGTTGCAATCGGTGGTGCTGGCGCACTGCTAGGAAAATGTGTAACAGAGGTGCAACCAATCGCTTTTGAAGATCTGGGCGCCGAAGCGATCACAAAATTAGAGATCAAAGATTTTCCAGTCACCGTCGCAATTGACACACAGGGAAATGATGTATATCAACAATATCGGTAAACAAAGCGCAGCTTATCATGATTTGCTGCGCTTTTTATCATTTATTCATCGATCGTTCACTATGAAGGATGCGTTCTATAAAAGCAGGATCATACTTTTCCTTTAACTCTTTTTGTATGGTATTGACTACCTTTTTCTTTTTGGAATAAAGTGAAACTTCCATGAAATCACCATGCGTTGTCAAATCATAGTACAGCAGCAGTGGAAGAATCGCCTGCAGATTGGCTTCATCCTCTGCATAGATTTTGTACATGTCGTGATAATTCTTTACCACTAGCGCTTTATCAGCGATCGCAATCAAATGATCCTCCTGATAAACACAAAGATAAAGACCTTTATGTCCAAATCCAACTTCATATAAATAGTAATTCTTTTCACCATAAGCAAACGCAAGATAACTATAAGACTGCAGAAATCCTTTGCATGACTTAGTCTTACCAACAATCATTCCTTTTCGCTCGTCTTCTTCGTATACTTTAAATGACAAACGATCATTCAGCGTCTTTCCTTCTGTAGTATCCAAAGGATCAAAGCAGAGCATCTGATGCTTATCCTTTGGATAATCGATCTTGACACGCAATCGTCCTTTTTCAAATGGGGCAAGCGCCACCAGAAACGCATGACCATCTTTCACGCCAAACCAGCTCATATCAAAATTCGTATTGACTTGTTCCAACTCAAAGATCATCGAATCCCTCCAACTTTCCCATAACATACACTTACACCATATAAAAAAACCGTTCTTCTGTCAAAAGAAATCGACAGTAAGAACGGTATTTTTCATTAAGCATTGCTTGCTGCTACTTTTACCTTGCTGAAGAGCTCCGCAATGATCGTACGCGTTTCCGCATCATATTTAAACACTTCGTCATTTTTGTTATCTGTACGAGGGATGTATGCATTGATTCCTTCATAATCGCCGCCTTCTCCGCTCAGTTCATTCATAACCTCTTCATTTGGTGAAGTGTATCCGACAAAGCTGGAGTTATCCATCGCAGCATCATATGTACAAACATAATCAATGAAAGCATGTGCTAATTCTGGATTTTCTGCATTCTTTGGAATGACCATAGCATCCGACCACAGATTTGTTCCTGTTTCCGGCATATAGAATCCCATGTTTTCATTTTCGCACATGACGTACGCCGCATCACCAGAATAGATCAGCCCTAATGCTTTACGTCCCTGCGCCATATGGTCGATGATCTCATCGGTAACAATTTCTACATCCATCGTCTGCACGCATTGCAACAACCATTCATAAGCTTCATTGAGTTCATCTTCATTTGTTGTATTCATCGAATAGCCCAACGCCTTTAATGCCATCATAAAGCTATCGCGTTCTGAATCGTACAGATAGACTTCTCCTTTATATTTCGTATCCAAGAAGATGTTGTATCCTTCTTTTTCGAGATCTTCTTCACTTACTTTTGTCTTGTCATAGACAATACCAACCGTTCCCCAGAAATAAGGTACTGAATATTCGTTTTCTGGATCATAATCCAATCCCATGACACCATCTGTCAACAGATCCAGATTGGATAATTTGCTTTTATCCAATGGCTGCAGCAAATCTTCCTGAATCAAACGTTCGATCATATAATCACTTGGAACCAATACGTCAAATGATTCACCGTTTGCCACTTTGATGTACATCTGTTCATTGGAATCAAAATAGTCTACCTTTACGGTCGCCCCTGTTTCTGCTTCAAAATCAGAGATCAGATTTTCCCCCATGTACTCTCCCCAGTTGTACAGATGAAGCGTTTGTCCTTCAAACGGACGATTGCCACCACCTGAGCTGCCACAGCCGCTCAGTGTCAGCACCATTGCGCCAGCAAGTGCACTAGCCAGTAATTTTTTCATGTCTTTTCTCCCTTCTTGACCGAATCATCGGTACGACATTGATAATCACTAGGACTATCGTTATCAATACTACCACGAGGGTAGATATTGCATTGATGCTCGGATTGACCCGTTTGCTCATGGTATAAACCATGATGCTTAAGTTTTTGACTCCTCCTCCGGTAACGAAGTAAGAGATGATGAAATCGTCAAAGGACATCGTAAATGCAATCAATGCGCCGGATACGATCCCCGGCATGATCTGCGGCACCAACACTTTAATCAGTGCCTGCCATGGCGTTGCGCCCAGATCCATCGCAGCATCTGCTAAATTTGGATCGAGCGAGCGAATCTTCGGCATAACGCTTAAGATCACATAAGGCGTACAAAACGCAATGTGTGCCAACAACATCGTCACATAGCCTCGTTCAATATGAAAAGTGATAAACAACAACATCAAACCGATTGCTGTTACGATTTCCGGATTCATAATTGGAAAATCATTTAACTGTAAGACGATCTTCTTCAAAAATTTCCGGCTCTTCGACAGGCCAATTGCACTGATCGTTCCTAAGATCGTCGATACCACCGTAGCGATCAAAGCAATTGAAATCGTCGTATACAGTGATTCCATCATATCGCGGTTATGAAACATCCGCTCATACCACGTGAAGGAAAAACCGGAAAAACTTGTAAGAGATCGACCGGAGTTAAAGGAAAAGACGATCATAAAGAGAATCGGAAGATAAAAGAACAACAAAGAGAGAATCATCAACGTCTTCCCGACGATCCGTTTTTCTTTTTTCATGCGCGTTTCTTCCCTCCTCCGCTGTTATGTTCGTCTACACGGCGAATCAAGTACATGCACAGCATCATGATGACAGCCATGATCATCGATATCGCAGAGCCGAAGTTCCATTCGCCGACAGTGATAAACTGATTTTCGATCACGTTACCAATGAGGAAGAAAGATCCTCCGCCCAACAGTTTTGGAATGAAGAACGAGCTGACTGCCGGTAAGAATACCAAAGTGATTCCACTGATGACGCCTGAAAGCGACAACGGGAATGTCACACGCCAAAAAGTCTGCACTTTGTTCGCACCTAGATCTGCACTCGCTTCCAACAAAGATGGATCCATCTTACACAGGGAAGTGTTCACTTGCAAAATCATAAACGGAATAAAGTTATAGACCATTCCCAACAATACTGCACTTTCCGTATAAAGCAGTTCGCTATCCCCAAGGCCGAAAAAGCCCAAGATCGTGGAGATGATGCCGCCTTTTGACAATAGACCGATCCACGCATAGGTACGCACCAGCATATTGATCCAAGTTGGCAGTGTGATCGCCAATACCAGGATGTTGCGCATGCGATCGGAACTGCGAGCGATAAAATAAGCAATCGGGTATCCTAACAGCACACAGATCACCGTCGTTTTAAACGCGATGACCAAAGAACGCCATAGGATCAACAAAAAGTCTTGGTCGGTAAAAAAGCGAATAAAGTGATCAAAAGTAAACGTGAAATTGACGATTTCATTACCGCTGGTCGTAAATGCATAAATTAAGATCAACAACATCGGCAACAATACCATCAAAGCGATCCAGATCACATATGGAATCGCTAATTGTGAAAAACGCTTCATCAGAAGACCATCTTCTCCATTACGTGAATATCTTCCGGGAAGAATGTCAAGCCGACCTCTTTTCCTTCTTCCACATAATCCGTCGTATGGATCTTAAACTCACGTCCAGTTGTTGAGAACGTGATCTTATAGACGCCTTCTGTGATCTTATCATCTTCAAAGTCATAGTCGACACTGATATCGACCGACTGGCTTTCATCACTCAGTTTCCATCCCTGCGCATTTGCCCATGTCTTCAGATCCGTATCCAAAGCAACTGACTCTTTGATTTCATCGACCGTCTTAAAGAAATTAAACGCCATGACCGCCTCATTCGCACGTTCATTTTTAACAAACGGCTGATTGACCACAAAGATCCGCCGCTGCACGCTTGTTCCTGCTGACGTCGTAAAAGTAACCGGATATTCACCCAGCTCTTCTTTGAGATCATACTCAATTTTTGCGATAGACATATATTCATCCGTCTCCGGATTCCATGCCTGGGCATCCGCACGGGCAACGATCTCTTTATCGTCAAGGTCTTTCACTTCTTCGATATCGACATAGAAATCATTTGCACTGATCTTTTCTTTGCCATTTTCACTCGTCACATCCCGGTTACGCATCACGTGCATATTTACAGTGACGGATGTACCCGGAAGTGTTTCGACCATCACTTCATAATGGACACCTTTAAATAAGACGCTGAGAACTTCTCCCGTCAATTTACCATCTTTTTCATCTACGATATCAATATCTTCCGGACGAATCACGACATCTACCGGTTCATTCTTCTTAAAATCACGGTCGACACAATCAAAGATGATATCATCGAATTTCACTTTGTAGTCCTCTAACATGACACCCGGAATGATATTGCTTTCTCCGATAAAGTTGGCAACATAGCGATTGATCGGCTCATTGTAGATCTCCTGCGGAGTCCCCACTTGCTGAATCTCGCCATCTTTCATGACCACGATCTTATCTGACATCGTCAGCGCCTCTTCCTGGTCGTGTGTTACATAGATGAAAGTGATACCGACTTCCTGCTGAATACGTTTTAATTCATATTGCATTTCTTTACGCAGCTTTAAATCCAATGCACCCAATGGCTCATCTA
Source organism: uncultured Merdibacter sp. (assembly GCA_965151435.1). GTDB lineage: Bacteria > Bacillota_I > Bacilli_A > Erysipelotrichales > Erysipelotrichaceae > Merdibacter. The sequence goes on along the minus strand of CBCTZR010000027.1, from coordinate 19,782 downwards.
ACAACAAAACTTTCGGTTCATTGACCAAAGCGCGGGCAATGGCAACACGCTGTTGTTGTCCTCCAGAAAGCAAAGTTACATTTTTTCCTTCATAACCTTCCAGTCCGATCAGTTTCAACATCTTCATGACTTTTTGTTCAATGACATCTTTACTCATTTTTTTGATCTTTAAACCAAAAGCGATATTCTGATAAACACTCATATGAGGGAATAACGCATATTTTTGAAAGACCGTGTTCAATTCCCGCTTATGCGACGGCACGTTGCTAATTTCTTCTCCATCAAAGATAATTGCCCCTTCATTCGCTTCCAAAAATCCACCTAAGATACGAAGCAGCGTTGTCTTTCCACAGCCGCTAGGCCCTAGCAATGTAACAAATTCATTTTCATAAATATCCAGATTGATGCCTTTTAATACGATCTGTCCATCAAAATCCTTCACGATATTACGAAACTGAATCAGCTTTTTCTGTTCCATGTTTCCATCCTCCCTTAAAACATCGGTGGTGTTGTGATCCACAAAATTTTTGCATCACTGCTGCCAGGATTGCGCAGATAATGACTTTCGGTTCCATCGATATAAAAAGTCTCTTTTGCTTTGATGCGATAGGTGCGATTCCCCTTCACCAGCACAACCGTCCCTTTCAGCACATAGCCAAACTCTTCCCCGCTATGGCTGAGCATCTCCATGCTTTCTGCCCCTGGATGCAATGTAAGCAAGATTGGCTCCATATCGTTTTTTTGCGCATTTGGCACGATCCATTCGATCTTGTAATCATCTTGCTCATCCTCAAAGAAATCATTCGTATGAAAAACGATCTTTTTTGGTTTTTCCTCTTGGAAAAAATCGGAGAGATCACTCCCTAGTGCTTCCAGGATATCCTCTAACGTCGATATGCTAGGACTGGTCAAATTACGCTCTACCTGTGAAAGAAAACCTTTCGTCAACTCACTGCGACTGGCTAACTCTTCCAGTGTCAGATCATTGGAAACGCGCAGTTCCTTGATCTTTTTTCCAATATCCATGGCATGCACCTCCTGTTTTGTAGTTCTAAACTTTTCGTTCACTACTTATAAACAAGAATATTATACACGCTATGTGAAGGATTGCAATATTTATTTTGATATTGTTAAATTTTTTGTTTGCAATTACTAAACTTTTCTTTTCCGTGATTCCATCGTTCCCTACACTCCATCCCTGCACAAAAAAAGAGTTTTGCTTCGCTAAGAAACAAAACCCTCATCATCACATGACCTCTTCATTGTGCCGAAAGATCAAATGCACCTCTTTGATGGTTGCCAAATTCTGTATTGCATTGCTTTTGCCAATCGCCTTCCATGCCACTAGCGAAATCGTGAAATCCACCATGCTATGTACCAACGATCCAATACCTACTAACACAAACAACAGGTAAAACAGATCGGAAGCTTCATAACCGCCATACATTGGCAAAACGATGATCACTTCACACAGCGCATGAATCGCACCGATAATCAAATTGAAGAGAAGGATCTTCCATGGACTTTTAAACAGCTCAGGATGTTTTTTTAAAGAACATGCGCCGCCATATGCCCATATGACATGACTCAATGCACGAAGTACGACCGGTAACGTAAATCCATAGAGATAAAATCCGATCGTTGTACCGATCGCAGCACCTAATGCAGTCATCGGCGAAACAAACATAGCGGCCATAATAGCGACATGAGAACCCAATGTAAAAGACATAGGTTCCAAGATGATTTTAATAGGCGAGATGATGGGCACCAAGATTCCAATCGCGATCAACATCGCTGTGATACACATCATCTGTACATGTTTTTTTGATTGACTCATTTCCGATTCCCCCTAGTATAGATATGTGTCAAGACACATATCTATACTATAAGTTCGTTATCTGTAATTGTCAATAAAAAAGCTTCTTTTCACCTGAAAAAGAAACTTTATTTATTTTTCGCAAACTGATAGGCCTGGTCCACCCAAGTATAAAACTCCTCATCCAGATCATCCAAAGAGCCGATGATCACATGCGTCGTCCATCTCCCCGGATAAGGCTCGCTGATCACTACTGATCGCTCAGTCTGTATCAGAGCAGGCAATCCTAAAGTAATGATCAGATATGGATCAGGAAGTTCGCTTTTTTCGTTTTACACGCAAAAAGGAAATACAGGCAAAGACGTGTCGATTCGTAAACGTGATCTGTGTTTTCTGTACATAAGAGGTGTATTGCGGATAGCGCTGTTTCAGCTGTCGTACAAACGCCTGATAAATTGGAATGGCTCAGTGATGTCGTGAAAAAAACTGTTCCTCTTGCCAATGAAGCGATTCCATATAACATCCCTCTATTCTTAAATTTTTGCTTCTAGCATAGTTCTGCTAATACAAAGCGAAAACTGTATTCATCGATACTGTTAATTACGCAAGCGAAACGTCTTACTGGCATATTTGCCGATCAAGACATAAGCGATGATGCCATATAACAAAGAAAACAAGATCATCAAGATACCAAACAGGTTCGCATCTATACGAAGATAGATAAATGCAAAACAAACGATATACGTGATAGTCATGACAATCCCATACGTACTGCTTTTGGTCTCTGTCTGCGCATTATATGGCTGTAACAGATAATAACAAGTTAAATAATGAATAGAGAATAAAATACTGGAACCAAGAATGCTTACAATAACGATCAAACAAGTCCAAATATGATTAGGATCACATTGATACAACAGTGCAGCATAACCAATGCCCAGCACAAATGCGGGGAGCAGGTTAATCCGGATCACATCATATAAGCGAAGTCGAAACAAAGACAAGATAACTCCTTTTTGACGATAAAAAGAATATGTAAGCATGCTGTGATCACAATTGCGAAACATTGCTTGAATGACAGATTTTCCCGAATGAAAACTATAAATCAAAAAGATCAAATAAGGCAGATACAGCAACAACAGCTGCTTTGCTTCTTCTTTTGCGGAAGGAAAACGCCACAAAAGAAGATTGAGCACAAAAAGGATCCCTCCCGTAATCAGAGTCAACCGAAATGAAAATCTCCATAACAGTCGTTGATGCCGCTTGATAAACAATTCATTAAAATATGCATAACCTTTTTTATTGCTTGTAATGGTCCTGTCATCCATGATCTTGTTTTGATAATTTTCATTGGTAATCGCTTTTATATTCATTTGAACGGCAGCATTTTTCTGTCCTAACAGTTGTTGTGCAAGCGGACGATAAAGAGGAAACTTCCACATGTCTGAAAAGGCTTTTAAAGCTAACAGCACTGCCAATACGCTGATGCCAACAACTATCCCCACCGGCACAAAGAGCCGCAAAACACATGCACCATATGCAAAAATCCAGCAGATCGCAATAATTCCCCAGATCCATTTAACCGGTGCATTCTCGTTGCGCACAAAACCTGTAAGCTCATATTGTTTCAAAGAATATGCAACGCTGATGGTCTTTGCACCTGCCACACCAAATGGTAAAATGCATAGCCATATAGGCGCTTGAAAAAAGCAGATAAAAAACAAAAGGACACACTGCGTACCAACAAAAATACGCAAAATCGTATAAAGATGCTGGGTCAGTATATATGTACGGGCATCCATCCGCATGATGATGATCGCATAATACTTGTCCTTGGTTGAATCAAACACACGGCAATTACAAACTGCTCCAGCGATGGTCAAAAACAGAAAAATGTGTGCAAATGCATCAAAGGACAATGCCATCATCTGAATTGGCAGCCACATACAAACCACTAAATAAAGTCCGTTGTTCATAAACATAGAAAGGATTTCCCATCCTATGGCACAAACGAACGCAAAACGTTTTAAACCAGTTGATGCATATAACTTCACTGGCAATAATCGTTTCAAGAACAAAACTTGTTTCAATGAATAAATGATCGAATTTACTCGATAGGCGATACGCAAACGAGTCGCAATCCAAAACGTATCAATCATGGTCTTCCTCCCGAAGCGCTTTTAAAATGTCTTGACGAAATAATCCTTCATCATCCAGCTTAGGAATCTCGGTTAACACTCCGTGATTCAAAACAATGATTTCATCACATAAATCAAGAGCTAGCTCCATAATATGAGTTGATAAAATCAAAATAGTATCCTTTTTCATCTCTCGCAGGATATCTTTCATCTCTTCTGCTACCACAACATCTAATGAGGTTAACGGTTCATCTAATAATAATACCTGAGGATGCGCAATGATATTGATCAGCATCTGCATTTTATTTTTCATCCCATGCGAATAATCTTTTAATAAACGATCTCGGTCTTCCCGATCAATATTCATAAAATCAAAATAAACATCTATTGATTTCAAATCTGTTATCTGGTGTGCATTAATTTCAAGAAAGAATTTCATAAATTCTCTAGCTGTTAAAAATTCAGGTACTTGCGGTGTAGAAAGCACATATCCAATGTCTTCCATCGTCAATGTTTTTTCTATTCCATCATCGATCAAGCAATATTTCCCCCCATCTATTGGAAGATCCTGATTCAAACAATTAAACAAGGTTGTTTTGCCTGCACCATTTCTTCCTAACAATCCATAGATCTTTCCTTCTTCAAATGTAAAAGTAATATCTTTCAATACTTCTTTTGTTTCAAAACATTTTTGTAAATGTTCAACTTTCAGTTTCATCTTTCTCCATCCTTTGTCGTTTTTTTTATCATAAAGCATTCACATAGCTATATCAACCTTTTATGTATAAAAAGACCACCATGGCAGCATATGCCTTGATGGTCATTAAAAACCTGATTGATGATCTCATTAAAATGCTTCGATTATCCGTTCGTAATCTGATAATATTTGGTCAAACTGCTGATAGGTAGAGATTCTCGATAGTTGTTCTTTTACAGGATGACTTCCCGGCAGACCTTTGATGTACCATGTCGCATGACCTCGCATCTCTTTCATTGCAATTGTTTCACCTTTTAAGGCAATCAGGCGTTGTGCATGCTCTCTTGCAATTGAAAACCGTTCCTGATATGTCACTTCTGGCAGTTGTTCACCTGTTTTTAAATAATGTACACATTGTCTGATCAACCAAGGATCACCTAGTACACCTCGGCCGATAGCCACTGCATCAACACCCGTTTCATCAAACATACGTATCATATCTGAAACGCTACGTACATCTCCATTTCCAATCACAGGAATGGACACTGCCTGTTTGACTTCTCTGATTATATTCCAATCAGCTTTTCCTTCATACATCTGCGCACGGGTACGCCCATGTATGCAGACAGCACTCGCTCCTGCCTTTTCCATACGTTTGGCAAAATCTACAGCATTCATATGATTGCTGTCAAACCCTGAACGAAATTTGACAGTAACAGGTTTATTAACCGCCGTTACGATTTGTTCAACTAAATTCTGTGCATGATCTGGCTCTTTCATCAATGCACTGCCAGCATGTGATTTGATCACCTTGTTAACTGGACATCCCATGTTGATATCAATGATGTCGCATGCTGTCTGCTCATCTAACAGTCTAGCCGCATAGACCATACTTTCCACATCATGTCCAAAGATCTGTAAGCTCATGGGATGCTCATCTTCCATTACTTGCGTCATATGCAAGGTTTTGACATTATCATAATACAGGGCTTTATCACTGACCATCTCCGCGCATACCAAGCCTGCGCCAAATTGCTTGCAGATGCTGCGAAAAGCGATATTGGATACGCCTGCCATCGGTGCGATCACCAAGCGATTCTCAATGGATACATCACCGATCTGCCAGCTAGCTCTTTTGGAAGGTTTCCATGAATTGTTTGAGTTCACGCAGTTCCTCCTCACTGAAATGGTAATGTTCATTACAGAAATTACAAGTGATCTCGCACCCATGATCTTCTTCGATCATCTGATCGAGTTCTTCTTTTGATAATGTCGTCAATACGCGTTTCATCGATGCTGGCGAACAATGGCAGCGGAAACAGATATCTTGTGAAGATAAGATCTTCACATCCGGAAACAGTTCTTTCAAGATTTCTTCTAATGATTCTTTTTCTTTGATCAAAGCAGACATCGGTGCCATCTTTGCCAATACGTCTTCACAATGAGCAATAGCGGATTCTTCCGCATCGGGCATCATCTGAACGATCATTCCACCTGCTGAGAGAATGTGATTATCTGTATCCACCAGCACACCAACGCTCACTGCACTAGGTGTCTGTTCGCTGACTGTAAAATAATAAGCGAAATCATCACCAATCTCTCCACTTTGCAAAGCTACCGCACCAGACCAGTTTTCTTTCATACCCATATCTTTGATGACTTCTAACGTACCTTCCTTGCCAACAGCAATACCTACTGCCAATTTGCCAGTATCATTGTATTGATAGTGCACATGCGGATCCGACACAAAGCCACGGACATGTCCATCGCTATAGGCATCTACTAGAACCGTACCGATCGGACCCCCGCCATTGATGCGAATGGTCAGCTGTTCCTGTTCGCTTTTTAACATACTGCCCATCATAGAACCGACACTCAGCGTACGGCCTAATGCCGCCGCAGCCGTTGGCCACAGATCAAAACGTTTCCTAGCTTCCTCCACTAGAGCGGTGGAGGAACAAATATAAATGCGCATATGTTCATCACATGCAACTGCTTTTAATAAATAGTCTTTCATAGGGAGCCTCCTTTGAACTTTTTACAGTATAGCACATGCTTTTCCTCTTTGCCTACCACTATGCGTTGAAAAAGCAGGACGATCGTCCTGCTTAAGATTTCTTCGTAAGCTCTTTGAGCGCTTCTTCCATTTCTTTATCCGAAACTTCAGGTTCTGCAGCGGGTTCTTCTTTCTCAGCAACTTCTGCTTGTACCTCGTTTTCCCCTTGTGGCAAATGTTCTTCTTTTGTTTCATTTGCTGCTTCTTCCTGCGGAGAAGTTAAAGTTCCATATTCTACTAAGTTATTGATCTGTTCTTTGGTCAGCGTTTCTTCCTCAAACAAGGAATTTGCGATCAAATCGAGCAGCTCTCTGTTTTCGGAAAGGATGCGTTTACAATCCTCATAACATTCGTCAACGATCTTGCGCACTTCTTTATCAATCTCAGCCGCAACACCTGCAGAATAGTTATTTCCATTGTTATAGTCGCGTCCCAAGAAGACATTTCCTTGTGGATCTGCATATTGAATCGGACCAAGTGACGACATACCAAATACGCGGACCATCGCTTTTGCGATCTTTGTGATCTTCTCAATATCGTTCACTGCACCAGCGCTGATTTCGCCAAAGACGAGTTCTTCTGCCACTCGTCCACCCAGTAATCCAGTGATCTGCGCCATATATTCGCGCTTGCGATGAAAATATTTTTCTTCCCTTGGTGTCATCAAGTTATAACCACCCGCATCTCCACGTGGGATGATCGTAACTTTCTGTACCATATCCGCATCTTCCAATTTGATGCCGATGACCGCATGACCAGCTTCATGATAAGAGACCAGTCGCTTATCTTCATCGTTATATTTCTTCGATTTTTTCGCAGGTCCCATCATAACACGGTCAATCGCTTCATCCAGATCTTCCAATGTAATCATCTTACGGTGATCGCGAACTGCAAGGATCGCACCCTCATTCAGCACGTTCTCAAGATCAGCACCAGAAAAACCTGGCGTACGTTGTGCTAAATTTTCTAAAGAGATATCTTTTGCTAACTTTTTATTACGTGCATGTACGCGAAGAATCGCTTCTCGCCCTTTTTTATCTGGCAAGCTCACAGTGATCTGACGATCAAAACGTCCGCTTCGCAATAACGCTGGATCCAATACATCCGGACGGTTTGTTGCGGCAATGATGACAATGCCTTTGTTCTCTCCCATACCATCCATCTCAACCAACAACTGGTTCAATGTCTGTTCACGTTCATCGTTGCCTCCGCCCATACCGGCGCCACGCTGACGACCAACTGCATCAATTTCATCGATAAAGACAATACATGGAGCGGCCTGCTGTGCTTTTTTGAACATATCACGCACACGGCTAGCACCAGTACCGACGAACATTTCAACAAAATCTGAACCACTGATGGAGAAAAATGGAACGTCTGCTTCACCAGCCACTGCTTTGGCTAGCAACGTCTTACCAGTTCCTGGAGGACCTACCATCAGTAGACCCTTAGGAATACGCGCTCCCATATCAGTGAACTGTTTTGGATTTTTTAAATAGTCGATGATCTCTCGCACTTCTTCTTTTTCTTCATCACAACCTGCAACATCTTTAAAGCGAACTTTTACATTTGATTGAATCTTCGCTCTGGATTTTGCAAAATCGAATGCCTTGTTATTGCCACCTGCATTCATCTTTGAAAAGAAAAGGAAAAATAAACCAACCATCAGCAATACCGGCAATACGCTGCCAAGAATATTCATGAGTTGATTTTCACGGTTAGGGTCTGTAACGACGATCTTTCCTTCCCCCAAAACCCCTGTCAGCCATTGGATATTTTCATCCGTATTTGGAAGGCTGACCGTATAGTTTTGTGTCACACCATCTTTATCTTTATACGTTCCCTGCACATAGATTACAGTCGTACCAACTGATATCGATGACTGCTGAAAATCCATTTTTTCAGCTTCCTGCACAAACGAAGAATAATCATAATTCTCGGTCCGGCTATCATTGCTGAACACTATAAGAGAGGTGAGAATGATGAGCACCAGTGCATAAGGCAGGTAATTCATCCATTTTTTCATTATTTAAACCTCCTCTGCGGCAAAACTCCGTCTATTTTTCATAAACTGACGGTTTTAAAACTCCAATATATGGAAGATTACGATATTTTTGATTGTAATCCAATCCATAACCTACTACGAATTCATTTGGAATCTCAAAGCCTACATAATCCGCTTCAATTTTAATGACTCGCCGCTCTGGCTTATCAAGCAGCGATACGATTTTTACATCAGCTGCTCCTTTATTAAACAACAGCTGCTTTACCTCTTTCAGCGTACGTCCTGTATCTACGATATCTTCTACTAATAAGATCGATTCTCCTTTGATCGACTTGTCCAGATCTTTGTTGATTTTTACATCGCCTACCGATTCTGCGCCATCATAGCTAGAAACATCCATAAAATCGATCTCGATATCCAATTCGATATGTTTCATGATTTCTGCCAAAAAAGGAACGCTTCCTTTTAACAGACCGACCACGATCGGACTAACTCCTTTCGCCCGGTAATCTTCACTAATTTGTTTTCCTAATTCTTTACTGCGTTTTACGATTTCTTCTTCACTGACTAAAACGCGATCGATCACATCTATCACTCTAAAATCCTCCCAATGTAGAACAACCATTATTGTATCATAAATAGGTTAGGATTGTTAGAAAAATGTGCAACATCACAACCTATTTTCGGTACAAAAATCACTTTGCCCTTCGCATTGACCATGACTGGCCATAAAAGTCGTTCCTGCAAGGGAATATGACGGTCAATAAACCATCGATGAATCTTCTTCGTTCCAAAACGCAATTGAATCGCATCCCCTGGCTGAACAGGCCGAACAGTGATTGGAAAATCATCCGCTTGCAATGTGACCCCTTCAATACGCTTTCCTTGTCTACTAAATCGAAACTGCTCAGTCTGTATATAGCACAACTGATCAAACGTATATCGGAAGGCACACATCTCTAGTGTATCCACTTTTAAGTATGCATATTCCTTTTTCAATACCCAATGTGCATCCAAAGGCTGTACCCATTGTGCTTTGCCATCTTCCATGCGGCGTAAGAGATCCTGTTGTGCTGCAGCAGAAAGCGTGAGCTGACAAGTCTGTCGAATCCAGTGTTGTAATAAAAACGCGCTTTGAGGATGCCTGAGCAACACTTTGTAAGAACCATCCCAAGTTTCAAGAAACGCATCAGCTTCCTTTTGCAGCTTTCGCAATGCAGCATTATCCTCATCCATTTGCTGCAGTGTCTGCAAACGTTTCGTTTCATCCATCGTCTCTACTTGATGGTGACGGATGCGATTTCGCTCATAATCATCACTGAAGTTCGACTCATCTTCTTCATATGGCACTGCATGGCGCGCATTATATCCTCTTAACTCTTCACGAGAAAAAGCCAATAAAGGCCGTACGACACGAACGCCATAGACGATACACTCCTTTTGCAACCCATAAAAGGAAGGAAGCGCACCGCGTTGCTTTTGCATGAGATAAGTTTCCAACACGTCATCTTGCTGGTGTGCGACCAAAACGCCTTCACAGTGATATTGCATAGTGAGCTGACGATAAAACGCATAGCGTTCTCTTCGTGCATTCGCTTGAAAATTACCGGTAAGCGTCGTATCCGCATGAAGTACATGAATAGGAATCGACCACTTTGCACAATATCGTTCACATAGCTGTTGATCACGATCCGCTGTTTCTCGATGATGATAATTGACATGAGCGCAGCGTAAAGAAATCCCTTTGCGTCGGCAAAGATCCAACAAAGCCATGGAATCTCCTCCTCCGCTTACGCCGATGATCCATGTCCCATTTCCAAGTTCACGCTGAATATCTAAATTTTCCATGACCGTATTATAGTACACTGCCTTTAATTAAGCAATCCATTCACTTCCAAACACTTCGCTAACACATCTTTTGCACATAGAAAAATGCACCTCCATAATTTGTGACCAAATCATGGGGCGCACTTCATCACCAGAGACTTTTATCATTTGTCGCTCATCGTATGCGCAACAAGAGCGCGCTCGTATCATCTTCGCGCGTTCGCTGTTTCAAGATCTTCATCAACTGTGCAAATTCTTCATGCAGATCGCCTTGTTTTCGTATCTGTAGCCAATAACGGATCTCCTGCATATGCACACCGTCACTGATCATCAACACCTCATCTTCTTTCTGCAATTGCACTTCCATGCAGTCTGGTTCCATCTCTTCCACAATTCCTAGTGGCAATGAATGCCCATCGATCTGCAAGAGCTTTTCCTTCCGGATCAAAAAGGTCGGACAGGCAGCTGATTTTACCAAATATGCTTTTCTTGTATGTCCGTTAACACAGATAACATCTAAGGTCGCATAGACATCACTGTGCATCAGGCGATTGATCGTTCGTACTGCCTGAACGATCTCCATGTCACTAGCTACCATTCTTTGCAAGATCCCGCTGATCAGATTTGAACTCTTTGACGCATCCGCTCCATATCCCATCCCATCCGAAAGAGAGCCTATCGTATAACAACCATGCCGAAAGATCGAACATGTGTCACCATTCTCTTTCGCATGCACACTGATCGAATCATAACAAGCTTCTACTTGTGCAGAATGATCGCTTTCAAAAACAAAAGCAGTTGAATGATATAACAACCGTGAATCTTTCAAATACTCCAAATGAAAATCGGTAAAATACAATGTATTTAATAAAGGTAATAATGTTTCTTTCGCATCACGAGAGGTAATCCGATCAACAACACCTTCAATGCGCAGATCACCCTGCGATTGACTCACCTTTAATGAATGCACGACAAACTGATATCCTTCCAATACATCTTTTAAACGTTTTTCATCCATCCAAATGGAATCTATGCTCAGCTGCATAGCTAACTGTTCCACACCATCCGCCATTTGATACAATAATGCACTCTCTTGTTGATGAAGGTGTTCATAAAACTGTGCCAACGAATAAAATACGCCAGAATAGTTTTGCAATCTGCGTTTGATCCGTTGATTCTTTTCTTCTTCCTTCATAGAAGCAACAAGCGGCAATCTTTGTGCCTGCTGTTTCCAAAGCAATAACTGTATCACAAAAAAGACAAGGGCAATGAGCATCTGTTGCCAAGTTACTCCGACGATCCAAAGAAAGAGCAGATAAAGGACGGAAGCCATGCCTTTTTGCAGATCAAAGCGAAGAAAGAGAACAGCGAAACAGGCAGATAAAGGAAATGGATGCACATAAACGTTGATCAACAATAGAAACAGACATCCATATAAAGGTTGACAGATAAACAAAATCAGCAACCCCAATGCAAAAATGAGCAGTTTGCTCTCTTTAGGGAAATAATAAAGTGCAGCAAAACACAGCGCACAAAGCATCGTTCCTTTCCAAAGGTCATTTTGCCGCAAATCATTATGCATCCAGTCTTCCCTTTTCAATTGATGCAGATAAAGCAGTATGAGCAGGAGCATGGTTATGATTATTTTTTCCAGATCTTGTAATTGAACGACATAAGGGAGCTGTATTGCCAAGTTGATGATCGTCAGCCATCGTGGCATAAAAGCTTGTGCAGCAGCTGCACATTGCACGAGCAGAAAAAAAATCAAGATTCCCAATAAAGTCAAATACGCTGTCGAAATCGACAATGCAAGCAAAATGAGCGTAAGAGAAAATAGGAAAAAAAGTAGCGCTTTTCGATTATGCATATACCCATACGTCAATGCAGGAAATAACGCTATGTATTGAAAGCGCAGCGGCAATAGCGCTGCAAATACCCCTGCGCATAAGTAAATAAGGATCTCCAGATTCGTATGCAAGCTGAGTCCTTCATCTTTTCCGGCTGCTTTTTCCACAGCATCACCTCACGCTCCCATTTTAGATAATCCCTATGATAAAACTTGTCACTTTCTGCGAATGTTTCAGAAAAGATGCATCATCCGATCACTTGTTGCATACGCTGATAGATTTCCGCAAATAAGGCGCTGTCTTTTGATACATGCGCTTTGATATCAATGATGCGTGCAGTATTGATAAACTTGCAATCATTCAGAAACAAAGTAGATGGTTTGCGCAAGCCCGGCAATAACCCTAATCGCATTAAATGCTTTTTACCATTTGGATTCTCATAACGATCATAAGCTTGTTGAAAAGCGGAAGGATTCCCACTCATCGGAATGACAAACGCTTTTCCATGAAACATCTTCATGATGATCCCAAAATGCTGAAAACCAATTTCACACTGATACGCATCCGCGCCAAAATCTATGAAGCAGATATCACCTACCCGCACTGCGATACCGACATCTTCACAAGAATAAAGCGAAGAACGCTCATGCCGATTTGCCTCAGATATGAGATGTTCTGCCTGTTCTTTCCGATTCATTTTTGAAAAGTGCAGCTGTCGCTCTTTCAACATCTCATTCATCAGTTTCTGCCACTGCAAGATCGTATCTTGCGTACAAGGCTGTTTCCCTTGTGCATATAATGTTCGAACATCCATAAAAGCCCTCCTTTCATCCCTTTTATACGCATATCTTCAAAATTTCCCCTGTTACTTTTCAGTAAAAGTATGTTCTGAATCAACAGGTTTCATACAAAAAAGATGAGAAGCAGCCTTCAATCCCGGCAAAAAACGATCCAATAAAAAAGATCGCATCCTATTATCAATCCGGATCGATCCTTAGAATTCATCTTCGCTCTTTGATTTTTCTTCATACAGCAAGCCTTTATTGCGCAAACTTTTCTGTACTCGTTCAAACGTTTCTTCATCTTTGAAACGAATCGTATGTAGATGCACACCATGCGTTAATTGGCTCAACGGCTCATTCCCTTTGATCTTCGCGATAAATTGGTCGACATCATAACGAGAAGACAGCTGCAGGGAAGCGACCAGCTGTCCATATGTAGGATGCTCAACAATTACGTCGATGACCTCTGCACCTTGATCGACGATCGCATAAAGTTCTTCCTGCATACGTTCCCTTGCATGCGAAACAACAATTTTTCTCTTCATGCCCTCTTGCGGCTGTTCCCATACGTAACCGCGCGGCGTTGCTAAGATCTGCGTCCCACTCGCACGGATCAAAGCGATATCACCGACGATGATCTGACGAGACACATGAAGTTTCTTTGCTAATGCAGACGCTGAAAGCGGTGCATCGCTTTTTTGAATCTCTTCGATAATCTCAGCTTTTCGATCCATGTTTCATCCTCCTACCTTCATTCTATACAGAATTATAGCAGAATTCCTTTCTGATACGCATGCTTTTTAAAGAAAAAGAAATAAAACACCCAAGGTGATCCAAGGTCCAAAAGGAAGCCGCGTCTGCAGTTCCACACGGCGCAGCTTCCAAGCGATGAATGCATAGATCCCACTGCAGAAAACGGCATATTGCAGTGCAGACAAAAAAGCAAAACCAAAGGACCATGCGGCAGCACTACACAATTTCACATCGCCCCACCCAATACAATTGCCTTTCCACTTACGCAGACACAAAGTGATCAATAGAATGATACTCACACTGAATAAACGCTCTTGTAAAGAAACTGTCGAAAGAGGAAATGCCATAAACCAAAACAACACTACTCCGCTGTCAGGAATAATCAACCAATAATGATCGATCAAGGCAATACAGGCTAACAAGCAAAGAAATGCAAAAATATACAATGATTCAATTGCTGTATGGGAATAGCTAAGATCCAGTAGCACAAGCATTTTCACAAGCAGTGCACACAAGCCCCAATGATACCAATGCATTTGATCAGCAGTTTTTTTCCACAGCATACCGACACAGCACATCCCTAATAAGAAAAGACATGGCCCCAAATGGTATCCCTCCTCTTTTCCTTCATACGATATCTTTGTCTTCACCACTAAAAAAGCGATCTGCACAGTGTACAAATCGCCTTCTTTCTATTCTTTTAGAGCTCTTCTCCATTTGTCTCGATGACTTTTTTATACCAGTAGAAGCTGTCCTTCTTCATACGTTTTCCACTGCCTTTACCAAGATCATCCAGATCAACGTAGACATAACCATAACGTTTGCTCATCTCTGCACTGGAGCTAGATACGATATCAATTGGTCCCCAGCTTAAATAAGCAATAATATCAACACCATCTTTTACACATTCTTTCAACTGCTCGATATGCTGTCTTAAATATTCGATACGATATTCGTCATGGATGCTGCCATCTTCTTCTACTTTATCCAATGCGCCCAATCCATTCTCTGCAATCATCAAAGGCACCTGATAACGATCCCAGTACTGGCTCAAGCTGTTATAGAATCCTAACGGATCTGCACGCCATTCCCAAGGTGTCGGTTTCAAATAAGGATTCTGTGATCCTTTAAATGCTTTGATCGAATCTTTCGTGCTATCTACGACTTTGGAAGAATAATAAGAAATTGCTAAGAACTGCATCTTATTGTTCTTTATCAATTCTTCATCGCCTGGTTGCACTTTCAGATCGATTCCATTTTCTTCAAAATAACGAAGCGCATAGACTGGATATTCTCCACGCAGCTGGACATCTGTAAAGTAATACTGCATACGGTTCTTTTTCATCGTCAATACGACATCTTCCGGTTTGCAGGTTGCCGGATAGAACGTGCCGTCAGCCACCATCGTACCAAGCACTGCGTTAGGATCGATCGTTTTTGCCATCTCTACAACTTTTGCCCCGGCAACAAACTGATTATGCACAGCCTGATACATCAATTCTTCCATGTTTTCTGCCTGATCATCATAAATGCCCAAAGAACCAAATTGCACGGTCGGCACTAAGTTCACCTGATTGCAGACGATCCAATATTTTACTTTTCCTTTATAGCGTTCCAACAACACCTTGGCATAACGAACGAAGAAATCGATCATCTTACGATTTGCGAATCCTCCATACTCCGTTACCAGATGAAGCGGAATATCATAATGTGACATGGTCATGATCGGTTCCATGCCATCTTTGATGATCTCGTCGATCAATCGATCATAGAATTCTAATCCCTTTTCATTTGGTTCCAATTCATCCCCGTTCGGAAAGATTCTTGACCATGAAATGCTTGTACGGAATGCTTTGAAACCCATCTCCTGAAGATATTTCAGATCGGATGGATACGTATGATAGAAATCAATCCCATGGCGTTTAGGAAAATAGCTCGTCGTATCCGCAACCGCCTCTTTGATTCCTTGTAGCGTACCTCCGCCTTCTTTTTTGATGTTCGCACGATCCAAATTCAGATCATACGCATGGATATCGGAAGTTGACAATCCTCTTCCATCCACGTCATAAGCGCCTTCAATCTGGCAAGCAGCTACAGCTCCTCCCCATAAAAAATCTTTTGGAAATCCTTTTGGTACTTGTTTCATTTTTTCACTCCTCCTTTATAAAAACAGGCGCACAGTTTCCTGTGTGCCTATGTTTTTAATCTAATTCTTCTCCATTTGATTGAATTACTTTTTGATACCAATAGAATGAATCTTTACGGATTCGGGCACACTCTTTTGGATCATCATCTGTTCGATCTACATATACAAAGCCATAACGTTTCTTTACGCCGTTGCTTGTAGACAATAAGTCGATTGCAGACCAAGGACAATATGCAAGTACTTCAACTCCATACTCCATCGCTTTTTTCATTGCTTTGACGTGATCACGCAAATAAGCAATACGATAGTCATCATGGATCTTACCATCTTCTGTCAGCGTATCAAATGCGCCTAAACCATTTTCTGTGATCATCAACGGTTTTCCATAGCGCATATAGATATCACGGAAGATATATTCTAAACCGGTTGGATCGATCGCCCAGTCCCAGTCTGTCGTATCAAGATTTGGATTCTTGCACATCTCATAGAAACCAGGATGCGTTTCAAATCCATTGATATCACCTTTCTTGCCAGACCAGTTCACGCCGGAATAGCGAATTTCTTTTCCTTCTCCTTCCGGACAAGCTTTCGCACATTCGCTCGCATAATAGTTTAATGCAAGGAAATCCGAATATCCCTCTTTGATCAATTCCATATCACCTGGTTCGATCTTCGGTGCTAAACCATGCTTTTCCAGATAGATCATCGCAGACTTTGTATAGTGCCCTTTAAAGTAAATATCTAAATAATATCCATTTCGCAGATCATGTGCATTTTGAGCAGCCATGACATCTTCTGGCTTTGATGTCAATGGGTATACTGGCGCATAGCCGATAGCAGCTCCTGCCAGACCGCCCGGAACCAGTTCATGAACCAGCTTGCATGCGATCGCATGTGCCAAATTCATATGGTGATTGATCTGATAACGCATCTGATTGTTTGACTGCAATTCCTCAGGAATATAACATTTCTGTGTCCAATATTGTACGATGATCGACTGTTCATTGATCGTAGTCCAATATTTCACTTTGTCTTTAAATTCATTGATGACATAACGAGCATAGTATTCAAAGTCTTTCACTACTTGGCGATCTAACCAACCTCCATATTTTTCAACCAACGCCCATGGAAGGTCATAGTGATACAACGTTACGATTGGTTCAATGCCGTTCTTTAACAATTCATCGATCAAATCGCGATAATATTGAATGCCTTTTTCATTGACTGGGCCTACGCCATCTGGGAACACACGCGACCATGCGATGGAGAATCGATACGCTTTGAATCCCATTTCCTTCATCAAGGCTACATCCTCTTTATAGTGATGATATTGATCGCTCGCGATATCTGCAGTAGCAAATCCACGCAGTTTGTAGTTTTCTTTATTGATCACATCTTGCTGACTCGCTTTTTTCCCATCTTCATAAGCTGCTCCTTCCACTTGGTATGCACTGGTTGCAGCTCCCCATAAAAAGTTTTCAGGAATGATCGCCATCTTAATTTGCCTCCGTCTTATCATGAATAAGTTTACATACATCGATCATCTCTTTTGTTAAACGAACTTCTGAATTGATCGTCATCAAAGTATCCTGTGCATGCGTGAACAATAATGAATATGTATAACTATGTCCTCCTGCTTCACTTTGAATAATTTCTGTCTGTGCTTTGTGTGCTTTTGTTATAGATTCTTCCGCTTCTTTTAAATTTTGTTCAGCAAGCACAAAATCAAATGTTTTCGCAGCTGCCAACGCGTCTGTTGCGCTATTTCTAGCATTTCCTGCATGCAAGATAATCTGCATTGCAACACTTACTAATTCATTCTGTTCATCCATACATAATACTCCTTTCAAATATTTCAACTAATTGTTTTCTTCTTCTAATTTCTGTCTTTCGTAAGCTTTGAAGAATGGATACCAAACAATCGCATAGATTACAAACAATACTGCCCACCATAGCAATGCACGAACATCTTCTGTAACCATTACACTGCAGAATGGTGCAGGAATCTGTCCTACCTGGATCATCTTTGAAGGAATATTCAATAATCCGGTACTCATTAAGATCCATACATAAACTGGACCGATAATAGAGCAGATCCAAGCTGGGATCATCAATACTGGGTTCATAACGACTTTACCACCATACATGATTGGTTCATTGATATTGAAAATTGAAGGTACCAAGAAGACACGACCTAATGTCTTTAACTGTTTAGATTTTGAGAAGCACATCAATACGTTCAATCCCAAGGTAGCACACATACCACCCATTGTGATAAATGCCATGGTAAATACAGATTCGCTCGTTACGATATTTGTTGCAACTCCACCAGCTGCGACTGCATCGATATTTGCCTGGATACCTGCCATAAAAATTGGTGTCGTTACTGCTCCAAACGTCCAACTGGAAATACCCAATGTGTAGAAGAATGCTGGAATCAAGCAGATCAAGATAAATCCTGGCAATGTCTGGCCGATATTAGCTAATGGCATGAATGCAGCGATAACTAGTGAATAGATGTCCAGATGCAATGTGTTGATCAAAACCATCATGATACCTAAAGAAAGAAGATTTGGTACGATCGTATTGATCCAAGCAGTTACGAAGTCTGGCATACTGCTATCTTGCATGAAATGCAGTTTGCCCCACAAACGGAAGATAATAGATACATAAAAACCAACGATCAATCCAACAGCGATACCAGCAGCGCCTAAATTTCCCATTAAAGCGGAGATGCTATCTGCATTTTCTCCCAAAGGCATTGCGACCATCAGATATACACCAACAGAAGCTAAACCAGCATTGATCACATATTCTGGATGTCCTAATTTCTCCATTGCCTGATTAGCCATCATGAATGCAACGATCAATGAAATGATACCAAAACTAAAATTTAAGATTGGTGAAAGATCAGGTAATGATGGGAAAAATGATACGAATACATTATAGAAATAAATACATGATCCAGTTAAAATAAATGGAATGATTTTCTGCATCGTAGATGCAAAGGCTGCGATCCACGGATAACTAAACAATTTGTTGGCTTTTGGAACGAAAGAGTTTTCCAACCAATTCATTAATTTTTTCATAAATCCTCCTAATTGAATATTCCCTTTCGATAGTGTATCCTTATATTTGAAAGAGAGTTTAAGTTACACTATCTCTTTTAGCTGAGAGCGCCATCTCAGCTTTTTTATTGTTATAAGTTTTGTGCAAATTCTAATAATCTGCCACCGTCGAGCGTACCATAGATATCTTCTGGAATGACCGCAACTTTGACACCGTATGGTTTTCCTTGTTCTTGGAACTTCTCAAGATCCTTTTCATAATGTGGTCCTAACAGCATTACATCAATGCTACCAAAGAATTCACTTGCTTCCGAATAGCTTCTCGCCTCGATCGTCACTGACAATTTTTTCTTTTTCGCTACTTTTCGTGCACTGCTTGCCAAAAAGCCGCTGGACATTCCTGCTCCACAACAAAGCAAGATTCTTAATGTTTCCATGATCCTTTCTCCTTTCTTTTTTACCTTACGCCTTTATTATCTACAAATCTTCTTCACTGCTCAACTCGACTTTTGCCCCAAAGAGTGAAAGCGGTTAACTAACAATTTGCACTCTATGGTGAAATCTATCAATCGACACTTGTATAAGGAATTGTTATAATACCTGTCTTTGGAGGTTTACCCCTAAAATATGGTGAGAAAAAAAGATAA
>CBCTZR010000026.1:0-28724 GCA_965151435.1 uncultured Merdibacter sp. | reverse complement strand
AATCGCGTAAAAACGATCATTGAGCACTTGCAATTGAAGATTGCTGTGCTATAATAAAAAAAGCGTGCTATGCACGTCAATAACACACATCATGGATTCATTCGCCCGTGCTTTGCCGAAGAATGGCGTAAAAAAGTTGCGAATGTTAGAAATGATGGAGGAATAACGGAAAGAGAGGAATATAAAAATGTCAGTTGTTTCAATGAGAAAGTTATTGGAAGCTGGAGTTCATTTCGGACATCAGACACGTCGTTGGAATCCGAAGATGAAACCAAACATCTACGCTAGCCGCAACAATGTCTACATCATCAACTTGGAAAAGACATTGGAGCAGTTGGATGTCGCTTATGCTGCAATGAAGGATATTGCAGAAAAAGGTGGAAAGGTACTGTTTGTCGGTACGAAAAAACAAGCACAGGCAACTGTAGTGGAAGAAGCGCTGCGCAGTGGTTCTTTCTTCGTTAACCAGAGATGGTTAGGCGGATTGTTGACAAACTTCCGTACGATCCAAAAGCGTGTAAAACGTCTGGTTGAAATCGAAGAAATGGAAGCTAGCGGAAAACTTGATTTATATCCAAAGAAGGAAGTTGCTCAGATCAAGAAAGAAAAAGCACGTCTGGAAAACTTCTTAGGCGGTATCAAAGAGATGAAGAAACTGCCTAATGCATTGTTTGTTATCGATCCAAAAGAAGAACACAATGCAGTTGCAGAAGCAAAGAAATTGGGAATTCCTGTGTTTGCTATGGTAGATACAAACTGCGATCCAGAAATGGTAGACTATCCTATTGCTTCAAATGATGATGCTATGCGTTCTGTGAAATTGATCACAACGCTGATGGCTGATGCTATTGTTGAGGCAAAAGGTGGATTGTTGGCCGTTGCACACAGCCAGGATGAGAATGAAACAGATGTAACGATGAAAGATGTCATCATCAACGTTGAGGAACAGATTGCTGAAAATGAGCGTCGTCGCCGTCAGCGTAATGAAGAACGTCGTAACCGTCGTCCATTTGATCGCAACAAACGTCGTGATGGTAGAGCTCCTTTCCAGAAACGTGAAGGTGCAAAACCGGAAGCAGAAGTGAAAAGCGAAGAAACTGTAAAAGCTGCAGAAGAGACAGCTGCTGAATAATAAAGGAGGATACGGGAATGATCACTGCTAGTTTAGTAAAAGAATTACGCGAAAAGACCGGCGCAGGTATGATGGATTGCAAAAAAGCATTGACAGAATGTGATGGAAACATTGAAAAAGCAATCGATTGGTTGCGTGAGAAAGGTATCGCGAAAGCAGCAAAGAAATCTGGCCGTATCGCCGCTGAAGGATTGAGCCGTGTTGCTGTTGATGGCAATATCGGTGTGATCTTCGAAGTGAACTCTGAGACGGATTTTGTCGCAAAGAACGATCAGTTCTTAGCTTTGCTGGATACGATCCAGGCTGCTTTATTGGCAAATAAACCTGCTGATATGGATGCTGCTTTGGCTTGTAATACAGCAGAAGGTACCTTGGAACAGGTTATCACAAACGCAACAGCTACGATTGGTGAAAAAATCACGCTTCGTCGTTTCAGCGTAGTAGAAAAGGCAGACGATGAATTCTTTGGCGCTTATATGCACATGGGCGGTAAGATTTCTGTGTTGGCTACGCTTTCTGGTAAAGAGGATGCTACGGTTGCAAAGAACATGGCAATGCAGATTGCCAGCATGTCTCCAGCTTACATCAACCGTGATGAGATTCCAGCTGACGTGATCGAACATGAACGCGGTGTTCAGCTCAACATCATGAAAGAAGATCCGAAGATGGCTGGTAAACCAGAACAGATGCTCGCTAAGATCATCGAAGGTAAGATCTCTAAACACTTTAAAGATCAGTGCTTGATGGATCAGGAATTCTTCTTGAATCCTGATCAGAAAGTTGCTCAATTCTTGAAAGAGAATGGCGCTGATGTCAAGAGTTTTGTTCGCTATGCAGTTGGCGAAGGTATCGAAAAACGCGAAGAAAACTTTGCAGAAGAAGTTATGAGCCAGATCAAAGGCTAATTTCTAAAACATCTTGTTAAGAACAAAGCAGGCAGATTCGATTTGTCTGCTTTTTTTCTTCTGATGATTGTTTTGTTGTTGGAATGTTCTTTGGGAGAACAAGCTCTTCTTCTGGCTTGCTAACCATATGTGATGAAATGTAAAAACCATATGTCATGAAATGTAAAAACGGGTAGAAATCTGAACTGATTTATTGTATAATCACGGTGATATACCATGTATGTTAAAAATACGGAAAGGATAATGCAAACATGTATAAACGAGTTCTTTTAAAGTTGAGCGGTGAGGCGCTGTCTTCACCGGAATATGCGTTTGATCCAACCGTGCTCTCAAAATTGGCAGATGAGCTGAAAGAAGTGCATGCGTTAGGCGTTGATTTAGCAATCGTTGTCGGTGGTGGAAACTTCGTTCGCGGCAAGATGATCGAACAGATGGGGGTTGACCGTGTACAGGCTGATTATATGGGAATGCTGGGTACAGTGATCAATGCTTTGGCAGTGCAAAATGCATTGGAACAAAAGGATGTGCCTACCAGAGTGCAGACGGCGATCGAAATGCAGAAGATTGCGGAGCCTTTTATTCAGCGTCGTGCCATCCGTCATTTGGAAAAAGGACGTGTCGTCATCTTTGGTGCCGGTACGGGTAGTCCTTATTTTTCAACGGATACGACTGCAGCTCTTCGTGCTAGTGAAATTGGTGCTGATGTGATCTTGATGGCGAAAAATGGTGTGGATGGTGTCTATGACAGTGATCCGAAGAAGAACCCGAATGCGAAGAAATTCAGTGAATTGTCCTATATGGAATTATTGCAACGCGAGCTTCAGGTCATGGATTCTACTGCAACGAGCATGTGTATGGACAATAACATCGATTTGGTCGTGTTTAACATGAATGAACGTGGCAATATTATAAAAGCGGTGAAAGGAGAAGTGAACGGTACGGTCATTTCTCGGACAACAGTGGAGGAAGAAGTAAAATGAAACAGATTTTAGATAACGTACAAAGCAAAATGGAAAAAGCGATGAATAACCTGGAGTCGAATTTACGTACGATTCGCACCGGTCGTGCAAATGCGAATATGCTGGAACGCGTCAGCGTAGAGTATTATGGAAGCCCTACGCCGATCAATCAGATTTCATCCATTCAGGTCGTAGAGGGACGCCAGCTGGTCGTAAAACCGTATGATCGTTCAATCTTAAAGGAAATAGATCATGCGATTTCTGCAGCGAATCTTGGGCTGGTGCCTCAAAATGATGGGGATGTCATTCGTATCAATGTACCGCCATTGACAGAGGATCGACGCAAAGAACTGGCAAAAGAAGCGCATAAATATGGTGAAGAATGTAAAGTTGCGATCCGTAATGTTCGTCGTGATGGAAATGATCTTATCAAGAAAGACAAAGAATTAAGTGAAGATATGAAGAAGGATGCGCAAGAGAAGATCCAGAAGATGACCGATAACTTTGTAAAGAAGATCGATGCTACCGTCAAGAATAAATCAGATGAAATTATGTCAGTTTAAATAAAAAAGTGAATACCCACAGAATTGTGGGTTTTCGTTTATGGGCATCAGCAGATGCGTTAGATGGAGGATATCATGGAAAGAAAGATACCACAGCATATCGCTATAATCATGGATGGAAATGGCCGCTGGGCAAAAGCGCAGGGTTTGCCAAGAACAGCCGGTCATAAAAGGGGAGCGGATACGATTCGTACGATTGCAATTGCGTGCAATCGCATTGGCGTGCGTGTGTTGACGTTATATGCGTTCTCTACTGAGAATTGGAAACGTCCGCAGGATGAAGTCGATTATTTATGTAAATTACCAAAGCTTTTCTTTCACCGTTATATCCGTGAATTGAATGAGCGAAATATTCGCGTGTGCTTTATTGGCGAATTGTCGCGATTTCCAAAAGAAACGCAAAACGTCATTCAGGATGCTGTCAATATTACCTCAAACAATACGGGGCTGATTCTGAATATCGCCATCAATTATGGTTCTCAAAGAGAATTGATCCTCGCTGCGCAAGCATATGCAAAAGATGTGTTGGAACAAGGGGAACTGCTTCCTTTGGATGAAGAACGCTTTGCTTCCTATCTGATGACCAAAGATTATCCGCCGGTCGATCTGATGATTCGTACGAGCGGAGAACTGCGCATATCGAATTTTCTGCTTTGGCAGATCGCTTATGCGGAATTGATTTTTACACCTACAGCTTGGCCTGACTTTGATGAAAAGGCACTTGAATCTTGTATCGATGAATTTAATCATCGGGATCGACGGTTTGGGGGATTGAGTAAATGAAAACGCGGATCATAACGGCGATCGTTCTGGTTTTGGTCTTATTTCCGATCATCGCCTATGGAGGAATACCTTTTCGCCTGCTGGAATTATTTGTTGTGATCGTTGGCGGAACGGAGATGTTGGGACTTTCTAAAAACCGACCGCATTGGCCGATGCTGATCGTTGCAATCAGCATCGGTGCTGTGATTGGCGCTTATCTGCTTTCTGTATATCAAAAGGAATTGCTGTTTGCTTTTTTTACGGCAATCATCTTATTCTATCTGGTTTTACCTGTTTTTTCAGAGCATTTTTCATCAAATGACTCCTTCCTTTGCCTCTCCTACGTCATGCTTTTCTTTTTTACCTTACATGCTTTGGATCAGGTATTATCCGAGAAACTCTATATTTGGTTGATCTTGATCGCCACGTATGGATGTGACACCGGTGCTTACTTTGGAGGGCGTTTCTTTGGTAAGCATAAGATGAATGAACGGGTGTCACCGAAGAAAACCTGGGAAGGAGCTATTAGCGGTTGGATCAGTGGTTTTATCTTATCGGCGGTGATCGGACGTTTGCTTTTGTTCATGCTTCCTGCAGTGGATGAACGTATTTTTTGGTTAACTTGTCTCATCATGCCTTTAAGCGGTCAATATGGTGATCTGACATTCAGTTCGATGAAGCGTTGTTACCAAATCAAGGATTTTGGTAACTTATTACCAGGACATGGCGGTATTTTAGATCGATTAGATTCGCTGTTGTTTAACTTTTTGATGTTTGGTATTTTGTCTATGGTGGTGATGGCACTATGAAAAAGATAGTTTTGGCAGGTTCGACGGGTTCGATCGGTACACAGTGCATTGATGTGGTCGAACATCACAAAGAAGAATTTTCAATCATAGCGATCAGTGCTGGTCATAATTTGGAGCTTCTTCGCTCACAGATTGCTACACTGCCTTCTTTACAAAAAGTATGTGTAGCTGATGAAGCTGATGCACTCACTTTACAAAAAGAGTTTCCATCGCTTTCTTTTTGTTACGGAGAAAGCGGTCTGTTAGAATTGGCTTCTTTAAAAGAAAGCGATCTGTTCGTTAATGCGCTCGTCGGTTTCCGCGGTCTTCATCCAACGCTTTGTGCTATCGAGCATGATATTGATGTTGCGTTAGCAAATAAAGAAAGCCTGGTTGCAGGAGGCGATTTGGTGAAAGCAGCTTTGCGGGAACATCCAGTGCATCTGTATCCGATCGATTCTGAGCATAGCGCAATCTTTCAATGTCTGCAGGGCAATGATTCAAACGAAGTACGCCGTTTGATCATTACCGCAAGCGGGGGCAGTTTTCGTGACCGTTCACGGGAAGATTTGGCACATGTAACAGTAGCACAAGCATTGGCACATCCGAATTGGAAGATGGGAGGAAGGATCACAATTGATAGTGCAACAATGATGAATAAAGGATTTGAAGTCATTGAAGCACATTATTTATTTGATTTGCCATTTGATCAGATTGATGTGATCTTACATCGTGAAAGCGTGATCCATTCGATGGTGGAATACCAAGATCATGCGATCATCGCACAGATGGGTACGGCCGACATGCGTTTACCGATCCAATATGCGCTAAGTTATCCACGCCGTTTGCAGATGCATCATGCGCAACCATTTTCTTTTTTAGATTATCCTTCACTGCATTTCCAGCCAATCAGTTTTGTTCGTTATCCGCTTTTGAAACTCGCTTATGAAGTTGGAAGGAAAAAGGGAAATCTCGGTGCAGTGATGAATGGAGCGGATGAATGCGCAGTAGAACTTTTCTTAAATAATCAGATTCAATTTCTGGATATCGAACGATTCGTCATGGATGCGGTAGCAATGGCAGACTATATAGAATATCCGACATTGGAAGATCTGAAAAATAGCGATCAATGGGCACGCTCGTTTGTTCGTTCACGTCAGAAAGGAGCACGTTAATGGATTTTCGTTCGATCATAGTAGGTATCGTTGCATTTGTTGTCTTATTGAGCATCATTATCATCATTCATGAATTAGGACACTTGATGACAGCAAAGAAATTCGGGGTTTATTGTCATGAGTTTTCCATTGGTATGGGACCTAGTCTTTGGTCGCATAAATTTAAGGAGACCACTCTTTCTATTCGCGCCATCCCTTTTGGCGGTTATGTCATGATGGCTGGAGAAGACGATGGTAGCGAAGAACTAGAAGAGATGAGAAATGTACCGAGTAATCGACGTTTGAATGGAATCAAGGCATGGAAGCAGATTGTGATCATGGCTGCTGGTGCGGCGATGAATATCTTGTTGGCATGGCTCTTATTTATCGGTATTAGTCTGGTACAAGGTACAGCTGTAAATGATAATGATCCGATCGTTTATTCGGTTCATGCCGATTCACCGGCTGAAAAAGCGGGAGTGCAGGCAGGCGATGAAATTCTTTCTTTGGAATGCGGTGGTGAACTTCTGGAAGATGTCAGTGTGACACGTTTAAGTGAACAGTTGCAGTATTATCATGAAGAGCCCTCTATTTTAACCCTGCTGCGCGATGGTGAAGAAATTCAAATTGAACTGACCCCGGTTTATGATGAGGCTTCCAATATGTGGTTATTCGGCTTTGATCTTACTTCAAAAGTGGTTGAAATAACGCCTTTGCAGTCTATTTCGGTTGGAACACAGCAGTTAGGAGAATATTCAACAATGATCATTCGCAGCGTCTCTAAGCTGATTCAGGGTATTGGATTGAACAGCGTGAGTGGTCCAGTAGGTATTTATCAGGTGACTGCGCAGACTGCTGCACTAGGCATATTGCCATTTTTATCTTTGTTGGCAATCTTTTCATTGAATATCGGGATCTTTAATTTGTTGCCGATTCCAGTGCTGGACGGCGGACGTATCGTGATTGTACTCTTAGAAAAGATCTTCCGCCGCAAATTGAATGAACGCGCCTTGAACGCATTGATGTTAGGCAGCTTTGCCCTTGTGATCGGTCTCATGTTATTTGCGACCTTTAATGATGTAACAAGATTGTTTTAAAAAAGTCATCAAACGATGACTTTTTTTGTAAACCGATCCAACGAAGTGTTTAAAGCAAGAAGATCAATGCGATAAAGTGGAAGATGCTGGCCAAATTGATGAACAGGTGCCAGATGAAATGAAAATATGCATGTTTCGGTTGGGCATAGAAGATCACGCCAAGCGTGTACATGAGACCTCCTAGCACGATGAATACCAGAAAGGATGTACTTGCTTTTGCAATCAATGTTGGCAAGAATAAGACTGCACACCATCCCATGATCATATAGATTGTCACTGTTAATTTAGGATAGCTTTTTTTCGCAATTGCTTTTAATAGAATACCGCTGAGAACCATCGTCCACTCAATGATCAAAATCAAAATGCCGGTTAGACCTTGAATCAAGACCAGACAGACTGGTGTATAACTACCGGCGATTGCAAAGAGGATCGCGATGTGATCCAGCTTGCGAAAGACATATTTCTGTTGAGATCCATAAGGCATGCTGTGATAGATCGTTGAAATCAAAAACATGAAGAACATGCTGATCAGATAGATCGAAGTGCCGATTGCCCGAATCACACCGTCATTTGCATAGGAATAAACCGCAAAGAACGGCAAAGAAAATAAGCAAAGGATCGCCATGACCCCATGGGAGATCGCATTTCCCACTTCTTCGCCAAAAGAGAGATGATAAGTTTCACGCATGAGTTTTTCTGGCATAAAGCATCACCTTACCTTTTTGAACATTATACGCCACTTCTTTTTAAAACGCAAAATCTATGATATAATCTAAACTGGTTTTATATGTGATGGGAGGGCAGCGGATGTTTTTAAAACGAATTGAGCTGCAAGGATTTAAATCGTTTGCGGATAAGTCGATCATATCTTTCGAATCAGATGTGACTGGGATCGTCGGTCCCAACGGCTGTGGGAAAAGCAACATCAACGATGCGATCCGCTGGGTATTAGGTGAGCAAAGTGTGAAATCGCTGCGCGGTGGCAACAGCATGAGTGACATCATCTTTAGTGGTAGCGCACAGCGTAAAGCAGTCAATGTTGCGGAAGTGACATTGGTTTTTGATAACTCAAAACGATTTTTTGATATAGCTTATGATGAAGTAGAGATCACAAGACGTTTGCGACGTGCGAATAGCGAAGCAGAATATCTTATCAATAAAACGCCTTGTCGATTGAAAGACATCACGGATCTTGTGATGGATACGGGATTGGGTAGGGATTCACTATCGATCATCACACAGGGAAATATCTCTGCGTTTGCTGAGGCGAAACCAGAAGAACGCCGAGCCTTGTTTGAGGAAGCAGCAGGGGTAGCAAAATACAAAAAACGTAAAAATGTCTCTTTGCAGAAATTGAAAAATACACAGGATAATCTGGCACGTTTAGAAGATATCATCTTAGAACTTGAGCGACAGGTAAATCCGTTACGAAGACAGGCGAAGAAGGCAAAACAGTATATTGCTTATAAAGAAGAACTTTCAAAGATTGAGATCAACGTATTGGTCGATGAGATCGATCATCTGCAAAAAGAAATCGAAACGCTGGAGAAACGCCGTTTTGATCTTGATTCAAAGTGTGCCATGCAGGAAACGACGATTCAGGTGCAGGATGTGGAAAATGAAGAGCTTCGCAAAGAGATGTATGCGTTGGATCGCGAAGTTAATCAGCTGCAAGGAGATTATTCAGCTGCAATGGAAGAAAGTGCCCGTTTAGAGCGGCGTAAGGTTGAACTCAATGAGAAACGAAAATATGCATTGGAAAACGCCAACAGCAAGGAACGTGCAATTGAGTTGAAGGCGATGCTGGATGAAGCGAAATTTGAATATGAAGATCGCCAACAGCGAAAAAAGGATATGGAAAATGATCTCGCATTAGCAAAACAGCAGATTGCGCAGTTAGAAAATGAGATCAGTAGCGCACGAATGGAACTTGAACAGGCACAGGAGATCTATCAGCGATTATTAAATCGCCGAGATTTGCTCAATAATCTGATAAAGGAACCATTTACCCATCAACAGGGAGTACGTGCAGTCATCGCCGCAAAGGCAAGCCTGGCTGGTATCGAAGGTGTCATCAGTGAATTGTTCATCCCTGTGCAAAACTATGAGCATGCGATTGCCAATGCGCTTGGCGGAGCCATGTATCATATTGTTTCTAACAATGAAGCTTCTGCGCGGAATGCGATTGCTTTTTTGAAGAAAAATCGCAGCGGACGGGCGACCTTTTTACCGATGACCGTATTAAAACCGCGTACGATCAATAAAGATCATCTGTTTGTCGCACAACATTGTGAAGGATTTTTGGGATGCTGTGATCAGTTTATTGAATGTGATGAGCGCTATCGAATCGTTGCGAAAGCGTTGCTGGGCAATGTATTAGTTGCTGATCGACTGGAACATGCGAATGAGATTGCAAAGCGTTTGCAATATAGTTATAAGATCGTCACATTAGATGGTGATATCGTTCATCGCGGTGGAAGCATGACTGGTGGTACGACAAAGAATGCGACGACACCGATGAACGTACAGCGGGAATTGCGACAAGTGAGCGAAAGTTTGACTGGTCAATATCAAAAGGCAAGCGAACTGCGTACAAAGTTTCAGACGTTGAACAATAAGAAAGAGAATCAAAGCTCGCAATTGGTACAGTTACGAATCGCAATGGCGCAGCTCGATTCAATCTTACAGGTAAAACGAAGCAAATACGAGAGTTTGTTAGCTGACTATGAACAGTTACCTCCTGAAGATAAAGATGAGGAACAAGAGACAAAGCTGGCCGATGAACTGGTTGTTGCAATGAGCAACATTCATTCTTTGATCGATGATTTAGCGACGCAGATTCGCATGAAACGCGAGCGCAGAGTGAGTGCAGGCAGTGAGGTTGAACGAAGAGAACAGACAATCCGTGCAACGAGAAGAGAATTATCCGCTTTGAAACAAGAAATGCAAACGATTGAAGTATCTATAGCCAAAGCGCAGACACGTTTAGAAAATGCAATCGAACGCTTGAACAGCGACTACGAGATGACTGTCGAATTTGCAATGACCAAACGAAGCGATATTTCGATGGAGGGTGCTCGGGAACGCGTACGAGAATTGCGTGGCTTGATCAGCGCGTTAGGGAACGTCAATCTGGATGCACCGGCAGAATATGAAGAAATTAATACGCGTTATGAATTTTTGAATGGGCAACGCAAGGAATTGCAGGAAGCTAGCGAAAAGATCATGAAAGCTATCGATGAGATGGATGAGACGATGATCAAACAATTCAGTGAAATGTTCCATAAGATCAATCAAGAACTGGACGGCGTATTCAAATCGCTGTTTGGCGGAGGCCGTGCATCGTTGGTCATGGTGGATCCACAGGATGTGCTCAATACGGGCATCGATATTGATGTACAGCCGCCAGGAAAGCTTGTAAAGAACATCCGTACCTTCTCCGGCGGAGAGAAGGCGTTGATTGCTATCAGTGTATTGTTCTCTATCTTAAAGGCGCGAACGATGCCGCTATGCGTATTTGATGAAGTGGAAGCAGCATTAGATCAAGCAAACGTCGAACGTTTTGCGAAGTATTTAAGTCAATTTCGTGGGGAAAGTCAGTTTATCGTTGTGACACACCGTCCAGGTACGATGGAACAATGTGATGAACTGTATGGTGTAACCATGCAACAGGATGGTGTTTCTACGTTATTAAAAGTAAAATTAGCAGATGCGATGGAAATCGTAGATAAAGAAGAGGTGAAGAGTTAATGGGTATCTTTGCGAAGTTAAAAGCATCGTTTCAAGGACGAGAAGATGCTGATTGTTATCTAAAAGGACTGGATAAATCAAAACGCTCATTTGGTGATCGCCTACGCCATCTAGCGAATGGTTTTCGCGGGATCGATGAAGATTTTTTAGAAGAGGTTATGATCATTCTGTTGGAAGCGGATGTTGGTATCCATACAGCACAAAAGATTACATCTCGTTTAGAAATCGAAGCAGCTAAGCAGCATCTTAAGACATTTGATGAAATCAGCGAATGTTTGGTAAGCGTGATGCTGGAAATGTATCAAGAGCACGAAGATGCGCCGATTCAGAAGAATGAAGATGGGACGACCGTTTTATTGTTGGTTGGGGTCAATGGTAGCGGTAAAACGACTACTGCCGCGAAGCTGACCAAAGCATTAACGGATGAAGGGAACAGTGTTGTATTGGCTGCTGCGGATACATTTCGTGCCGGAGCGGTCGATCAACTCGCTCGCTGGGGAGAACGATTGCAGGTCCCTTGTATCAAGGGCAGAGAAAATGGGGATCCTAGCGCCGTATTGGTGGATGCCTGCCGTTATGCGTGCGAACATCATTGTGAT
Source organism: uncultured Merdibacter sp. (assembly GCA_965151435.1). Classification (GTDB taxonomy): domain Bacteria; phylum Bacillota_I; class Bacilli_A; order Erysipelotrichales; family Erysipelotrichaceae; genus Merdibacter. The sequence goes on along the minus strand of CBCTZR010000026.1, from coordinate 17,015 downwards.
TATTTGATTGGAGATACGGCAGGTCGCTTGCAAAACAAAGTGAATCTGATGAATGAATTGAGCAAGATGCGGCGTGTGATCGAGCGAGAGATTCCAGGGGCACCGCATGAGGTTTGGCTTGTTCTCGATGCGACAACAGGCCAAAATGGTATTCAACAAGCTAAAGTATTCTTAGAGGCGACAAAGGTAAGCGGCATCCTCTTGACCAAGATGGATGGAACGGCCAAGGGTGGTATCGTACTTGCTATTCGTGATCAGCTTGGATTGCCGGTACGCTATATCGGTTTAGGAGAGCGACCAGAAGATCTACGTCCTTTTGATATTGAAAGCTATCTGTATGGTATCTGTGAAGGAATGGGAGCTCATGAATAAAGATCCTTTTATCATCAATCTTTTATTGGACATGTATGAGGGCCTGTTAACAGAGAAACAGCGGATGATCATGCAGCTCCATTATCGAGAAGACTTCTCGCTAGCCGAAATCAGTGAAGAAGTCAAAATATCGCGTGCTGGTGTGCTAGATCACATTCAGCGGGCAATCAAAACGTTATATGAATATGAGGAACATTTACATCTGCTTAAAAGAAATGAGCAGTTAAAATTGCTCGTTGCGGCATTGAAGCCACATGTGGATGAAGAAGGTTCCGCATATATCAATAAATTAGAAGATCTACTGTCTTAGGAGGAAAGAGAAATGACAAAGATTATTTCAGTAAATGCCGGAAGTTCTTCATTAAAGTTCCAACTGTTTGAGATGCCGCAGGAGGAAGTCCTGACCAGCGGAGTAATTGAGCGTATCGGTTTGGATGAAGGTATTTTTACCATCAAAGTCAACGGTGAGAAAAAGGTGATCAAAGAACCGATTCCTGATCATACAAAAGCTGTTTCAATGCTTTTGAAAGCTTTGGTCGATTACAAAATCGTCGAACATCTAGATGAAATCAAAGGTGCAGGACATCGTGCAGTGCATGGTGGAGAATTGTTTACAGAATCCGTGAAAGTGGATGAAGAGGTTGTTAAAAAATTTGAATCATTGAATGATCTGGCTCCACTCCACAATCCGGCTGGCTTGGTTGGCTATCGTGCTTTTAAAGAGGCTTTGCCAAATTGTGTCCATACCTTTGTATTTGATACGGCTTTTCATTCAACGATGAAACCCGATACGTATTTATATGCGCTGCCATATGAATATTATGAAAAATATCAGGTACGCCGTTATGGATTTCACGGAACCAGCCATAAATATGTAGCACAGCGCTGTGCAGAATTGATGAATAAATCGCCAAAAGAGTTGAAGATCATTACTTGCCATCTGGGGAACGGAGGTAGCATCACAGCGGTCGATGGAGGGAAATCCATCAATACATCGATGGGATTTACCCCATTAGCAGGTGTGATGATGGGTACTCGTTGTGGGGATATCGATCCAGCAATCGTAACTTTCTTGCAAAAGAAAGAAAATTTAAGTGCTTCACAAGTTGAGGATATCCTGAATAAACAATCCGGAATGCTAGGTGTCAGCGGTGTATCCAGTGATGGACGCGATGTGGAAGATGCCGCAAAGAACGGTAATGCGCGTGCTGTGTTAACAGAGGAGATCTTTGCAAATCGCGTAGCTAGCTATATCGGTTCTTACTATGTGCAGCTTGGAGGCTTAGATGCCATCGTCTTCACCGGCGGTATCGGAGAAAATGATGGAAATATGCGTAAACGTATCATCGATCGCATCAAAGTATTAGGCGTTAAAGTGGAAGATGAAAACAATATTGGTATTCGCGGTGTTGAAAAGTGTTTGTCTACCAAGGATAGCAAGGTGAGTGTATGGTTGATTCCTACGAATGAAGAATTGATGATTGCTCGTGACGCTTACCAGTTTGTCAAATAATTATGAAACAGCAAGCAAGATGGCTCATCGATACGATCGAAGCTTTTGATTCGATCGTTATCTTTCGTCATATTTTGGCGGATGCGGATGCATTAGGAGCACAGTTTGGATTAAAAACATGGATCGAAGATCGTTATCCGCACAAAAGCGTATATGCGCTTGGCCACAGCGTTGGTGCTTGTGCATCCTATTATCCATCGATCGACACAATTTCCGATGAGGAGATCCAACAGTCGTTAGCGATCGTGTTGGATACATCTAATGCGAATCGCATCGATGATGATCGTTGGAGGCTGGCAAAGAAGGTCATTCGTATTGATCATCACCTTTTGATCGAGCATTATTGCGAAGAGGAGCTTGTAGATGAGAAGGCTGCGGCAACTTGTGAGATCCTCTCGCTACTATTCAAAGAAAATGACGAGATACTTACCAGCAAATGTGCGAATTATCTGTATAGTGGACTCATCGCTGATACGATCAATTTTACGATTTCATCAACGAGTTCCCATACTTTGGCAGCAGCAGCATATCTTCTGAATTTTGATATTGATATCGTTGCCCGCAATATGGAACATTTTGGTGCACATTATAAAGATTTTTGTTATGAAAGCTGGTTGCGTACGCAGCTGTGTTTTGAAGATGGTGTAGGATATGCCATTGCCGATCAGATGGATTTCGAACGCTTTCATCTAAACTTTAAAGAGGCGAAAGAAAAAGTATTTGTATTTAGTGGTATTTATGAGGTGGAGATCTGGGCCCTGTTCACCCAGATGGAGACTGCAGAAAACGGAGAACCGATCTATACCTGTTCCTTACGTTCACGAACCATTCCTCTTGATGACATCGCTAATGCTTATGGTGGAGGCGGACATCGTTGCGCTTGTGGCATCAAACATCTGACTCGCACACAAATCCATTCTCTGATAGCGGACTTACAAAAGCGCTATCATACAAAAGTTGTTTCAAAGTTTTGAAATGAGTGCAAACAATAGGGATATTCTCTTTGAAGAGGTATCCTCTTTTTTATGTGTTGTGGATATATCATAACAAATAAAATTTTATATTGTCTTAAAGAGAGGGTCGATGTGGACAATCATTTGCAAATTCGTTTAAGAGGGGGTATAATTTTTTTTGAATAAGAAACTTGCATGAAGGGAAGGAGGCTTTGTTTGCAAGAAATTGTATACAATATCGTTCTTCTTTTTTTTCTCTCATATTCGCTTCATAAGGCGTTTTTTTTGTCTTTTTTTGTAGATTGAAATGGTATAAATTTCCAATCAACCATGCATAGAAGATAAGGAAGGAGAACGCACTATGAGAAATTTTCGAAAAAGAGTAACAGCCATATTGTTGAGTATCGGCATGTGCAGCGCCATGTTTTCTGCTGTGGCATTTGCGCGTACTGATGATGTGAACAAAACAGCCACGAATCTTGATGATAGTTATCGCTCTGAAGTGACCCTGTCATGGATGAAGGATTCCCAAAAACAGCTGAACATCGTCTTTGTTTTAGATGGATCCACCAGCACTGAACAAAATGATTTGGCAACATCAGCTGTTTCACTATTAGAAGAGCTTTCAAGCTTTGAAAACGTGGCTGTGCAAGCTGGAGTTATTGTTTTTGGTGGAGGAGATCCGATTCTTTCTAATACGGGTCTAAAAAATATGTCAGATGACAAGCGACGGGCATCACTTGAAGAGACCTTGATGGATACATCTTTTTATAAGGATTATGATCGACGTTCAGGGAGCAATCTGCAAGCAGGTGTTGAGGAAGCCAATCAGCTTTTACAAGACACAGATGAAGACGCAGAAAATGTGATCATCTTGTTAACTGATGGTGGAGCGCGGATGTGGTATGATGCTACAACACAAGAAGTGTATGCCAAATGTTATGGTGGAACTGGATTAGCGTATTTTAATACGAATCAAGATTTTGCTGATCGTTATGAAAATGAGGAAACTCGTACATTTGAAGAAGTGATGCAGGAGGATCCTGCCGTGATTCTTCAGTATGCTTCCACTCGAACACAGGCGAGCGACAATAAAGGAACTAGGACTGATGAACATCTGCGCGATGATGATTTTTATACAAATTTGGAAGCTGCAACTTATTGTAGAGCATCTTCTATAATAGAAGCGTCAGAAAATGCGAACATTATTTGGATTGATTATCCATATTCATCTGGTAAGTATAAAGAATATACAGATTCTTTTAAACAATGGTTGGCAGAAAATGAATATATTACCCGGTATGCGACGGATGGTGTAACAGAGTATGGTCAAATAATTTCATCGATTTGTGATCAACTGGTTCCAGTCTTATATCCTGGCTCTTCCATCGTTGATGTGATCGGTAGCGGAGAGGGTTATGATTTTGCATTTGTCGATGATCTATCATCTATTGATGTCTCTGTAGGAGATACTGTACTTACTAAAACGGCAATTGAAGGCGAAACATCCGCTTACGGCTTTGGTGCTTATGATGAAGAGAGTGGTCACTATGCCTTCGAGCTGCGCTATTATGAAAATGGAACGACCTGGAATCATACACAATATGAGGAATGTTTTGTATTATTGATAAATACGAAAGTAACCCCTGATAGGGGCATCTCTGTAAGCTATAAGGTAGAACTGACCAATCCGCAAACGGAAGAAGGAACATATGGGCAATACGACCCTGACGGCAGCCATCATTTTGAAGGCTTGTATACGAATAACAGTGCTGAGTTGATTCTGATCGATTCACAAGGAAAGCAGTTAGATCCAATAGATTTCCCTAAACCAACAGTCTCTTATACGATAACAAAGAATGAAGTAATTCATATGCAAATTGAACCTTTGACGATTTATGTAGGAGGCGATGGCTATCAAAGTGTTATTGCTGATGAAGAGTATCAGATCAGCACAACTAGCTATGGATTACCTGAACCAGGCTTTACAATTGAATTGCCAGCTGAAATGGATCAACAGTTGAAAGCTGCTTTAGGCCTGTCAAAAGATGCTACCATAGATCTTTCGGATTATTTGTCATTTACTTATGATGATGGGGCCGGTACAACACGCACTTGGCGATTAGAACGTTATGATAATAAAGAAGGAAACCTAAGTATGGTAGATGGTCGCTATATCTATCGTATCATTCCTTCTGAAGGTCAAGATCCGATTCGCCTTACTTTTAAAGATGAAGATGGAAATATAACGATCAGCGATAAATTTCAGATTGATCTCACGGACCTCTATCAGGTATATGAGATGGGGATCTACAATGGTAATCTAGATTCCAACCTGGTGAAAGCAGTATTATCGATTCCTGATAATCAGATGATTTGTGACTTGCAGGTCGATTCATCGCTATTAACCATTCGCGGTGTTGTGGAAGATGAGAATCCTACTACGGAAATCATCACATCAGTACCAACCACACCAGTGAGCAATGTGACAGCAATGGTATCAGATGATACGTACTTTTACATCAATGAAACCCAATTAGAAGTTGTGAACAGCGATGCAGTTCAGCTGTTGGTCGATTCAGTCGTTGAAGATGCCCAAACAACATTGTTTAAACATGCTACTACCGAATTTAATGAACTATCGTCTGATTACAATGTACAGTTTCAATATTTAGATTTGGTTGATACGAGCAATGGAAACGTTTATGTCACGGCCAGCAATCCAATTGACCTTTATTGGCCTTATCCTGAGGGAACAGACGAAAACACTGAATTTTATATCGTTCACTATGAAGGATTGAATCGTAATGATAACGGTGCTTTACAAGAAAATGAATATGAAATGCAGTTGTTTTCAGTTGAAAATAATACGTTAGAGAAGACGCCAAATGGCATCCATATCCAGGTCAATTCGTTCTCGCCATTCGCTTTGTTCTGGAGTGATGCAGGGAAGGTAGGGACAGGTGAGAGTGATCCAGATACAGGAATGAACTCCTATGCGATGTTGTGGGCTTGTGTAGCGGTGGTGTCTTTTTTAGGAGCTGCTTCCCTCACCATTGATAAAAAAGGTGATGAACAAGATAACGAAATGCATTTATAAATATTTGCTATTGTGAGCAGATGATATAAGATGAGCAGTTACTTTCACAAAGAGCTGCTCTTTTTTATCGTTTTTGAATAAAGTGATAAGGATAAAACAGTCTAGAAGGTGAGGAAGAGAAAAGATTTTGGATTGGATAGGTTTTCATTTAACGCATCACGTTGTATGATTATATTTAATGATCGTGGATTTAGTAGATTAAATTAAGTGATAAAGGGGGAATTGCACATGAATATAGAAAAAGTGCCGTTTTGATCGTAAAAGCGATGGGCGGAAATGAGAATATTATGCATGTGACATATTGTATGACAAGATTAAGATTCAAACTCAAAGATGATCGTATCGTCGATCAAAAACAGTTACAACAGATTGAAGGGGTATTGTGAAGTGTCAATGCTGCCGGCAGTTACCAGGTGATTGTCGGTAAATACGTCAATTCATTTTATGAAGCGATTACGAAACAGTTAGGCGGTGCTCAGCGATTTACTATTGAAGAGAGGAAAAAAGGAATCGTTTCCCAAGTGTTGGAGCTTATCAGTTCTGCGCTTTCTCCATTGATTCCAGCAATCTTAGGAGCAGGATTTTTATCGATTGTTTTAGCGTTGACGACGCAATTTGGGCTTTTGAGCACGACATCCAACACATATGCGATCATCAATGGAATCGCTAATTGCGTGTATTATTTCTTTCCAGTGTTGATTGCATATTCATTTGCACAGCGTATGAAAGTAAATCAGGTTTTTGCTATCATCGCCGCTTGCTTTTTGCTGTATCCGGATTTTATCAATTTATTGCAAAATGGCGATGTACAGGTACATTTTTTAGGAATTCCCATCATGTATGTCTCATATTCAAAACAGATCATACCAATCTTTTTCATGGTCCATTGCCAAAAGCAGATCGAAGCATTGATTGATCATTGGATCCCAAAATCTTTGAAAGCTATGATCGGTTCAGCATTGATTCTCACATTGACGATTGCCGTGACTATTCTCGTTTTTGGACCATTAGGAAATTTGATGACACAGGGATTAAATGCATTGGTGTATGTTATCGTCGATCGGTGTGGTTGGGTAGCAATACCGATTATGAGCTTTTTGAATCCGTTTTTTCTGGCAACGGGTCTTGGATCAGCAAATTTTCCGATCATGTTGATGAGTTATGTGAACAATGGTTATGAAGCATTGATCCTTCCAGCAGCATTAGCCGGCAATGCTGTGCAGGCTGGCTGTGGATTTTCCATATTTTTAAAAAGCAGAAATAAAGAGTTTCGCTCAGTCTCTCTGGATTGCGCCATCACCTCTTTGATGGGTATTACGGAACCAATCATCTTTTCTGTTCATTATCGTTTGAAAAAAACTTTTTTGATCGTGATGTTTGGAAGTGCGATCGCAGCGATCTTACCGGGTGTAACGGGTGTGGCTTGTTATGCATTGGCAACAGGGATCTTATCCATACCGGCTTATTTGCCTGGAGGTATGATGAATATGATCTGGGCGATTGCGTCTTTATTACTTGATTTATTGATCGGGTTCTTGCTCACGTATTTTATAAAATGGGAAGAACCAAGTGACGATGTTCAACAGGTTCAGTAAACGGAGAGGAGAGCAATTTCGATGAAACGGGATAAGTGTCTATATGGTGTTGCCTTATCTGCTGGGCAATGTGAAGGAGCGTATTTGGAAGATGGAAAAGGGTTGTCTATCATCGATACGATGGATCAATCGAAACAACGCTGTTTTCAGCGGCATCCCCGCCCAGTGGAAGGTATGTTTTATTCCAGCCATGTCGCCAGTGATTTCTATCATCACATGGAAGAAGACTTGGAGTATATGCAGGAATTAGGTCTGCAGTGTTTTCGCACATCGTTTGCTTGGACGCGTATTTTTCCTCATGGCGATGATGAAGAGATCAATGAACAAGGGATTGCTTTTTATGACCGCTTGATCAATCGTTGTGTAAATGCGCAAATTGAACCGATTGTGACCTTAAGTCATCTGGAGACTCCTTATGATTTGTTTGATCGATATGGTGGTTGGGAAGATCGCCGCTTTGTGGATTGCTTTGTACGATATGCAAAAGTGATCTTGGATCATTTTCACGATCGTGTAACATATTTTATCACGTTCAATGAAATCAATTGCGCCATTCATTTTCCATGTGTGGTCGGGGTTGGCATCGATCGTAGCGCGGATCCGCAATCAACAAAATACCAGGCAATGCATCACATGTTGGTGGCAAATGCACAGATCATCGCTTATGCAAAACAGCATTATCCGCATTTAAAAATAGGTTGCATGAGTGCTGTCGCTCCGATTTATCCGTTGACACCAGATCCTAAGGATGTGTGGGAAGCAATGCAGAAAGAGCGTGAGAATTTGTTTGCTTCAGATATTTTAGTTGAAGGAGAATATCCGTATTACACAGAAGCGATGTTTGCAAAACAGGGGATCAAGGTGTCGATGCATGCGGAGGATTGTCAGCTGATCAAAGAGAACAAAATCGCATTCTTGACGGTATCTTATTACAATACAAATTGTGAGACTGTCGCAAAAGAAAAGGATATTTCACAGGGGAATCTGTTTGGTGGGGTTCGTAATCCGTATTTGCAGTCTACCCAATGGGGTTGGCAAGTGGATCCGATCGGATTGCGCATCCTGTTAAACGAGCTTTCGGATCGCTATCGTGGTTTTCCTTTGATGGTTGTAGAAAATGGAATCGGCGCAAAAGACGTCTTGGAAGAGGGATGTGTCCATGACCCGTATCGGATCGCTTATCTGCAAGAACATCTAAGAGAAGTGGAGAAAGCAATCGAAGATGGAGTGCAGCTTTGGGCGTATACGATGTGGAGCTTTATCGATATCATTTCGGCCAGCGGAGGACCGATGTCAAAACGTTATGGTCTGATCTATGTGGATCGAGACGATGAGGGGAAAGGAACCAATCGACGTTATCGGAAAGACAGTTTTTATTTTTATCAAACATATCTGAAGAATAAAAAAAGGAACAATTGCTTTTGTAGTATAATATAGATGGGAGGATGATGAAATGGCGACACAGCTGATGGTACGAAGCGCATACACGTTATTACGATCTACGTTACGTGTTGACGCAATTGCAAAAACAGCAAAAGAATTAGGCTATGACAGCGTAGCCTTATGTGATGTCAACGTGCTGCATGGAGCGATGGCCTTTCGTCATGCTTGTGCGCGATATCGAATCAAAGCTATTTATGGCATGGAAGTCGAATGCGTGCTGGAGAAGGAAAACGAAAAGGCAGATTTCGTTGTTTTAGCTCAAAATGATGAAGGATTCCAGCAGTTGCTTCGTTTGAGCACTTGGATCAATACCGAAGCGGAAAAGTTGACCATTGAGCGTTTATCTGCATATACCAAAGCATGTTTTGTCATTAGTAACCCTCAGGAAGATCATCTCTACAGTCTGCTCGTTCATGAAGATGAAGCAGGCATTCGTCGTTATCTTCAGCTGATGCAACGAACCTTTTTGCATTTTGTCTGCGGGATCGCAAGGAATGACTCTCGTTTTTTATCGCAGCGTAATTTGTTATTAGCTAACGTCGCAAAAGAGATGGGGATTGCGAGTGCGGCGCTTGGATGTGTGTATTATGCAAATGAACGTGATGAAGAAGCCTATCGTGTGTTGTGCGCAATCGATCAAGGGGTAACCGTTGACGATAAGATGTTACAAAGCGGTAGTGGACGTTGGTTTCGTTCGATCGAAGAGATGAAGAAACTGTATGCCCCAAGCGATCTGGAGATGAGCGATCAGATCGCCTCGCAATGCAATGTGACGATGAGCTTTCCAAAAGTGAATCTTCCAGTTTTCGAAAATAAAGAAGGGGTCTCTTCAACGCAATATTTAAATGCGTTATGTAAAAAAGGCTTGATCAAACGCTTGGGAACGACAAAAGTTCCTAAAAAATATGTACAGCGTCTGCAATATGAGCTGGAAGTGATCAATTCGATGGGTTTTACAGACTATTTTCTGATCGTATGGGATTTTATCCGCTTTGCCCGAACTCAAAAGATCTATATCGGTCCGGGACGTGGAAGCGCAGCTGGATCGCTCGTATCGTATTGTCTGGGTATCACACATATTGACCCTCTTCATTATGATTTGCTGTTTGAACGCTTTTTAAATCCGCAGCGTGTTTCAATGCCGGATATCGATACGGATTTCCCAGATGATCGCCGGCAGGAGGTCATCGATTATGTATATCATCGCTATGGTGCACATCATGTTGCACACATCATCACTTTTAATACGCTAGGCGCAAAGCAAGTGTTGCGAGACGTCGGGAAAGCTTTAGGTATCGCTGCTCGTAAGATCGACTCGCTTTGCAAGATGGTTCCAAACACCCCAAAGATCACGCTGGCACAAACGATGGATAGTGTACCGCGTTTTAAACAGACGATCAATCTTTCCAAAGAATTGACATACCTTTATGAAATTGCCTTGCAGTTGGAGGGATTGCCTCGTCATGCTTCACTGCATGCGGCAGGAATCTTGCTCAGCCGTGAACCAATTGAAACAGTTTGCCCGCTCATTCAGCTCGATGAAGAGATGTATGCGACTCAGTATACGATGGAATACTTGGAAGAGCTAGGGTTGATCAAGATGGATTTTCTCGGGTTGCGTAATCTGACCATCATCAATTCGATCGTAGAACAGATCAAAGAAGTCAGTGGCAAACAATTGGATATGATGAAGATTCCTTTGGATGATGAACGAACGTTTCAGCTGATTCGAAGAGTGGATACGATGGGTGTTTTTCAGCTGGAATCTGAAGGGATGAAAAACTTGATCCGCCGCATTCAACCGCGGACGTTTGAGGATATTGCAGCGACCATTGCCTTATTTCGTCCAGGACCAATGGAAAATATTCCTGAATATCTACGCTGTCGCGAAAATCCGGCGTTGGTGCATTATCCGCATCCAAGTTTAGAGCCGATTTTAAAAAATACATATGGTATCATGATCTATCAAGAGCAGGTCATGCAAGTATGCGTAGTGATGGGTGGATTCTCTTTAGCAGAAGCAGATAATATGCGCAAGGCGATCTCCAAGAAAAAAGAAGATGCACTTGCCCATTATGAGCAGATGTTCATTGAAGGAGCATTACGAAAAGGATATCAGAAGGAATTAGCGCAGGAAGTCTACGGTTTGATCATGAAATTTGCCCGTTATGGTTTTAATCGATCACATTCGATTGCTTATGGGATGACTGCTTATCAGATGGCATATCTGAAAGCAAATGCACCTTTATATTTTTATACGGCTTTATTAAACAGCGTGATCGGTGCAGAAAAAAAGACGAGTGAATATATCTTTGAATTAAAACGCAGGCATATTGCGATTTTACCGCCATGCGTCAATCATTCGACGGCACACTATGAAATTGAACAGCATTCGCTGCGATTTCCTCTATCTGCGATTAAAGGAGTAGGGCCGGCCGTTTATCCGCAGATCATTCAAGAACGGGAACAGAACGGTCTTTATGAGGATCCTTATGATTTCGTGGCGCGCATGTGTATTCGCAAAGTGAATCGAAAGGCGTTAGAAGCCTTGATCAATGCAGGCGCATTGGATGTGTTTGGTTATAATCGTACGACGTTATTGGCTGCTTTGGACAATCTGTTGCGTTATGCTAATATCATCAAGGTAGAGAATGACGAAAAAGCAAGATTGGATTTCTCGCTAGCCTCGAAGATACCGATCCTTCGGCTCCAAGAGAAAAAAAGCTTACGCGCAGAGAAAGAAAAAGAAGCATTCGGTTTTTATCTGAGCACTCATCCTATTGCAGAGATTCGCCAAGCAATCGACCCAAATCTGCCTTATTTATTAAAGTTACAGAATTATCGAGGTCCTGTCCGTTTTGTCTGCATGATCAATTTTACACGGCAGCATCGTACAAAACGAGGCGATCTCATGATGTTTGTAGAAGTTTCAGATGACAGCGCTCGTTTTGATGTCGTCGTCATGCCAAATTTATATGAACGGACGAAAGATATCCTGAAAAAAGGAGCAGTAATCTTAGTTGAAGGGACAATCGATCGGGAAGAGAGCTGTTTAGCAAAAGCAATTCAACCAGTTGAATTGCCGCAATGATGCAAATTTTGAAAAACCGCAATGATGCAAATTTTGAAAAACCGCAATGATGCAAATTTTGAAAAGAGCATTGACACGTTGATATTCTTTTGATAATATACTCATGTTGTATGTCCTTTAATGGCTTACAACCGCTCAGATAAGGTAATAAGTATGGAAACATCACCTTAAATGGCGAGTCTTGAGAAAAGTTTAAAGGAGGTGCGAGTATGTACGCAATTATTGAAACAGGTGGAAAACAGATCCGCGTTGAAGAAGGAGCTGTTATCTTTGTTGAAAAGCTGGCTGCTGCAGAAGGTGATGCTGTTGTATTTGACAAAGTGTTACTGGTAGGTGGCGATGAAACAAAGGTAGGTGTACCTTACGTTGAAGGTGCAAAAGTAAACGGAAAAGTTGAAAAACAGGGCAAAGGAAAGAAGATCACGATCGTCAAGTACAAAGCTAAAAAAGGTAGCACACGTCGTAAACAAGGACACCGTCAGCCATATACAAAGGTTGTAATCGAATCTATCGAGGCATAATATGGTCTTCGTAGATGTTCGTAAGCACGACTCACGCATAGTAGAGTTGAACGTGCATGGACATGCAGGTCAGGCGCCGCATGGTGAAGATCTCGTCTGTGCTGGTGTCAGCTGTATTATGATCGGGGCATTAAATGCCATCGATCAGCTTGCGAATGAAACCTGTGTTCTTTCTATGAAGGAAGGACATGTAAATATCAGAGAAATTGAAGCGGATGAACGCGCACAGCTATTGATAGCAAGTACGTTGATATCGCTTCAGACAATGGAAGAAACATATTCCAGCTATATCAAGATCACAGTACAGGAGGTGTAGATATGAAATTCGTTTTAGATATCCAGCTATTCGCTTCTAAAAAGGGTGTTGGTTCCACAAAGAACGGACGTGATTCCCATTCTAAGCGTTTAGGCGCAAAATTAGCCGATGGCCAGTTTGCTCATGCCGGTTCAATCATCTACCGTCAGCGCGGAACGAAGATCCATCCAGGTACAAACGTAGGCAAGGGTGGAGATGACACTTTATTTGCTATGGTAAACGGTGTCGTTAAATACGAGCGTTTAGGAAAAGACAGAAAGAAAGTTTCTGTATATCCACAGGCATAATAAAAGATCCCCTTGATTGGGGATTTTCTTTTGGTAATTGGAGGTGAACGCATGTTCGTAGATCGTGTAAAAGTTCATGTGAAAGCAGGAAAAGGCGGAGACGGTATCGTTGCATTTCGACGAGAGAAATATGTCGCTTATGGCGGTCCTTATGGGGGCGATGGTGGAAATGGCGGCAATGTGATCTTTCGGGTAGATACCGGTCGTACCACTTTGTTGGATCTTCGATATAATCGCCGCATGGAGGCAAAGCCAGGCGGTAATGGCAAAACCAAAAAAATGCATGGAGCCAACGGAGAAGACTATGTGATCAAAGTTCCTTTGGGAACTATCGTTAAAAATTTAAAGACGGGTCGTATCATCGCGGATTTGACACATGCGGATCAAGAAGCGATCATTGCGAGAGGCGGAAAAGGCGGCCGAGGAAACTATCATTTTAAATCGAGTCGTAATACAGCTCCTCAATACAGCGAACTTGGTGAACCAGGAGAAGAGTTTGATGTAGAAGTTGAACTGAAGGTGTTGGCTGACGTGGGACTGGTCGGTTTTCCTTCCGTTGGGAAATCGACATTATTATCCGTCGTATCAAAGGCGAAACCAGAGATCGCTGACTATCATTTTACGACGATTGCCCCTAATCTGGGGATGGTGCAGGTTCCGGATGGACGTAGCTTCATCATGGCAGATTTACCAGGGCTTATTGAAGGAGCCAGCCAAGGAAAAGGATTAGGGCATCAGTTTTTGCGTCATATCGAGCGTTGCCGTGTCATCATTCATGTGGTAGATATGGGTGCTCATGATGGACGTGACCCCGTTGAGGATTATCGGATCATCAATGAGGAGTTGGCCAGCTACACCTATCGATTGATGGAACGTCCGCAGATCGTATTGGCAAATAAGATGGATCTGGAGCCAGCACAGGAAAATTTGAAACGCTTTAAGGCCGCTTATCCCGATGTCGAAGTCTTTGAAACGACGACTATCATTGCGGAAGGTCTTGATGCGGTGCTTTATCGTGCAGCTGATCTCCTAGAGACGACACCACAGTTTCCTCTCTTTGAGAATGATGAAGAAGAGAGTGAAGGCGTTCTTTATAAATTCGAACCAGAAAAACCGCTGTTTGAAATTCTTAATCGCGGGAATGGTTTATGGGAATTGACCGGAGAAGGTCTGGAACATACTTTCCAGATGAGCAAGATGAACAATGAGGAAGATTTTATGCGTTTTGCGCGTAAGATGCGAACCTTGGGAATTGATGAGGCACTGCGCAAAGCGGGTTGTGCGGATGGAGATACGGTCATCATCTGCGGCTTTGAATTTGAATTCATGGAATGATCTGCACATGTGCTTCTTTAACCACCATGCTTTTCTTTGTATGGTGGTTTTTTAATAGATAATTTATCCTAGCAAGTGTAAAACACTATAAAAAGACTCATAGCAATTACTATGTTAAAATGTAAGTACAATTGCAAAAGTTTTTCATCGTTCACCAAGTGCTATCTCAAGAGAGATACATAGAAATAGAGTTGAATCGGACACTAGAGGACGATTTTTTTCAGATATTATTGTAATAAGGCACAAGACTTATAGGAATTAAGAAGGAAAGAATGTCATCATAAAGCAATCAATGATACGAATGTATCAAGTTATATTGAAGAAAAAAATCAATTGTACTGGTCACCTGAACAGATTGCAGACAGGAATATAGTACGATGATTCATAGAAAACAAATCAGGCAAATTACCATGGAGCATTTAAGAAGAAAAGGTCATTTTAAACTTTCTGCAGAAAAAAGAGGGAAATTCAATGATGATGGAAGAATTGATCAAAAAAGGAGAAGCAAATATGGTTTTGTCACATTGGAAGAACATAAAGCAAGGTGCTATATAGCGTTATTTTTATCTGATAGAAAGCCAGGAAGAATATGCAACTTCAGTAATTATTGAAACCTTAAAAAATTTTCCTGATGATCTTGTCAAAACCATCACATCTGATAGAGGAAAGGAATTAGACTGTAATACATAATTTTGTGCCCCATATTGTGCGTGGCAAAAAGGGACCAATGAAAATACAAATGGCTTGCTTAGAGAATTTTATCCTAAAGGTATGGATTTATCAAAAGTAGATGAAGATGAATTGTCCTATTATTTCACCATCATGCAGGATCGACCAAGAAAATGTCTTCAATATAAAACACCTAAAGAAGTCATATTTTGAATATAACTTACATTAGGTGTTGCCTTTGATTTTACAAATTATCTATAAAAACCCTACTTTGATCGATCAGGAAGAATTTTGATCGTTTGAGAAAGCAGGGTTTTATCAATGACAGAATCATCGTCTTATGCAAGACCGAGATATTCTTCTAAAGTGATATTGGCACTCATGATTTTTTTGGCAACCTCCACACCGACATAGCGGATATGCCAAGGTTCATACATATAACCGGTGATCGCTTCTTTTCCTTGCGGATAACGAAGGATGAAACCATATTCTGCGCAATGGGCAACGAGCCATTTTCCTGCTGCAGTGTTTCCGTAGTTATTATCGATCGCACCTACGTCCATGGCTAATCCGCTTTGATGTTCCGAATGCCCTGGACGTGCAGAATATCGATCAGCTGCAGCTTGTCCATCGCGCGCCACATAGCTGTCATACAAATTTGCTTGATAGCTGTATGAACGATATCCTGACACCAAAGGTATGGAATGCCCCACTTTAGAAGCGTCTGCCTGCAATTGTAAAAATGCGTTGTAGGCTGTTGTATCAAGTCCATTTCCATAATCAGCAGGTAGGGCATATTGTTTATTGACGATCAAGATTTGATCGATGTAAGTAGGGGAAATCTCTGTATCATCTGTGATTGAAGCTACCGCTCTGGCTTTCACTTTCACTTGGAAGGATGCTTCTGCCTGATTGTCGTGTTGATCTACTGCCTTCACCGTAAGCGTATAAGTGCCAGGACTGCTCGTATCCACTTCACCTGTGATGATGTAGCCTGCGTGCTCCTCCAGTTCTTCTTGCAAAGAGAGTTCGCCATCGATCGGATCTTTTACCGATTGGATATTTGAAGAGGGATCAAAAGATTCATTTTCATCCAATGTCACCGTATCTGATTTCAGTGTGATAAGGGGAGGCGTCGTATCTTGGATCGTGATCGTATAGTCAAATGTTCGTTCGATCCCTTCATTCTCCATAGTGAAAGAAAGGGTCTGCTCTCCGATCATCATCGTATCAATTGTTGGTAGTTTTTTTATAGTTCCCCCTTCTTGTGACAGAATCAGGTCATTGGTATCGATCGAATCACCATATTCAATGACGCTATCTTTACGAAACGTCATCTGCATCGCATCATAAATTTGTGAGCGATGTCTTTCGTTTGTCTGCCATACGAGAACAGTAATGACAATCGCAAGCAAGAAAAGGATTCCCAGTAAGAGCAAGATCAGCTTTTTATAATTCATCATATTTTCACCTGTAATTTATCTTGTATTCATTATCTTTATTATAACAAAAATGAATTTGATGTAAAGTCTAGCTCATTTTATAAAATGTGGAGCTTACAGTTTTAGTGGCGGATAAAGATTTTTTTGTAAAGCAGGTATCGTCTGTTATAATGGAATACAGAAACAGAGGGGATCATGCATGATACAAGATATCGCACCACATCGCTTTGACAACCAATATCGACCTCGACCAGCCCAAAAGCACGATCGCGTGTTGTTGTATCGAAAACAGCACCTTTACATGCGTGAGGATGGAGGTGTTCCCGGTAGTTCGACAGTTGAAAATCAATAAATGTTCAGAAAGTGGCTTAATTGCCG
>CBCTZR010000025.1:0-28796 GCA_965151435.1 uncultured Merdibacter sp. | reverse complement strand
TACGGAAAGGCGGGAGTAAAGGGCTGTGATTTTGTTGTAATCATTCATGTGCATAACCTCCTGTGCGTCCATGTAGGTGTCCTTTACACTTAAAATTATGCACTCCAACGTGCAGAACCATACTCCACTTTATGACGAAACTTTTTCGCATTTTGCCCTTTGATATAAACAGCCATCCATAAAGCAACTCCACAGATAATTCCAACGAATAGATCAAATGGATAAAGACTAGGCAATGGATTTAGAAATGCAATACCTAATGTTTCTAAGAAAGATAATATCTTTTTTGATTGATTAAATCCTTCAGCTAATCTCCATGCTTCTCCAATATTCGTAGTAATAAGTCCAAATATAAGGTAAGGAAGATAAAGAAAAAGGAGCTTCTTAAATTTGTTTATATCTAAACTCATAAGCTTTGCTCCTTATCTTTATTTCTGACTTTTCTAGGAATTGATTTCACTTTCTCAACCATCTTTCTAAGTTCAGAAAGAGCACTCTTTCTTTCATCTTTTTCCATAACTGAAGATAGATACTCTTTAAAAGCTTTTGACATATCTTTACTGTCTTTTGATTTAAAGAATACTAGATATTTTGGTGGTTCAACTCCATCATCTTTTTTAATTTCATAATCAATATGATGTTTCCTTGCAAATCTTTCAAAACCAGAAATATCCGTTTCAGATATTTCAATGTTAGATAAATGTTTACTTTCTTTCATCAACTGCTTTACAGTTTTCTTCTGTGGATTATTCGCTTTTTCAATTCTTTTATTCATCTTCATTTGTTTTCTGTTTCGATGAATATTTTGCCATCCAACCCACATCGTTCTAGCAGAAAGTTTTGATGTTGAGATAACTAAATTAAAGGTTCTGTTTTCTACTTCTTCCTGCAATGCTATCACCTCCTAAAATAGTAAAATTATTTTTTATTCTTGCCCTCAATTGTTAAAATACCGTCTAAGGTTGTTGCGACAATATGATATCTTTTCGCTAATGCAATATCATTTTTGACTTGTTCATCTGTTGTACTTCCACATACAACAACGATGCGACATCTTCTTAGTAGCTCCATAGCCATACTCAAGCGATCGCTATGTTCCTGTGGAACTTTATCATCTAAAAAATCCGTATGCATAAGTCTTGGACAAATAGGAGAATAACCAGCTTCATATACATTTCTACAATAATTCAATGCTTGTTCTTTACCTTCAATTTCTGCATCACACCAAACAGCAGTAATATAGGCTAACGGTCTAACCATATGCTATTGCTCCTTTACAATTCACCATGCTCAGGTGTGTGTTTTGTTTTTGGGGTTATTTCCTTACTGGTACTTTTCTCTTTTACTTGTCCATCATCAAGAGGAATAACCATAATGCTTTTTCCTAATTTCATGAACATTTCGGGCTGATGAAACATCTTTTCATATTTTTCCAATTGTTCTTTAGATAGCGAACAAAAACTATCTTCTGTTAATCCAACAACAAGAAATGGACCAACGTAGATATCATATACTGCTCCATCATTTGTTCTCATTGCTCGATTCGGTTCTAAACCAATAAGTTTTCCTTCTTCATTTAGAATGATTCCAACTTCTTCATCAAATGGATACGTTACCTCAATCATTCCTCCAACTGCATCTTTGAGTGCTTCATATTCATCTTCAAGTTCAATAATTTTTGGATATTTCCAAGGCTCTACTAACAACACACTCATCTTTTCAAGATTTAAGCTTCTTTCTGCTTCAATAAACATATCTGCACCAACAAAATCTTCACTGTCTAAAACATATTCACCATTTTTCCATCCTGTTTCTACAATCTCTTGAGCTTCTTCTCTTGTGTCAGCTCTTACGGTTATAGTTCGTTCTAAAGTTTCTTTTATCTTTACATCATATTCTTTCAAGTTAGTTCTCCTCCTTTTTCGTACATAAAAAAATCACTAGATAATCTTGGCTAACGTTCAATGTTTTTTTGTCTTTTTTTATGCCAATTTTCTAGTAATCTGATAATCGTATCTTGCATCTGTTTAGGTGTATAAGATCTAGGAAAATATTTTCTTAATACTTCATTATTTATTGTTACCTTATCAAGCTCTTCTTTCTTAGTTTCATTCATCACAGCACACATTGCTTCTAACGTACACTTTTTTTCTTGACTTAGTTTTTTTATTCTTTGAGCTTGTGATAACGAAGGTGTATTTTGAGAATAATCCATTGCTTCTAAAAAATTTTCTTGTTCTTCTTGCGTTAAATAAGATAATTCTACTGCTGGATTAAAAGCTATCTGTTTGTTATCAACCATATCTAATAACTTTGAATTTAATTCAGTTAAACGCATATATCGTTGAACTGTACGAGCACTATCGCCAGTACCTACTGCTAGTTTTTGGTCTGCTCGCAACTTCGTGCCAACTTGGCACGAAGTTAAATCTGTTCGTTCACCTTGTCTTTTAATTGCATCATATTTCATTTTATAAGCAAATGCTCTTTCACTTGGTAAAATCGTTTCTCTTTGAAGATTCGAATCGACCATCAAGATAATGGCTGCATCATCTTCCATATCACGAACAATAACAGGCATTGTTTCTTTACCAGCAATCATAGAAGCATGATGTCTACGGTGCCCTGCTATAAGTTCATATCCGCCCTCCTTACGAGGTCTAGCAATAGCTGGCGATAAAACTCCATATTCTGAAATGCTTTCTACTGTCTTTTGCATCGCCTCATCATCAATCACTTTAAAAGGGTGATTCTTAAAAGGATATAATTCCGACAAAGGAATATCTTGCACCTTCTCCTGTTTAGCTTCAATTCGACTTTCTTCAGTTGAAAAAATATCATCGTAACTGCTCAAGCTGACGTTTATGCTTTTTTTCGGCATTCTCTAACACCTCCTTTGCAAGTATTCTATAAGCATTTGCTACTTTACCATTTGGATCATGTGAGAAAATACTTTTTCCTACAGCACTCATTTCCTCAGCACGTACTGAACGAGGAATATCCGTTTTGTATACTTTCAACTTACTTCCATAAGCCTCTCGAATAAGATTACTTA
Source organism: uncultured Merdibacter sp. (assembly GCA_965151435.1). GTDB lineage: Bacteria > Bacillota_I > Bacilli_A > Erysipelotrichales > Erysipelotrichaceae > Merdibacter. The sequence goes on along the minus strand of CBCTZR010000025.1, from coordinate 25,741 downwards.
TATCTTTTGCATAATTGGTTCTAGGATCTACCATAGTTAAAAGTATTCCCTCAATCTTTAATTTTGGATTTATTTGTCTACGCACTTTATTGATTGTTTGTAATAACTGCTCCAAACCTTTTGCAGATAAATATTGAGCTTGCACTGGTATCAAAACATTATCAGCAGAAGCTAATGCATTGATAGTTAACATTCCTAAGCTTGGCATACAGTCTAATAATACATAATCATATTCTTTCTTAAAACTGTCTAAAACTTGCTTTAAAATAGTTTCTCTACTCATTGCATTTACCAGAGATACTTCCAATCCAGAAAGTTCAATATTTGCTGGAATAAAATCAATGCCTTCATCATGATGAATAATTCCTTCGTGATATTTCAATTTTTCCTCTTGCATAACTTTTTCCATCAAGTCAGAGATAGATGGTTTAATATCATCAGGTCTTTGATAACCTAAACTAATAGTTAAACTAGCTTGGGGATCAGTATCAACTAGCAAAACCTTTTTGCCAGCTTTGGCTAGTCCAACTCCCAAGTTCTCACAAGTAGTTGTTTTACCTGTTCCACCTTTTTGATTTACAACTGCAATTACAGTTGGTTTCGTAGCCATTCTTTCACTTCCTCTCTTTTTTAATAATTACCTTTCAAATCATGGTTTACCAAAGTCGTATAATAGCTATCAATTGTTTGAGTCGCATTGTATAAACTCGTTAACAGATATTGTTTGATGTTTCTAATTTTAGTCGTATTTTCTAATAGACAATCAAGAACAAATTGAATATGTTCATATTCCAACTTCATAAATTTTCTTTTAACGACCTCTAATGATTTTTCTTCACCAGCAATACGAATTGTTTCTTTGTTTGAACTTAAAGTATCAGCGACCAACATAATGATTTCATCCACCATCTTTTTGTAATCATGATACACTTGAACCAAAGAAGCGTAATCTACTTGAGCTTTTACAAAATCAATATAATAAAATTCTGAATCATTTCTTTCGAGTTCGATTCTGTCATATTCCGAAGGAATGAAAGAATGATTAATATCATTTATATCAGTATCACTTAAATAAGTATTAATTCCGTTTGATTTTGAAACTTCTTGAAGTTCATTTATCAAACCTCCAGAAGTTTGATTTTCATACTTCTTGAAGTTTGATTTTTCTAAAAAGTTTTTAACAAAAATAATATTTGGTTTTCCTAATCCTTGTCTCTTTCTTTCAATCAAACTGATAGTTTCAAGTTCCTTTAAAAGACCAACGCTTTTAGCCTTTGCACATCCAAGTGCCTCCATGATTTCCTCTATTGTAAAGATGATAAAAACTCTACCTTGTTCATCAAACCACTCATTTTTAGCTGATAAACTCATACGATCTAAAAACAGTACATATAATAGTTTTGCTTCAATTGATAACTTCTTAAATTTGGGATCAATAAATAAAACTTTTGGTATCCTATAAAAAGTAAATTGCTCTGACTGATGTCCATAAAAATAATCAAACACGCATAATCACACCTCCTATTGTGCTAAAAAATAAAAATAGAGCATTCGCTACCTTATATAAGGTACAAGCAAATACTCTATGTAAAATTGCTATTCAATTTTTATGTATAAATAAATTAAATCATTTGAAAATATCTAAATGCGTCTTTTATTGCATCTTCTTTTTCCTTAGGACAATTAGGTTGTCTAGAATTTTCCATTTTTGGCTTGTTATAGTTATCTCTTTCCTTTATACCACACTCTTGTTTTGTTTGAGCAATATTCAAAGTAGAAACTTTAAAGCCATATTTATCTAAAACATATTGTTTTATCTCTTGATATGTTGCTTTACTCTCTGATGAAGTTAAATCTAACTCATCAGTATGTAATTCTATGTCGATATGTTTTTTGGTTTTGAGTTTGGACAAAAGTACTACCGTCTCAACCGAATGTGTTTGCGGAAACATATCCACTGGCTGCACCATTTCACAATGGTAGCCAAATGCATCCAACAAACGAAGATCTCTGGCTAGCGTCCCTGGATCACAGGAAACATAGACGATTCGTTTAGGCTGCATGCTCACCATATCTCGTAGCACACTTTCCGCACAGCCTTTACGCGGCGGATCGACGCAGATGACATCAACATGCATACCTTGTTCTGCGACTTCTTTTGCATACGCTGCCGCATCGCTACAAACAAAGGTGATATTGGAAATACCGTTGCGTGCTGCATTTGCTTTCGCATTAGTAATCGCCGCTTCCACAATTTCAATTCCGATCACTTTCTTGGCATGATTCGCCAAAAACATCGAAATGGTTCCTACTCCACAATACAGATCAAGGACCGTTTCATCCCCTTGTAGCTGACAAGCCTTTAACGCTGTCTCATAGAGCACCCTTGTCTGAACCGGATTGACCTGATAGAAGGATTTTGCTGAAATATGAAAAGAGAAATCCGCCATTGTATCTCTAATATAGTCTTTCCCAAACAATACGTGTTCCTCTTCTCCTAAGATCACATTGTCATTTCTATCATTGATATTCAATATTACGCTTTTGATCTGCGGATGCTGCTGTGCAAGCTGTTTTGCAAACACTTTCCAAGCTGGATCTACCAAAGGATGGCTGATCATGACGACCATGATCTCCTCCGTGCAAAATGCATGCTTGATCAACACGTGACGCAGTTTAGCAAGCAATTGCGGATATTGTTGTAAAATGTTTTTGGTATCCTGATAGATTGTATTGATCATTGCGCTCTGGATGCGACATTCTTCCATATCGACGATATCATTGCTGTTGATCCGATAAAATCCGCTATGCAATACACCTTCGCTCACTCTGAAAGGAATCTGTGCTTTATTACGGTAAAAATAAGGTTTTTCCATGCCTTTGACCGGAAGAACAGTGAGATCGAGCTGAGCGATCCGATCCATCATATTCTGCACTTTCTGCTGTTTGAAGCGAAGCTGTTCTTCATAGGACATATGCTGCAGCTGACATCCTCCACAGCTTTTTGCCAGTGGACAAGGGGGCACTCGCCGTTGCGCAGATTCATCCAACAACGTTTGGATGCGTCCATATCCGTACGTTTTTTTCATTTTTACGACTTTTATCAACGCTTTTTCATTCACGAGCAATCCTTTGACAAACAAAGGAAAGCCATCCATGCGTACGACCCCCATGCCATCATGCGTATAGTTTTCACAGATACCGATGACAGTATCATTTTTCTTCATGTTCATTTCCTCTTTTCGCATGTATTCATTATACAATAAGATAACGATTTCTACTATAAAAAAGGACAATGCGTTACATCGTCCTTCCTGTTAAATTATTCAGTCGTTGTCCCATTCATGACAGCTTCTGCGGTTTCCTCATCTCTGGCGACACTGACCACATCTGTCACACTTTTTTCTGAAGACGAATTTTTCGTCATGCAGACATAGATCCAATGGTCTTCTGTATGCGTATCATCAAAACTGGAGTAGTTATATACATTGATTGACAAATCGTACATTTTGCCCTCTTCCTGCTGTGTGAAATATGTCTTGATCGGCAAGATATCATCAATGGCATTATATGCATCCTTTGCGATCTCTTTCACTAAGCTCTCATCCGTTTCATCTACTTGATCATCCAAGTTGATATTGACACGCAGTGTTGCACTTTTAAGATTAACTTCTACGCTTTCTACATAATCCAGTTTTCCCATTGCTTCTTCGACTTGTGTGATCTCATCATCACTGATCGCCGGATTCAGATCGTTCTCAGAAAAACGATTGCCAACAACAGGCTGTCCGGAATTCTCTGTGGAAGTCATAACGACGATTCCTACCAGCAATAATGGTATCACGATGACTGCAACAGCAATCCACACGAGAATATGACTCTGTTTTTCACTATTCTTTTTGGTTTCCTGTTTTTTATTTTCTCTCTTTTTCATCGTTATCACTCCGATCATCTCTATTTTACTAGAAAATAGAAAAGATTGCTATCTTTTCTTCAATTCTTCCTTGATCAACTGATTGGTCATCGCCGGATTGGCCTGTCCCTTGCTGGCCTTCATCACTTGTCCCACCAAGAAGCCGACTGCACGATCCTTCCCATTTTTGAAATCGGCGATCGATTGCGGATTCGCATCTAGCACTGTTTGAATCAATGCTAACAACTCATTGCTATCACTCATCTGCTTCATACCTTTTTCTTCGACAACCGTTTGCGGATCCTTGCCTTTCAAGATTTCCTCAAAGACAACTTTCGCTTGTTTACCGCTGATATCGCCTTTTTCCACCATATTGATCATTTCAGCTAAATGTTTTGGATCACAAGGATTATCTTTCATCTTGATATTGGCTTTATTCAAAGCTGCAACCAATTCAACGATCACCCAGTTTGCAGCCTTTTTATAGGCCTTCGTCGATGTACAAACTTCCTCATAGAAATCTGCCAGTTCACGTGATGCGACCAGTACGCCCGCATCATAATCATTCAAGCCGAAATCTTTCATATAGCGCTCTTTACGCTGATCCGGCAGTTCTTCCAAATGCTCCTGAACGTCCTTGATCCAGGCATCATCTAAGCGAATCGGAAAGATGTTTGGTTCTGGAAAGTATTTATAATCCACATTTCCTTCTTTTTTACGCATCAGAATGGTCGTTTTCTTTGTTTCATCATAGCGGCGTGTCGCTTGTTCGACAACACCTCCATTTTCCAAGATCTCTTTTTGACGCTCCACCTCAGCATCAATCGCTTTTTGCACGTTGGAAATCGAGTTCAAATTTTTAATCTCGGTCTTCACGCCAAACGCATCGCTTCCCTGCGGGCGAAGAGAGATATTGACATCACAGCGCATGCTGCCTTCCTCCATCTTGACATCACTGACACCAAGATATAATAAGATCATGCGCAGTTTTTCCACATAAGCTGCTGCTTGTGCACCATTCCGCATATCCGGTTCACTCACGATTTCAATCAGTGGTGTACCGGCACGGTTAAAGTCGATCAGCGTACCTGCATCGCTGTGGAATTGTTTCGCCGTATCCTCTTCCATATGCATACGGTTCAAACGGATTTTCTTTTTCCCTTCTTCCGTTTCAATTTCCACATAACCTCCGCTACCGATCGGATGAAATTGTTGAGTGATCTGGAAGCCCTTTGGCAAGTCGGAATAATAATAATTCTTACGATCAAAACGAACAAGCGGATCGATCGTGCAATGCAAAGCGGTTGCAGCTTTGATTGCTAAACGGATCGCTTCTTTATTAACACAAGGCAAAATACCTGGATGACCCAGATCGATTTCGTTGACACAGGTGTTCGCTACTTCACCAAAGCTGACCGGCGCACTGGAAAACATCTTTGTCTTGGTCTTTAATTCGCAGTGAATCTCGATACCGATGACTGTTTCGTAATTCATGCTTCCACCTCCACTGTATGATTCGCTAAGCCTGTTTCCTCTTCAATGGCTTTTCCAATGTTGAACATCATCTGCTCCTCAAACGGTCGACAAGTGATATTCACTCCGATCGGCATTCCATCGATGAATCCACTTGGTAATGTCATGCTCGGATAACCGGAGAAATTACCTAATTGCATATGGTTATCAGCTACCAAATGTTCTTTTCCCAGCGCTTCATCCATCGCTTCATCCTCCAAAGGAGCAATCGTCGGCGCTGCACTGGCTAAGATGCAGTCACATTCCTCTAACAAAGCGCGGTAATGATCGACGAGCAAACGACGGATCTTTTGCGCTTTACGGAACAATTTATCCTGGTTTTCAACGAACAGCGAATAGCTTCCGATGATGAAACGCTTGCGTACATAAGCGGAGAATCCTTTCGTACGGGAATTCTTCATCACTTCTTCTACGCTTTCACCATCTTCCCGCATTCCAAAACGAATACCGTCCAAGTTCGAATGATTTGCAGTTGCCTCCGCATTGGCAATCGTCAGATAGACCGGCAAGATGGTTTCCATCAGTTCCTGCGGCATCTGCACATGACGGATCTGTGCGCCCCGCGCCTCTAATTTTGCGCAGAGTTCTTCGACGTTTTCTTTGATTCGTTCCTCATGGATCGCTTCCTGCACGTTATCCAAAACACCGATGACCTTACCATGCAGATCACTATTGAGTTGTGCTAGATAAGGCTCTACTTCTCGCTGAGAGCTCGTCATATCCCGATCATCTCTACCCGCCAGAACTTCCAGCATCGTACAGGCATCCTCCACATTTGTCGTAAAATATCCAACATGATCTAAAGAAGATGCATAGGGAATGATCCCATAACGGCTGATGCGTCCATATGTCGGTTTCACACCGATGATCCCGTTATAAGCAGCTGGTTTTCGCACACTGTCACCAGTATCCGTTCCAATGGAAACTGCCGTTGCACCGGCTGCGACCAAAACGGCACTGCCGCCGCTGCTGCCTCCGGAAATGCGTTTCTTATCGTATGGGTTGTTCACTTTTCCCGTATAAGCATTTTTATTGGTTCCACCCATTCCCAATTCATCCATACTTGCTTTGGCAATGATGATCGCACCTTCTTTTTTCAAACGCTCAACGATATTGGCATCATATACCGGGACATAATTATCCAAGATACGGCTGGAAGCTGTCGTGCGGATTCCTTTCGTGTTCACGTTGTCTTTTAATACGACCGGCACTCCATATAGTTTTCCATTTGGATCGACTTGTTTCAATGCTTCCAACTGTTCGTCGATCGCGCAGAAAGTGACAACCGCATTTAATGCTGGCTGCAGTTCATGCAGCTTTGCAAGCGCCTCTTCACAGCGTTCCTTGATCGTTTGTTGTCCATAATCACTTAATCGCATCTTATTTCACCACCTTTGGAACGTGTACGTGCCCAGCACGTACGCTTTTCGCATTTTTCAATGCGTCTTCTTGTGAGAGAACATGATCGACCACATCTTCTCGAATAAACGTCGTCTCTTCCTCAAAAGGATACACCATCGGTTCAACCCCTTCTGTATCCACTTTGTCAAATAGCTGGATCTGCTTTGTCAAAACAGCAAATTCCTGTTGCAGATCTGCTACTTCTTCATCATTGACATTCAGCATGATGCCGCCTGCCAGTTTTTGAAAATATGCTTTGTCAAAAGTCTCCATGCAAACCTCCTGCTTTCTATATCAGCATGATCGTCTGTGCGTTCGAAGAACCTTTCGAACGTCGAATCACGGCGATATGCTCATTATCACTCGATATATCGATCGTCAATTCATAATTCGTACTGGTAAACAGCGATGTCTGCCCGCTGATGTACTGTGACAACGCAACGGCTTCCGCTGCTGTTTTTGCGTGAATGTTCACGGTGATGTTCAATTCGACCAATACATCGTCTTTAAAACGCGCTTCTCCGATGACAAACACATCATCCGGTGTAAATCCGCTCAAACCTGTTTTCAATTCCGTAAACTGAGTAGCCACATCCTCATCTTTCTCTGTAAAATCTGTACTTGGAACTAACATCCAATCTTCATTTACATCATTAAAGGTCGCTGAACTCGACGTACAATATGCCTGCATGACATAATGACCCGGAAGAATCGCATCATCACTGAGAATATATACAGCGATCAAGATCGGCGTATCTGAGCTGATCTCAGGAAAGTTTTCACGCATATAGCTATTGAGTTTCTTTCCTTGCGCATCTGCAAATACTTTCAGCTGATCTTCTGTGACCTCCACGGATTTTCCATCAGCATCATAAGCATTCTGGGTCAATACCATCGTTAGTGAAATTCCGCGTAACGCAGTTCCAGAATACCAATCCAATTCATAAATGTCAATCAAAGGCGCAATGCCTTTTACGCTCTTATCATTTCCCGTATCAAAGCTTTCATCTTTACTTTGATTCAATCCATCGGGATTCGAATCACTGCTTCTTCCCAAAAGACCTGTTGTATAGTCCGAGGCATCCAACACGTCATACGTCAAGAACTGATTTTCTTTAAAAGCAACATCATTCGTGCTGAAATACTGTTGAGAAAGCTCCATCAAGCCAGTCGTAATGTTATAGCGTTCTCCCTGATCTGAAATGACAGACGTATGCTTTTGACGTGCATCACTTGTTGAAAATGGTAAAATCGCTGCATAATCGCCTTCCGTTGCGACCGTCTGGGTCTCCTGCCGATTTTGATTGTCACCATCACAAGCGCTTAACAATAAAACGCCAACGCAAACGGCAACTGCTATTTTATGTTTTTTCATATGCGTTCACCTCCTGGGCAAATGCTTCTTCATTCATCGTCTCCACGCCTAGCTCCTGCGCTTTACTCAGTTTGGAACCGGCGTTATCCCCATAGATGACAAGATCCGTCTTCTTTGATACGCTGCCGGCAACGTTTGCACCGAATGACTGCAAGATCGCTTTTGCCTCATTTCGCGTATAAAGTGATAGCGTCCCTGTTAAAACGATCGTCTTATTGGTAAAGATGCTCTCTTGGATCGTCTCTGCTTCGCTATCCATTCGCAATCCAAACGCTTTGAGCTGTTCGATCATGCGTTGGTTCTTTTCCTCGGCAAAGAAAGCGACGATGCTCTTTGCGGTGATCGAGCCGATATCGCGAATCAACGTAAGTTCTTCTTCATCTGCAGCCATCAAAGCCTCCATCGTCAGAAAATGTTTTGCCAAGATGCGCGCTGCCTTCTTTCCAACCTGACGGATCCCTAATCCAAACAAGAGATCCTCCAACGGATTCTGTTTGCTCTTTTCGATCGCATCCAGTAGTTTTTGAATCGATTTCTCCTGATATCCCTCTTTGTCAAGCAGTTCCTCTCGATGTTCTTTGAGACGATAGATATCTTCGATGGCATCCAACAATCCCCATTCATGAAGCTGTTCCACACGCTTATCACCCAGCGTATCGATATCCATCGCATCTCTGGAAGCAAAATGGATCATGCTTTCCACGACACGCGCCGGGCAATCCTGATTGATGCAGTAATGCGCTGCTTCCTGTGGCAATCGCAATAAATGTCCTCCGCAGATCGGACAGGTAGTCGGAAATACGTATGGCGTTTGAGAGCCATCACGCCGGCTCGTATCCGGTCCGACAACTTCGGGAATGATATCTCCCGCCTTGCGTACGATCACGATATCGTGGATACGGATATCTTTTTCTTTGATCATATCTTCGTTATGCAATTGCGCTGCACTGACCGTCGTACCGGCAACCCGAACTGGTTCCAATACTGCGTTCGGTGTAATTCGTCCGGTACGGCCAACGCTCAAGACGATATCTAATAAACGCGTCTTGACTTCCTCCGCAGGGAATTTATAAGCCATCGCCCAACGCGGTACTTTGACTGTCGTACCTAAACGCGTCTGCGCATTAAGATCGTCGACTTTGATCACGATGCCATCGATCTCATAAGGCAGATCCTGACGCTGTTCGCTGATTTCTTGGATAAATGCCCAGATCTCATCGACATCTTTACAAATCCTGCGCAAAGGATTCACACGCAGATGCAGCTCTTCCAACGTCTTTAATGCTTCTTCATGGGAATGAATTCCAAATTCCTGTGCGTTGACGAAATAATACCAGAAAGCATCTAGTCCACGTTTTGCACAAATACTGCTATCTAATTGACGTACACTGCCGGCAGCCGCATTTCGCGGATTGGCAAACAGCTCTTCTCCAGCTGCTTCCCGCTCGCTGTTGAGACGGCGAAAGCTCGCTTTTGGCATATACACTTCCCCACGCACTTCCACTTCTCCCATCCAGTCAATATGCATGGGAATACTTGGAATCGTCTTGATATTGTTCGTCACATCTTCACCGACATTCCCATCTCCTCTGGTGACTGCCTGTACAAAGCGACCATCCCGATAGAGCAAGGACATCGCCAGACCATCGATCTTCAATTCAACGACATAGCGTACATGCGGTTCGCTCATGCGCACTCGTTCATCAAATGCTGTCAATTCCTCGTAATTGAAGACGTTTCCTAACGACAACATCATACGTTTATGTTCTACTTTTTCAAATCCTTCCAACACGGCTCCTCCTACGCGCTGGGTCGGAGAATTGGGATCGAAGGATTCTGGATATTGTTGTTCTAAAGCGATCAGCTCTTGCATATAGCGATCATATTCCTGATCGCTCAAGCTCGGATGATCCAGCACATAATATTCATAAGAGAGCTTTTCTAAGAGCTGTCGCAGTTCCTGTATTCGTTTTTTGTCGTCCATCTATGTTTCCTCCACTCATTTCTTACGCAATGCCGGATGATCCATCATGATCTTGCGAACGCCAAATTTTTGGGCAAATGCAATCGTAGCAAGACCATCTTCCACACGGATGATGACTCCATCACCAAACGCTTCATGATGAACGAGATCTCCTTTGCGCATCTTTCCATCACGACGGCGATTTTCTTTTTTCGTTGGCAGTGAGCGTTTTGTAGCCTCGCCTTCCGTTGAAAAACAAATCGGATCCATTTTGGAAAAACCACCTTGTCGATAGACATCCACATCATCGCTGAATCGATTGCGCGGTTTTACACCGACATCTTCGATCAGTTCGATGGGAATCTCCATAAGAAAACGAGAAGGTGTCTTGATCTTATCCAACACATAACTGTATCCCATGGAATCAGAGATAAAGAGCTGTTTTTTCGCACGCGTCATGGCAACGTAGATCAAACGCCGCTCTTCTTCCAATGCCGCATTTCCACCTTCGCTTACACTTCGCTCGCTTGGAAAGATACCTTCACACAGATTATAGATAAAGATGTAATCAAACTCCAATCCTTTAGCAGCATGCACGGTCATCAGATGAACGACATCATTTCCTTCATAAAGATCATTGTCCGTATATAAAGATACTTCCTGCAGATAATCGTTTAATTGCGCATCTGGATTATTTTCCATGTACTGTTGCATATCATTGAACAATTCCTTGATATTCTCTATCCGGTCATCTTCCTTGTCTTCCTGCAGCATGTGCAGATAACCGCTCTCTTCCAACACTTTTTTCATCAACAGATCGATACTTAACGCATCTACGCATTCCCTGCATGATTCGATTGTCTGAACAAACGCGGCAATCCCGCTCTTGGCCTTCGATTGTGAAAGTGCAGGATGCTTCAGCACCTCATAGAGGTTAACGTCTTCTGCTTGTGCCTGTGCTTCCAACTGTTCGATGCTCTTTGCGCCAATTCCTCGCTTTGGCACATTCAGCACACGCCGAACAGCTAACGTTTTCCACATTTCCTTTTCATCTTCTTTAGTTTTTGGAGCTAATAAGCGAAGATAGCTGAGCGCATCTTTGATTTCCGCTCGTTCATAGAAACGGATCCCACCATAAATGCGATAAGGAATCCGCGCATCCAAAAACGCTTTTTCCAGAGCTCTCGATAAGAAATTGGAACGATACAATACCGCAATATCGCGATAGCTTACTCCATTGTGATGCAGTGTTTTGATCTTCGCTGCGACCCAAACCGGTTCGTTCTGCTCATCAGCTGCTGAAAAATGCACAATCTTATCATCGCTGTGACGATGTGTATACAGATCTTTTTCTATTCGGTTCTTATTGTTCTTGATCACAGCGTTTGCACATTTGAGAATATGCTCTTCGCTGCGATAATTCTCATTGAGGATCACCGTCTTGCAGTTGGGAAAATCTTTTTCAAAGGACAGGATGATGTCAACCTTTGCCCCTCGCCACGTGTAGATCGTCTGATCTGGGTCACCTACGACACAAAGCTTGGTATGTTCGCCACACAGCAAACGAATGATATCGTACTGCAATTCATCTACATCCTGGAATTCATCCACATGGATATAGCTGAAACGGCGCTGCCATTTGGCACGCACCTCTTCACTCTCTTTTAACAGACGATGCGCATCGATCAACAAGTCATCAAAATCCAACGCATACATATCCGCTAACCGTTTCTCATAAGCGGCATATATAGCTGCTTTGATCTTTTGTCCCTCAAGCTGTGCCATCACTTTCGCCTGTTGCACTGAAACAAAGGCACATTTACAGGAAGAGATATAAGCAAGTGAAGAAGGATAAGAAAACACCTTTGTATCCACACCCAGTTCCTTATATATTTCTTTTAGAATGCTCTTTTGATCCTCTCCATCCAAAATTGTAAAATTTCGAGGATAACCCATCTCCCGAATATCTTCTCGTAACAAACGTACACAAAAAGAGTGGATCGTCGAGATCTGCACGCTATGAGCCATCGGTCCAAGCATGCTCTCTACCCGCTCTTTCATTTCTCTTGCGGCTTTATTCGTAAATGTAATCGCCAAGATCTTATGGGGATACACATGACATTCTTCAATCAAATATGCAATACGCGTAGTGACTACACGCGTTTTTCCACTGCCTGCGCCGGCAATGATGCGGACATGTTGATCCACACAGGCGGCAGCATCTCTTTGTCTATCATTCAAACGCTCTAGAACGGACACAAGATCACCTCTGCACTATTATACACTAATTTCTAATAAAAATCTGTTCGATTCATAAAAATACAACTGGTGAACAAAAAGGCTACATTTCAAAAAGCAATAGCTTTTTTACATGGTCTATATTATAATAAGGAACATATTGAGGTGATACGATGAAAAAGAGAAAGCGAAATTATTCCCGCACCATTGACCTCTTCTTTTTATTGGTGCTCCTTATCGCACTCATCTATGGATTTTACTCATTATTTGCAATGAATCTGTTGCCATTCACTTGGTTGTTTGGCGCATTGATCGTTTCGATACTCCTTTATATCGTTTTATTCTATTCAGCGATGAAACGTTGGGCACGCTGGTTTATCTATGCAAAGCGCGTATTCATCTGTCTGTTGTGTGTATTGTTTATTATCGCTGGACATTTCAGTGGCAAGATCAATCGCTTGATGAACGATATCTCCACTGCAGAAGATGAAACCGTACAAATTTATGTGCTTGCCCGCAGCGACAGCAACTTATCTTCTTTACAGGATTTGCAAAGCATGGCGACCATCGGTGTGCAATGCGGCAGCGATGAAGAAGTCGGCACATATATGAAAGAGCAGTTGACTGCAGATGTTCCTTCCGTGCAGATCAGCGAAGATACTTATTATGCAAATCTCATGGGCAATCTTTCGATCGGGAACCTGGATGCAGTCGCTATCAGTGCAAATTATTATGATATGATGGTCACAAATGAGGAAATCGATCCAGATGCCTTTACGACTTTGGCCAACTATTCCTATACAAAGACGTGGAAAGATGACAGCAACAAAAATTTAGCTACGGACAGTTTTGTCATCTATATCAGCGGTATCGATGAAATGGGATCGCCAGATCAACAGCTGCGCAGTGATGTCAACATCTTATTGTTCATCAATCCGCTCGCGCATCATGTGACGATGATTTCCTTGCCAAGGGATGCTTACATACCGAATACTGCTTACGCTGACAGCGAATTCGCATTAGACAAGCTGACACACACTGGATTATATGGTGCCGATACGACCGTGGAAACGGTAGAACAATTCTTTGATATCGATATTGATTACTATGCGCGGATCTCCTTCTCCAGCGTCATCGAGATCGTCGATGCATTGGACGGCATTGATGTCGATGTAGAAATTGATTTCTGCGAACAAGATGAAAACCGAAATAAAGATGAAGAGCATCAGATTTGTCTCAGTTCCGGGCAACAACACCTCGATGGTCAACAGGCATTGGCTTACGCACGCCATCGCAAGACGACTGGTTATGATACAGCTGGAAGAGAACGCGCACAGCAACGCATTCTAAAAGCGATCATCAATCGTCTATTGTCCTTAGAGGGGGTCTCTTCTTTAGACAAACTGTTAGACATCATTCCTTCGTATGTGGAAACGAATATGCCAAGCAGCAAGATGAGCGAATTTGCCCGTCAACAGTTAACGTCGATGCAGCCTTGGACCATTGAAAGCTTATCGCTAGATAACGGTGTCAATGCACATTATCTCTACCAGGCTTCCCTTGCGGATCTCTCAGATGCATACGTTTTCAGCAGACAAGATGTTCAATATGTCGAATATGCATATGAATCTAATCAAACCAACCCGAAGATGAAAGATTTCACCTTTGATTTCAATGATTTGTCAAAGGGAAAGAAACAATTCCAGGATAAAGAAGAATATGTCTGGAGCGATGAAGTCGAAGCTTATTAAGTTTTGTGAAAAGTATGTGAATATTTTATTCGCATACTTTTTTTATTTTCTTTCGCACACATATCATCTATAATAAAGAAAGGTGATAATTATGAAACAAACAAAAAAGAGAAACTTCCACTTGCTTTCTGAGAAGATCGACTGGGTGGTATTTGGGATTTTCGTCATCATTGCCTTCATTTCCTTTTATTATTTTTTCCATATGTATACGCTGTTGCCAAGCAACCGTCTGCTATGGATCTTGTTAGCAATTGGTGCCGTTATCTTGTTAGTGGGAATCCTGAGCTTCCTGCTGATTTTCTTCCATAAACGCAATGCAGTTGGAACTTGGATCCATCGCATCGTCATGATTCTGCTCTGTATCGTCTTATCTTTTGCGAGCTATACGATCCAGAATTCAAGCAGCACCCTTTCGATCGTCACACAGGGTGATCAATCGATCATCAAGATCTCCGTGATCACTCGCTCAGATTCATCCATCCAAAATTTATCCGATCTCAGCAATCACAGTGTCGGTGTACAAAGCGGCATGGATCAAGACAACGCGTCCTATGCGCGTAACTTGTTAGAAGAAGAGGTAAGCGATATCGAATTTGTCGAGCTGCTCGACTATACCAGCATGTATGATCAACTGCAGGATGGAGATCTGGATGCGATGATCATCTCCAATACCAGCATCAGCCTCTTGCAAGATCAATATGAAGACATTCAAAGCAAGATTCGCGTATTGACAACCTATGAGCGTGAAAGCGATACGGTAAATACTGCCAATACAGAAAAAGATCTGCGTACAGAGCCTTTTGTCATCTACTTAGGTGGTATGGACGAAGGGGATGATCCAAGCATCAACAGCCGCTGTGATGTTAATATTTTGTTGATGGTCAATCCTAAGATCAATAAGATCACAACGATTTCCATACCGCGTGACTCTTACGTACCTAATCCAGCATTAGGATATGCCAGTGATAAGCTGACGCATTTAGGAAACAATGGTCCTGAAAACAGCATTGCCGGCTTAGAAGAGTTTACCGGAATCGATATCGATTATTACGCCAAGATCAATTTCTTCTCAGTGATCGAAATCGTCGATACAATCGGCGGTGTCGATGTCGATGTCCAACTTGATTTCTGTGAACAAGATGAATATCGCAACAAAGACGAAGAACATCAGATCTGTTTGTCATCTGGTGAACAGCATCTCAACGGAAAAGAGGCACTTGCTTATTCCCGTCACCGCAAGACAGCAAACTGGGGAACACAGGGCCGTGAATATGCGCAGACACAGATCATTGAAGCAATCATCAACAAACTGACAACTGTTGAAGGCGCTTCAAACGTAAATGCCGTCATGAACATCGCACAGAAATATGTTTCAACGAACATTCCGATGCAGCAGCTTTCCGAGTTCCTCTCTTATCAATTAGATCATTTGTCCCCTTGGACCGTCGAAGGCATAACGTTAACGGACGGATATGATATGCGGCTCACCACAGCAAGCATTACCGGAACTCCTCTGGATTGCCATCTATTGACGATCGAAGACGCAAAGCTCATCAATCTTGCATACAACAACATGTTTGAAACACCAGTGATGTCATCCTTCTCTTTTGATGTCAATTCTCTCAATTTCGATGACGTGGAGATCACGACCAGCGATTATATGGTCTGGGCAGAAAATGCTGCATCGCTCAATTCTTATACGGTTTATTGTGGACTGCATCAAACGATAACTTATGAAGAACCTACCGTCGATGAAACACAACCACAATCGCCAGCGCAACCTCCTGCCAGTGACGATACACAGACGGACGTTCAAGAACCACAAGAGAACGTTACCCAAACGCCAGAAGATACACAAGAGCCAACGAGCGAACCAGAAACGACACCTGTTACGCCAGTCACACCTGGTACAGATGAATCACAAACACCCAGTGTAGAAGTTCCCGCACAATAAATACTATGGGCCAAAAGCTCGCTTTCATGCAAACTATGCAAGAAGCGAGCTTTTTTAGAACTGCAGTGCAAAAAAACATCGTTTCATTGAAAACGATGTTTGATCCTTTATTGATGCAGCTGATACTGGCATTGTTGAATACAGGCATTGATATAAGGAATATCTTTTTCTTCACGGAGGATCACTTCGATATACAGCGGATATTCACCATAGACGATTGCTTTGATGCGATAGAAAGAATCTTCCTTTTCCATCGTATAGACACCCTTTGCCGTCTCATTCTTCCACTGTTTTTCACTATTCTTCACATGCTCCCAAAGAGAAGGTTCATCCGTATGTGCAGCAATCTTCCACATCCATTCCCAACCGCAGTTTTCATTTTCGTAAGGAGCCATCAGATAAAGCTCATCATGAATGAGATCATAGCTTCGCTCGCAACATCCCGGCGCATATATGCTCCATTCATGGAAAAGATGATACACTTCATTTTGTCGATACTGTGAAACTTCCTCCTCCATCTCAACACCATCCACAATTTGTTCCTCTCTTCCCAATACCATGCATAACTCGTGATAGGCCCTTAAAGGAAGAGTGATCAGTGGATCTTGCTGATAAGCAATTTCGATGTAATCTATGATTGCCGAAGCGTACTTCTCACTTTGTTCATTCATGCGAGCATAAGAACCATAGCCTTCTTTAGCTAATAGATGTAAAGCGCAGTTCTTATAAAAGAGCGCATCACGTTTCTCATTATTCCACAGGAAGAAATACAGCGCTAACTGCTCTACATCCATGTTCGCAAATTCTTCACGATCCAGTGCACCTCGTGGAGTAAAGATGACTTCCTCTTGATCGATCGGCAAATAATAAGAAGAATCAAAATAGTAATTGCGATTATGCAGCGCTCCTTCCAACAACAGACGTTTTAGATCATTTAACCATGGATAGAACACATCATATTTTAAATGCTGAAAATCTGGATTTTCCACGAATCCACAATCATCTTTTAAAACACCGCTCGCTTCACTCTCTTCTTCGATCCACTCTAACAAATTGACGCAATAAGCATGAAAACCAGGTCCTCCATGGCTTGTATGAGCTTCCAAACAAATTTGATCGTTTTGTTCAACACACTCGATCTTTCCTTGCGGACAGATTTCGATGACCACTCGATCGCCTCGTTCTTCCAGTTGAAGTTTTTCCTGATTGCATATAAGATGAATTACCTCATATACATCTGTTTTCTGTTTTTCATTTTCACATGTCATCTTTAATGTTACTTGCATCTGTTTCCTCCTTGTTTAAAAAAGAACTGATTCGATCAGTTCTTTTTCCTTGCCTATCTGCTCACTCCAAAGCGATGACACGCATCAGCGTTTTTGGAAGCGGCGTTTCTGTCAGCTCTCCGTTGTTGATCGATTCTAAGGTATCATAATCATAATCGTCCATCTTTGCGATCGACAACGTCGCATTTGTCTTAAGATCGCTTGCCTCTGTATCTTCATATGCGATATCCACTTCGATCAGATAGCCATCATAGCTTTGACCATCATAGGTGATCGTACTGGTCTGTACATCGTTGACCGTCACATCTTTCACACATGGCAGTTGTTCTTCTCCAAGCTGTGAAACGATCATGGAATAATTATTATAAAAATAGAAACGGGCATACTGTTCCATGTCTTCATAAGCACCGCTCGGAATATAATTCAATCCTCCTACATCGGTATCTGACTCTTTATTTGATAAAGTAAAGAAATCGGCAACAAACAGCTTGGCAAGTGCCTGTGCTTCCTCTTCCTCATCTGCATCTTTTAAAGAAGCACTCACCTCATCATACGCTGTCTTCATATAGGCTGTCGGATCTTCCGGTACCAGATATACGGCGTTCTCACTGATTTCTATTTTCTCTTCTTCTTTGCTTGTATCTTCGTTTTGACCATTGCAGCCAACCAACAGCAAACTGCAAGCACAAAGTGCTGTCAATACTTGTTTCCAATGTCGAAACATCGAAATCCCTCCTAATCAGAATAACAAAAATAGTATAGCATATTCTTTGTAGAAAATCATTGATATTCTATGTTTTCTAAATGAACATGATATTCTATGTTTTCTAAATGAACAGTGCTTAAGAACACCTCTTGCGATAATAAGTAATCAACTGTTGTGTTCCGCTTTCTTCAAATCCCTCTTGTGCCAATGATTCAAACTGTTCCAATACCGTTTCCAAGATTTTCAAATGCAGATCCCTCGCTCTGGATTCCTCTTTTGCTAAACACATGTCTTTGATGAAATGCTTGATAAAGAAACCAGGCGTAAAATCATCGTTTATCATTTTCGGTCCCAGCATCTCCAGTTGTTTTGAGCCGGCAGCTCCCTCTTTCAAATAAGAAACGACCTGCGCAAGATCAATCGTATGGGCCTTTGCATAGGCCATCGCTTCACTGACCCCGCTCAAGGTTCCCGCAATCATGATCTGATTGACCAATTTCATATGTTGGCCATTTCCGGCCTCTCCGCAATAATAAACATGTGTCCCCATTGCTTGAAAGATTGGATACAACGTTTCAAATACTGCTGGCTCACCACCAGCCAAGATCGTCAAAGTTCCGTTCTGCGCGCCGACATCTCCACCTGTGACTGGCGCATCCATGACGTTCAATGCCCGAGCTTTCCCATGTGCATAGAGCATTTTTGCCAGTTTAGGCGATGATGTCGTCATATCGATCAAATACATGCCTGGATGTGCTGACGCAAAGATTCCCTCTTCTCCCAGATAAACTTCTTCCACATCACTAGGAAAGCCTACCATGGTAATGAGTCCCTCGCACGCTTGAACACATCCCGCAATGCTCTCATGCAAGATCGCTCCTTCTGCAACAAGATCTTCAACCTTTTGCGGATGTCGTGCATATAGGTGCAATTCATATCCATGTTTCAATAGATTGCGTGCCATTGCTTTCCCCATGATGCCCGTACCGATAAAACCGATTTTTTTCATACTTCTATCCCTTTTTATTGACAAATGGCCGCAAATACGCCTTTGCGCTGCGATTCATTTCCTCAGAGAATTCACTTTCATATTTTCGCTTCCAAAACGCTTCGATCTGCGCATGAAAATCGATGACGGGCGCATTATTGCGCTGTGCGCGCTCTTCAAAGAACGCACGATGCTTTTCATCGCTCATCGTATGATAGGTATCGATATGTACGATATAATCCCGATGAAAACGCGCTGGTTTTTGACGTTCCTGTTGTTGCTTCGTCGGATAACCAAATACGAGCATACAAGCTGGGAATACTTCATCCGGTAAACACAATGCCTTTTTCACTTTTTCCTGTTGCTCGATGATATCGCCGATATAACAACTTCCTATGCCAAATGATTCCGCCGCGATCACCATATTTTGCGCCGCAATATTCGCATCGCTCATCGCCAGCCAAGCATCTCCTAAGCCCGGTTGCCGCGGAGAACAGCCGGCAGCCCGATACAGATCGCACCAACGGCGATGATCGGCAACAAACACCACGATCAACGCTGCATTTAAAATCCATTGCTGATGATCACATGTTTCCGCTAATAAATTTCTTTTTTCTTCATCCTGTACTTCAATAATGCTATAAAGCATCTGATTACCGGCTGTTGGTGCTTCAAATGCTGCCGTATACAGTTGTTCCTTGATCTTTTCTTCAATGGCGCGTTCTTCAAATACACGAACACTTTTTCTTTTGATCAATTGATCCATCACTTCCATCTGTTTCTTCCTCCAATTTCAAATTTTCTCGTTCATCCTTTGACACTACTTCGTTAATCGGGCGAAAAGGTAAAGGATCTCGAGGCGCGTATAATGTCTTTTCCATCCAGACCACATCGAGCCACTTACCAAATTTATAGCCGCTTTCCTTTAAGATACCCACTTCATGAAAACCCATGCGTTCATGAAAATGAATACTGCGCTCATTTTCAGCTGTAATCAACGCATACACGATGCGCACCTGCTGACGAAAGAGCAACTGCAACAAAGCTTCATATAATCTGCTTGCAGCACCATGATGGGCACAATCCATACGAAAATAAATTGCCAGATCAACGCACCAGTCATATGCAGCTCTCGCAAAAGCTCTGGATGCATATGCATAGCCCAACAGTACGCCATTTTCTTCCACAACCAGCCATGGATAGTACGCAGTGATCCTGTCAAACCTTTTTCTGAATTCTTTTAACGTTGGTATCTTCGTCTCAAAGGTGATCGTTGTCTTCTCGATATATGGACAATAGATTGTATAGATTTCTTCTACGTCTGCCATGTTCGCAAAACGAATATGCATCAGATCCCTCTTTTCTAAAAATCTCTTATTATTCTATCATATCTACTATAGGAATGCATCGTTTCCTATGCAATCCGCATAAACAAAACGAAACACCGAGCGGTGTTTCGTTTGTTTTATGATTTTGCACGATCTCCCTTAATATAACGAGACAATTTCGTCATGAGTTCTCGCGGAGTAGCTATAACTGGGTTCGCATCCAAATAATGGTTGACCAAATACGATAGGATCGCCACCAATAAGATCCCGCATCCGACAATTCCGATGATATAAAGAGCCAACTCCATCGTCATAGCCGACAATTCTAACCAATCCCAGAATAGAATAGATGCCAGGATAAAACCGATGATGTCAAGCACAAGGACGATTCCGCGATACCAGTTCAATGGATAATAGATACGATAGATCATATGAATCGAAATCATCGAAGTAGAGAAGTACAAGATCGTAAACATCTCTTCCTGATTAAGCTGAAATTCAAAGCTAAGCAACCGCGTCAACAAGACTGTCAATACGATCGCTAATGCATTTGGCAAAGAGAAGCGTAAGGCATGACGGCCGATTGATTCTTTTTGACGTTCGATATTTCGTTCAAATAAGATCATGAAAGAAGGAAATCCTGCCACGAAGTTGTCCAATAACGTCATCTGAAACGGTATAAACGGATACGGCATATTCAAGAAGAGGATGATGATCGAAATAGCGATCGTATAGATCGTTTTCAGATAATACATCGATGCGGAGCGAGTGACATTATTCGTATCCAGACGTCCTTCGCGAACAACCTCTGCCAATGTGCTTAGATCACCATTGATGACGACAAATTGTGAGATCTGTTTCGCTGCATCGGATCCGCTTCCCATCGCAATGGAAACATCCGCATCCTTCAAGGCCAATACGTCATTGACACCATCCCCGGTCATTGCTACCGTTTTGCCATGCCGCTGCAGCGCTAGGATCATTTGGTGTTTCTGTTGTGGCGTTGCACGACCGATCACTGCATTTTCCAACACGGCTTTTTCAAGATCTTCCTCTGTCACCAGTGTCGTCGCATCGATGCAATTCATCGCATCAGATACACCAGCTTCTTTGGCTAATGCAGCAACCGTCACTGGATGGTCACCAGAGATGATTTTGATATCCACTTCGTTTTCCTGAAAGAATCGAATCGTCTCTTTTGCGTCCTCTCGCAACGGATCACTAATGATAATGACCGCAAATGGATTTGCTTCTTCCAGCGTTTCTTGAAATGTTTCAAAATCTGGATGAATAGCCGCCACCAATACACGGGATCCTTCCTTTTTCGCTTGCTCAATCTCTTCATCAAACACATAATGAGGAAGGATAAATTCCGGTGCACCCAAAATGACCGTACCGACTTCACTGAATTCCAGTGCACTCCATTTACGTGCGGACGAAAAAGAAACACGGCGTTTTGGAACAAATGCTGCTTCATCTTGAAAATGCTGTTGCAACGTCTGTGCAGTCGCATTGCTGTCTAAACTTCCCGCAACGAAAGCGTTCAACACTTTTTCAACAAAAGCAGGTGCATTTCCTTCCAGAGGGATGACCGATTGCACGCTCATCTTTCCTTGCGTTAAAGTTCCCGTTTTGTCCAAACAAAGAGTATCCGCATAAGATAGCGTTTCAATGCTGAACATCTCCTGTACGACTACCTTCATCTTTCCTAAACGAACAACACTGGCCATCATCGAGATACTTGCTAATAAGACCAAGCCGATCGGCAGCATTCCCAACAACGCAGTCGACGTATTGATAACCGTGCTCTCAATCGGCTGTTTTCGCAATACCAGTGCTTCAAAAAATAACAGCGCACTGATCGGAACGACCAGACAGCTGGTCCAACGAGTGACCTTGCTGAACACTTTGACCATCTCAGAACTCACCGGTTTGCGTTTTCTGGTTTCATCTGCGATCTTTGTCGCATAGTTTTCCAGACCCACATGTTCTACACGGGCATGACAAGCGCCTGATAATAAGAAGCTACCTGACAGCAGATGATCTCCTACGTTTTTCAAGATGGGTTCTGCCTCACCGGATAATAAGGATTCATCCACTTCAACCGGTGTATCTAAGATGACACAATCTGCAGCGATCTGCATACCGCTTTTTAAATGAATGACATCATCCAATACAATTTCTTCATTATAGATCTCTATTTCTTCACCATTGCGCACGACCTTTGTCTTCGGGGAAATGATCAAGTTCAATTTGGCAACCATATTGCGAGACTTGATTTCTTGATAAATACGCAAGATTGAATTGGAACTGACAATGACCACAAAAAACAAACTGGTCCAAGCCTTTACCAAAACAAGTGCTAGTGCAATGCAGAAATTATATGCATTGAACAAATTAAACGTATGCTCAAATATGATCTGCCGATAACTCTTTACCGCTGGTTTTGGTGAGATATTAACCTGACCTTTTTTTATGCGTTCTTTTACTTCTTGTGTATTCAAACCAAATCGCTCATTCATCCATTTCACCCCACGTTGCTAAACATCATATCATACGCAACACAAAATATGGTAGTTTCTTACAGAATTTTAACATAATACCAGTTTCGATCTGTCACCAACCATATATTGTCTTTCTATAATAACGGTTTGATTTATTCTTCACTGACCAACGCCATGCTCGGTTTCGCTCCGATATCAAAACGCGAACGACGACCATGTTGATACGCAATCGTGCCAGCAATGGCAATCATGGTCGCATTATCTGTACAACAAGATAAAGGCGGGATCGTAAACTCGATCTGCGGATATCGAGGTGCGATTTCTTCTGCGATGATCGAACGCAGACGAGAATTTGCCGCAACACCACCTGCAACGACAAAGTGTCGAATGCCTTCTACATGATCTAAGGCATAGGTCACTCTCGACAACAAAGCTTCTAATGCAGTTTCCTGAAAACTACAAGCGAGGTCTGCAGGTACAAACGGTTCATTTTTTCGATTACAGCGTGCTTGAAACTGCAAAACACTGCTCTTGAGCCCTGAAAATGAAAAATCCATCGGCTGCTCGGTCTTCGGTTTTGCCAATGCATAGACAGGATGTCCCTGTTTCGCCAAACGATCGATCTGAGGACCACCTGGATAAGGCAAACCCATGACGCGCGCTACTTTATCATATGCTTCTCCAATCGCATCATCCTGTGTTTCTCCCAGCACTTCAAAACTGTTTTCATCCTTTAAATAGACAAGCTCTGTATGTCCGCCAGACACCACCAAGGCTAACAAAGGATACTGCAAATCTGTCACCAGCTCATTTGCAAAGATATGACCAGCGATATGATGCACGGCGACCAACGGTTTATGAAAAGCCCATGCTAACGTTTTTGCAGCTTGTAAGCCAATGTGCAGACAACCGACCAGTCCGGGTCCTTGTGTCACCGCAACTGCATCGATATCCTCCATCTTGCAGTTTGCTTTTTTCAACGCTTGATCGATGACCATCGAAATATTCTCTACATGGATTCGGCTGGCAACCTCTGGTACGACACCACCAAATTCCTTGTGTACATCGATCTGTGTCGCTACGACACTGGACAGCACTTCTTTTTTATTTTTTACGATAGCGACTGCTGTTTCATCACAGCTGCTCTCTACTCCTAAAACAAGCAAATCTTTCATGATATCCCTCCGATCGTACATGCATAGACATATGCATCCTCTCCATTATCCTGATAATACGATTTTCGAATGCCGACACGTTCAAAGCCAAAACGCTCATATAAAGCGATTGCCGCCTGATTGCTGACGCGAACTTCTAACGTGATAAATTCACACTGTGCTTCTCTTGCTGCAACTATCAACTGTTTCATCAAAGCCTGTGCAATACCTTGTCTTCGATAGTTGGGAGCTATGGCGATCTTGCACAGCTGAGCTGTTTCAAATGTGATCCAATAGACGAGGTAGCCCACGATTTTTCCATTCGTTTCTGCTTTATACAAATGGGAAAAAGGGTTTTCTTCCAACTCATAACGAAACTGTTCTTCACTCCAACAAGAAGTAAAACACGTTTGTTCCAATTGGGCGATCGCACATAGATCTTGTTTCTGTATCGCTGTGATCATTTGATCTCCAGATGATAGGCGCTTTGATCCTTAAGATAACGCGGTGTCAGCGTGTGTACATTATCTACCCGACGATAAAATGGTCGAAGATCAATAAAGTTCTGCAATAGATCAAACGCACAGGATTCCATACCTAACAGATGTGCATCTCCCACGATCCGATAGTTTCCCTCCTGCACCATTTTTTGAATATCATCCAGATTTAATGCGCATTCTGGCATTACAAAATTCCCTTTGTCTAATACAGCTGCATATGCGCGATGACTGCGTGCATCCATCAATGCCAGCGTATGCTCCGCTAATCCGGCATACAGCTGCAAAGAGCTGATCACATAAAGAGGAATCTCCTTACGTGTACACAAGACTTTAGCAACGCTCATTGCGATGCGTACGCCCGTATAACTTCCTGGCCCATCCGTGATCACTACTTCATCGATATCATCGCTGTCCCATCCTGCTTCTTCCATGCATTCGATCAGCATCGGAAACAACGTCTCACTTTGTCGTTTCCAAGATTCCTTCATCGTTCCGCAGATCAAAACATCTTCTTCATATAAACCGATGACCAAATATTTATTGGTCGTATCCATGCATAACGTCTTCATGCTAATTCCTCCACGATTCGCTCATACGTTTCACCAATCGGGCAAAAACGAAACAGGCGTTCCTCCTCTTCGCCATTTTGGATGCTGATTTCCAAACGTTCTTTTGGCAAGGCATGTTGAATATAATCTGGCCATTCTATTACACAGACGCCTTCATCAAAGCATTCTTCAATGCCCAGCTCCTGCGTGATGCCCTCTAAACGATATGCATCCACATGATGAAGCATCCATCCTTCATCCATTTCATAACTCTTCAAAATCGTGAAAGTAGGAGAATTGATCGTACCCTTGACCCCTAACGCTTTTCCTAACGCTTTGGTGAACGTCGTTTTACCGGCTCCCAGATCACCGCTCAGCGTGATAAGCGCAGGTCTAGGCAATACTTGTGCAAGCCGTTGTGCCAGCATTCGCGTCTCTTCTAATGAATGGATTTGGATTTCTTTCATCTCTTCTGCTCCTTTCAAATATATCATTGAACGATCTACATCGTTTATTTAAAAATTACGCTTCTTTAGTATATCACATTTTATCGTATTATGCGGAAGTTGTTAAAAAGAAACAGCTCTGCCATATGATTC
>CBCTZR010000024.1:0-28910 GCA_965151435.1 uncultured Merdibacter sp. | reverse complement strand
TAATGAATTATTTTTCTATACTTTTTAAGTATATAGTTTGTCAACAAGCTGAAAAACTCAGTACAAAACTTACTGAGTTTTCTTTATCTTAAATCTTGATCACGCTCGCTAATCCGCCTAAGGCGCTTTCTTTCAGTTCGATCGGCAGTTTCATTCCGGTCTTGTTCATCGTTTCAACGACCTTATCAAAGCTGACGCGGTTTTTGTGTACTTTGCGCAGATGCTTTGCCAGGATGGCGGCATCAATTGCTCGTAATGCGCATACCGCATTGCGTTCGATACAAGGGATCATGACATAACCGCCGACAGGGTCACAAGTCAAGCCAAGGTGATGTTCAATGCCCATTTCGGCAGCATATTCGATCTGTTCCATGCTAAGTCCCATCAAATAAGCGACCATGGCGGCTCCCATGGCACAGGCAGCACCAACTTCTGCCTGGCATCCACCTTGTGCTCCAGAGATCGTCGCATTGCATTTGATCAAATTGCCGATCAATCCGGCAATTTTTAAACCGTTGACGAGCTGTTCTCTTTGCATCTTGCAATCGTAGTAGTAATAGTAAAGCAAGGAAGGCAATAGTCCGCTACTGCCTAGCGTTGGTGCAGTCACCGTTGTGCCACCAGCTGCATTTTCTTCGCTAGCTGCATAAGCGTAGGCACTTAATAACAGCTTTTCTTTTTCTGAACCTTCACAAGTGGTGGCTTCTGTTAGCAGTGAACGGGCGATACGCTCCATTTTTAGTTTTCCTGGAAGGATTCCTGTCGTATTAAGACCGGTATCAACCGTCTTACACATCTGAATCAGGATATCGTTGAGGTAAGCGTTGATCTCTTCCCCTTCGACTTCTTCCACATAACGGCAGAAGTCGATGTTCTTTTCCTTGCAGTAGGCATAAATAGCATCCAAGGTGTGATGCGGATAGATGTCTTTGCCCTCTGCACTTTCTTCTCCTTTGATGACGATTGCACCGCCGCCTACAGAATATACAGTCATCTCTTTGATCAAGTGATCGGTTTCATCATAAGCGCACAAAGTCATCGTATTGGGATGAGGCATGGTTTCTGTGGTGTTCATTATGATTTCACAAGGTTTTGGGGCAAATGTCTTGGTGATGATGACATCGCTTAGATGCCCTTTACCTGTCAATGCGAGGGATCCATAAAGCGTTACGCGAAAATGATCAGCTGACCCAGCGCGTTTTAGCATTTCCAAGCATGCACGTTGAGGTCCCATCGTATGTGAACTGGAAGGACCAGGACCAATGCGGAATAGTTCTTTCAATGATTTCATAAGCTTAAAATCTCCTTGTTTAATTGCATACCCTAGTGTAGCGCAATTGCAAAAAAAAGGATAGAGGTAGATACAAAAATACATAAGAAAATACGATGAAGTGATGCTTTGGTGAAGAATGTGAAAGACTTACAAAAATGAAACAAAATTCTGATAAGTGAGGGGATGAAACCTGACTTTAGAGGTTTAGAATAAAAAAATGGTGCAAAAACCAAATTTATCGGGTATGCATCATTTTTATTTGTTTATCAGTTAAATAATAATTTGTAATTGGCTGACCAAGAGTATAAGCTAAATCTGTAATAAAATCAGAGGCTCTTGTCATATTGATATATCTATTTTCATTGATTTTTACTACTCTGAATTCTCTAATGAAATTACAGATTTCGGATGTAGAGTACCGATTCTTCAATACTTTGAATTGGAATATTCTCAGAAGTAATACTGTCACATAACAAATCAAAAAATGTCCTTTTATACTCTCTTCCTTCTGGAGATATACAGGTCTTGCATCAAGCTCGCTCTTCATCACTCGGAATGATTCCTCGATTCTCCACAAATTATGATATGCATCATAGATGTCTTTGTCATTCATCTTGTATTCAGATGTGATGAGCATATTATATCCTGCAAGAGATTTATCTTTTTCGATCACTTCTTCATTCAATGTAACTACAGCTTTGTTTCCATCTTTGCCGACAAAGTTCATATATTTTGCGCATTCGCCATATTCTTCTTTTTTTGCCTCGGATGCTCTCAGCTTTTTAGCTTTCTCAATCATTTTGTCAATTTCCATAAGTTTTTTCTTTTGGAGTTTCGGATTGAAAGTGACCACCCTTTTTTCCTTCAGCTTTTTCCTTATCGTTGTTTGTTTTTCTTCATTGAAATATGAATACTCGAATTCGTCCACACATGATTTGTATCGATAAAGGATTTCACCACGATCATTACATACGTCGATATATCCGTCGTCGTTCAATACCCATACCTTTTCAGTTTGGGGAAGAATCTTGACTGATTTGGAGAAGATATAACCATCACAGTTGTCGGTAGCCTCAATGATGTTTCTGGCACAATTTAAGCCTTTGTCAGCTATCTGGATCGTTCTTCCTTCGATATTGTTCCTGTTTTTTAAATCACGGATTGTATTTCTCAATATAGGTTTCTCTGATTCATTGCCCGGATACATCTTCATGCCGATAGGAATCATATTGGAATCCAAAAGAAGACCTAATCCTACTATTGGATCAGTTTTGTTTTCCTTAGATGGACCTTTCTTTTGAAAGTCGCTTTCCCTGTCGATTTCAAAGTAGAAATTTGTACAGCCAAAATAGGTATGTTTTGTATCTATACCGTAGTTTTCTTGTGTGGCTACAGTAAATATCTCCACGAATTTTTCATATTCGCTGCCAACGAATTCTACCGCTTCAAGAAGCTGATCATAACTAAAATCAATCGTTTTCAGTATAGAAGGAAGAACATCATGAAATGTCTTATGTTTGGATAGAGGTGCAACAGCACGGGCAAACACAAGAGATGAGAATATATCCAAAACATTGAAATGAAAATTTCTTGTTGACTGCATATAATTGAAGTGCTCTTCCACATCCAGTGTATTCAGGATATTGGCTAAAGGAAAATATCCCAGATAACGTTCCGGAGTAATTTTGGAGATCAGCTTTTGATTGAATTTTTTATTGGGCATTTCATTTTTTCTTTTTTCATTTAGACGATTCACTTCTTCCTGATAGAAGGCCACCGGATCCTCGATTCCGTTCTTTTTAAGAGTTTCAACATTTCCTAAAGATTTGAAACATTTATGTTTGGTTCCGTTGACTTCAGGAGAATAAAAGCTCTCATAAATAGCAAGATAGGAGCGACCTTGCTGAGAAGATTTTTTTAAGAAATAAGCCATAAACAACACCTCGAACTACAACACACCACGGCACCACTATTATATCACAAATATAAAAAAATTAAAATATTTGTTGATATAAAAAAAGCTTAATTTAAGCGATATTTTTAATATATGTTTATTATTGCCTCTAAATAAAAATGGTGCTAACTCCTAAAGACGGGTGCTAACTCCTAAAGACGGGAATGTGAAAGACTTACAAAAATGAAACAAAATTCTGATAAGTGAGGGGATGAAAAAGGGGCTGTCTATGCTATAATAGGATAGAATCAAAATGGGGGATCTAAAGAAAGAGGGCGATTGTCGGAAGAGGATGAAAGAACCTGTACATCGATAAGCAATAACGGTAACAGAAAGGGGGATCTTCGGTTATGGCTCGAAAGGTATCAAATACCGGTCAAACACGAATTAAACGGAATTTGGAAGCAATCATGCCATTAACCAAACAGATTTTTTCCTTGTTGAAATATTATGTGATCGGTGTGATGATCATGCTGTTTATCACAGGGTATATTGCCAAACCTGTCGTTGTGCGTGGCTCTAGTATGAATCCGACATTAAATGATTTTGATATTTGTATTTCTAACCGCCTTTCAATTGTGGTCGGCGGTTCGATCGATCGCTTTGATATCGTTGTTGCTCAAAGCGAAGAAGGAGAAATCGTTAAGCGCGTTGTAGGAATACCAGGAGATGTCATCAGTTATCAAAACGGAGTGTTGACCGTCAATGGGACAACCGTTGTCGAGGACTATATCATTGACGATCCTACAAAGCATCATGCGGATATGGATTTTTATGAATTGAAATTAGGCGTAGATGAGTATTTTTTGATGGGAGATAATCGGACCGGTTCAACGGATTCCCGTTATTTTGGACCGTTTCATCGCAGCAGTATCATTTCGAAAGATATGCTGGTGCTCTTCCCATTTAATCGGATAAAGTTAGTGTAGAGAACAGAGGAGTGAAAATATGCGTAAAGTAGGGATTGACTTAGGGACGACAAATTTATTGATATGTGTGGATAATGAAGGTGTGATCATTGATGAACCTTCTGTTCTGACGATTGATGCACAAACAAAAAAATGTATCGCAGCAGGGAAAGAAGCAAAAGAGATGCTTGGACGTACGCCAGGCAGCATGATCAGCATTCGGCCGTTAAAAGATGGTGTGATTGCTGATTTTGAGGCTACGGAGATGCTGTTGAATTATTTCTTTAAACAGTGCAACTTACAAGGCATGTTTCGTAAGAACATCATCTTGATCTGTCATCCGACCAACATCACGACGGTAGAGAAGAATGCGATTCGGGATTGTGCTTATCGTGCCGGAGCAAAACGCGTATATTTGGAAGAAGAACCTAAAGTCGCTGCTGTAGGGGCTGGTTTAGATATTGGCAAAGCTTGCGGCAGCATGGTCTTAGATATCGGAGGAGGGACGAGTGATATCGCCGTTCTTTCCTTAGGTGATATCGTATGTTCTACTTCCTTGAAGGTTGCAGGCAATCGCTTTACCCAGCTCATCATGGATTACCTGCGCAAATATCGTAAGCTCGCAATTGGTGAACAGATGGCGGAAGACGTAAAGATCCGCATTGGGTCTGCTTTGCCGTTGGAGGATCCTTTGACGATGAAGGTCAGCGGACTGGCTTTGGACAGCGGCTTGCCGATTTCCATCGATGTCAACTCCAATGAAATTGAATCGGCACTGCGTGGTGCAGTTGATGAAATTGTACGTGCAGTACGTACGGTATTGGAAGTGACACCACCAGAGTTAGCAGCGGATATCATTCAGCGTGGTATCGTGATGACCGGTGGCGGTTCCTTGTTGAAGAATTTCGATGTTCGTCTGCGCAGCGAACTGAAAATACCGGTTTATATCGCGGAAAATGCACTGCATTGCGTCGTTGACGGCTGCAGTCTCATGTTGGAACACTTACATTAAAAAATTCCTGTGGGTTCGATTTAGACCCAACAGGAATTTTTTTTAATCTTCATCATCTTCCAGC
This sequence comes from uncultured Merdibacter sp., assembly GCA_965151435.1. Classification (GTDB taxonomy): domain Bacteria; phylum Bacillota_I; class Bacilli_A; order Erysipelotrichales; family Erysipelotrichaceae; genus Merdibacter. The sequence continues at coordinate 23,699 of CBCTZR010000024.1, read as the reverse complement.
ATGTGCTGAAATGCGCGTAATTGTTCATGGTTGGCCATAGCGGCAAGCGCACCGGCTAACGTCGTCGTATGTGCGGCATATAAATTGGCAAATTCGAGATGATGCTTCATCGACTCCGAAGAGATCTGATCAAAATCATCGATTCCTTCTTTTAATAGACAATAGAGGAAAGCTCCGATGAAAGAGTCGCCTGCACCTGTGGTGTCAATCACTTGGACTTGATGCCCTTTAGCAGAAATCTGTTCATTTCGGCGGTAAAGGGTGGCTCCATCTTTTCCTTTCGTGTAGATCACACACTTGCAACGATGTGCAAATAGCATGGGCAGTGCTTCTTCAATCTGATGTTTCCCTGTGATGAAGGAGAGCTCCTCATCAGATAATTTTAAAATATCGGCATAAGGCAGAAATTCGTGGATGGTTTGATAGAGCGCTTCATGATCATCCCATAAAGAGAGACGCAGGTTTGGATCAAAACTGATCCAGACATGTTTTTTCAATGCCAGCTCCAATAAGGCTCGATGCGCTTCTTTCATAGGGGAATCCACTAGCGATACGCTACAAAAATGTACCATACCGCAGTCATCGAGAATATCATCCGTAATATTTTCAGGTCCATAGTGCAAGTCTGCAGCCGTGCGGCGATAAAACTGAAAATCGCGGTTTCCATCTTCGCGAAGGGATACAAAAGAAAGTGAGGTATCATATTCTTCGCTTTGTAATATATGCGATGTATCAATACCACTTTTCTGCAAGGATTCAATGATATGATCGCCAAAGGCGTCTTTTCCAAGCTGGGTCAATACCATCGATGGGATGCCTAATCGCGAGACAGCACCGGCTACGTTTGCTGGCGCTCCTCCAGCGACACGGCTGAAACCTTCGACATCTTTTAAGTTGCATCCTTTCCGCTGAGGGATAAAATCAATCAATGCTTCACCGATCACACAAAGTTTCTGTTTCATGGAATGCCTCCTTTAATTGAGTGAATGTGCAGATAAAGTATGCAGTGTAATAGTTTTGGCATTACCTGCTGTCTCTAGTTTAACACATCTTGGCAGAGTTGGATAAATTCTTGTTGTGAATACTTCACTACCATCGTTTAAGAAGATCTCTAAAGAACTCGTATCAGAAAAGAGGATCAAATTCTCTAACGTGTCCAGATGAACGCTTCTAATCGTGCGTCCGCTGCCACAGGCAGTGATATCGCAGGTGAATAGATGATCTTGATAGGTCAAGGAGATCTCATCATTGAGCATAAGCTTCATATGGTCACATCCTGCAAAAGAAATCGAAAGTTCAAAACATGATTCTTGGTAGTTCATTTCATTCAGTGTATCTTCATTTAATTGCAGCGTTTGTTTTCGCAATTGTTTCAGTTCTGGCAACGGATATTGATGCAATGATCCATTCTCCCATTTCAACAAGCGAGGAATCGTCAATGCATGTTGCCATCCAGCTTCGACCGTAGGATTTGTATAGCTGGCATCAGGAATTCCCATCCATCCGATCAATATCCGGCGTCCTTGTTCATCTTCGAAAGATTGCGGAGCGTAGAAATCAAATCCGCGATCAAGCTGATGGATCTGTTGCACGTTCATGCCGGTTGCCAGCGCACCATTTACTTGCATCCATACGCAAGAGTGAACATTCGCGTAATCTACGCCGGAGGTTTCCACTCCTTGTGGGCAGGTGATCAAGATCTTCTGCCCATCGAGTGTAAACAGATCCGGGCATTCCCACATATACCCCAACGGCTGATCATTGCGCAGACAATCGTGGAATTGCCAATGAAGCAGGTCACAGGAAGAGAAGATCAACAGTGCACCATGATCATCCAGATCACGAGTACCTTGTACCATGTAGAATGTCCCATCTTCTTCTATGATTTTTGGATCACGGATATGTTGTGTAAAACCGGCTGGATAATCTTCCATTCCCATGAGCAGCTGCTTTTGTTCAAAGTGATATCCGTCATTGCTGCAAAGATGGATCGTATTGGCGACCCGGCCACTGTGAATGTAGTCATAGTCCGCTTGATCAAAGAGTTTGATGTTGCCAGTATAGAAATAGTGGATCTGATCATCTTTGATAAAAGCACTTCCTGAATAGGCGCCATGAGTATCCAGATCGCTGTCTGGAAATAAGAACGGTTCCTGCTGTTGATAATGCACAAAATCCTTTGTGGTCACATGTGCCCATAACTTTAGATCTCCATTCGTATCAAAAGGGTCGTATTGATAATAGAGATGATAGAGACCATGGAATTGGCATAAGCCGTTTGGATCATTTAGCCAACCCATGGGCGGCATGAGATGATAGGCCAGTCTTCTAGGATCTTTATCGATGGCTTCGATCGCTGCTTGATGTGAAGCAATCCATTGTTCATAATCTTTCCGTGTAACAGGGTGGTACTTTTTAATCATTTTCTCTCTTCCTTACTGTTATGACAGGTGTATCTTTTGTCGCCTGTTGTGCTTCCTGCACGTCAATCCTATAATCATTGCTGTTAGTGATTACAAACATCGTCTGGTCTTGATAACCGGCAGCTTTGATCTTTTGCTTGTCAAAGCGTAGCAATGGTGTTCCTTTTGAAACATTTTCATCTTGGCTTACCAGCATTTCAAAGCCATCCCCGTTCATATTTACAGTGTCGATACCACAGTGAATCAGCAGTTCGATACCTTGTGGAGAAATCAGACCGATCGCATGTTTTGTCGGAAAGGTAAAAGCGACTTTTGCATCACAAGGCGCATAGATTGTCTCTTCGTCAGGATCGATACATACGCCTTTTCCCATGCTTTCACCGGCGAATGCAGCATCTTTTGCTTTTGTGATCGTTTGGACCTTACCTTCGCATACGCTGTTTAATACTACCGGTTCGCTTACTTCAGGGATCGTCGTCGTTTCAGCTTTTTTTGTTGAAGTCTTTTCCCCATCTTCGATTTTGCCCCAGAACAACAGAGTTACTAGTGCTGCTGTGATCATTGACAACAATAATCCAATACCGAACATTGCCCAATCTTTAGGTAATACAGAGATGAATCCCGGAATGCCAGCTGCGCCTAACGCCTGTGCGAGAATGTGGAATAATGCACACCAAGCACTACCTACTGCAGAACCGATCATCGCCGCATAAAAAGGATAACGCAATTTTAATGTGACACCAAACATCGCTGGTTCAGTAATACCTAACAGAGCACTGACGCCGGCAGCGCTGCAAATGGATTTGAGCTTGACATCTTTTGTTTTAAATAAGACAGTCAGCACGGCCGCGCCTTGAGCGACATTGTTCATAGAGGCCGTAATGAAGATAAAGCTGCCGCCAGTGATCGCAATGGAAGCTAATAACTGTGTTTCGATCGGAATGAAAGAATGATGCATACCGGTCAGAGTAATTGGCGCATAGACTAGACCAAACAAACCACCGCCGATTGGACCCAGTGTATTATATAGCCAAGTGATACCATCTGCCATTACGTTTCCGGCTCCGCGTAAGAATGGTCCGACCAGCAAGAAGGTGATAAAAGAGGAAAGCATGATTGATAATAACGGTGTTGTCAGGTTATCTAACCAAGTCGGCGTAACTTTATGCAGACGTTTTTCGATGTTTGCCAAGATCCATGAAACGGCTAAGACAGGAAGAACAGTTCCCTGATAACCTACTGCTTGTACGCTGAGACCAAATAGATTCCAGGTAGGAACTTCAACACCGGTACCCAATGAATAAGCGTTCAACAGGTCTGGGTGCACCATGATCATGCCCATTGCGGCACCTAAATAAGGATTTCCGCCAAATCGTTTCGTAGCTGAGAAACCGATCAGGACTGGTAAAAATGTGAAAGGTGCATTAGCAAAAATATTGATACAGGTCGCTAGATCTCGAAATTGAGGATAGAGGTCGATCAAAGAACGTCCGCCATCAAACATAGCTGCTGTGAGTACGTTGTTGATACCCATGAGCAAACCACCAGCGACGATTGCCGCGATGATCGGAACAAAGATATCAGAAAACATCTTGATGAAGCGCTGTAATCCATTTCCTTGTTTTTCTTCTGCATTTGAAGGTTCTTCCTTGATCACACCAATTTGTTTCTGCACTTCATCGCAAACAAGGTTGACCAGTCCAGAACCCAAAATGATCTGAAATTGACTGTTCGTCATGAAAACCCCTTTGACAGCATCGATGTCAGTGATTGCTTCTTCATTTCGCAAGGAGCTGTCTTTTAATTGAAAACGTAGACGAGTCGCGCAGTGCTGAACAGATCGAATATTTTCTTTGCCGCCAACCTGTTCGATGATTTGTGCTGCAATTCCAGCATAATCCATACATATTCCTCCTTTTTTTTGCTTTGTATGGGAACGGTACCATACCGTGTACGCTGCTATTTTATAACCGCTTACATGGAATGTCAAGAGGTTTTGATATAAAAAGTGGTACCGATACCATAAATTGCGTCTCTAGTGTTAAAAAAAACTGAAAAATAGCAATGGATCGAAAATACATAAAACTATGTGAAAATGTGTGATATAATAAAATCAACAAATTTAGGGAGGGTATAATGGAAAAACTAAAACAATTTGTGACCCGGAAGAATTTGTTGCTCGTATCGATGATCGGTGGCATTCTGGGTCTGGTGCTGGTCTTGTCATATATGATAACGATTAACAGCACTTCATTTACTAGCGCGCTTTCGCTTCTATCTTTTTTGTGTTTCTTGTTCTATGCGGATTTTGTTTTGCTTCTGTTATTGACGTTGGGTTATGCATTTGTCATCTTCTTTGCACAACAGAAAAATGTGACGATGTATGTGCTTGGCGGATGTACGCTTGGTGCCTTTATCTCAGCCTTGATCTGTTTTCCGGCAGTCAATGCGATCAGTCAAGTTTTAAATGGTGATTTTTCAGCGATTTTTTCTTTGGCATATTCCGGAGCAAACGTCGATATTTGGATGATCCTGATGTTGATTCTGCAAGTGGCAAGCGGTGTGATTGGCGGCTATCTGCGTTTTGTGAAAAAAGGGGAGGAGCTCAGTCAAGAGGATCTATCCCAGATTCAGGATGCGGCGAAACAAGTAGGGGATACCGCACGCAAGGCGGCTGCGGATGTTGCTTCGGGAACAGTGAAGCTTTCGGAAAAATGGAAGGCATATTATCAGACGGAGAAAGGAAAGAAGAACGTTCGCATCGTCGGAGCTGTTGTAGCGGTGGCTGTTGTTGCGATCGCTGGTGTCAGCATTTGGTCATCGATGCAGAAAACGCCGATCGACTTGACGAGCGCATGTGAAGTTACTTATTCGGGATATGATGGAGAAGGCTATGCATATGTCTATTGCGATGTTGACTATGACATCAATGATTCGCAAGTTGCTACCTTTGTATATGATGTGACTTATACGGTGGAAAATGACGGAGCTCTTTCAAATGGCGATAAAGTCAAATTAACAGCAAATTATAGTGAAAAAACAGCAGATTCATTGAAATTAAAGGTTGAAAATGCAGAAAGAGAATTGACAGTAGAAGGATTGACACCTGTCTATCGGACATTTGCCGATATTCCATCCGATATCTCCAGTCAATTTGATCAGTCGACGAAAGATGCCTTGAATGCAGATATCATGGCAGATGAAGGTACATCGTTTGGTCCGGAATCCATTACGATCAACAGTTGCGATAATATTGGTGTATATTACGCTTACAATACCTATTATGGTTCAGGAACTGTTTATTACCTCTATCGTGTGGATGTAACAAGAGAATACAGTTATGCAATAGATAAAAATGTTGAGTACTATTCGGTTTCTGTTGATCCAATTTCCAGTGAATATGTCTTGACGCTGGATGATCCGGAATCAAATGATATTTACGTTTCAGAAGTATATCTCTATGATGATGAGAAGACTGATCAAAAAGCAGTGGATAATTTCTCTCTCTACATGAGCGATCTGGAGATTGTAAAAGAAAATTTATCGACAGATACGTATAAAGACAGTAGGACAGACAAGTAATATTAAAAAATGACATGCGCTTTTCTAAGCAATGTCATTTTTTTTATGGCCCAAACGTACGCTCTCACCTTCAATGAAGGTATAGTTGACGTATTGAATCGGTTGTACGTCTTCTCCATTGATCATGTGCAGGATCGTGCGGGCACAGCATTTTCCGCTGTATTCATTATCAAAACGGATACTGGTCAGTCTGGGTGTCATCAATTCGCTGATGTCATACCCTCCAAAAGAAATGACGGAAATGTCTTGCGGTATGCGCAGTCCGCGTTCGCGTATGATCTTATATGCACCTAGTGCCTGACGATCGGTTGAACAGATCAAAGCGTCGATCGAATGTTCATCCAGGATGTGATGGACTTGTTCACAGGCATGTTCAAATGAAAAGTCAGACAGGTAGATATAAGGATCTTCGATCCCGGTTTCTTTCAGACCATCTAAAATGCCTTTTCGGCGGATGACACCGACGGCTTCATCCCATTCGTCAACGCATAAGCATGCGACTTGTTTATGATTGTTATTTCCAATGTAATTGCCGACAAATTTCCCGCCATAATAATCATCATTGATGATGCAAACGCCTTCTTTGTAATTCTGGGCAACGACGACAATGGGAATATCGAGGTGAGAAAGCAGTTCATAATGTGCTTTGCTGAGATGAGTAGCGCTTAAAATCAATCCATCGACATTCATCCGCCAGAGCTTTTCGATGTATTGCAGTTCCAGCTCTTCCTGATGATCGGTATTGATGATCATCGTCGAATAGCCTTCCTGACGCAGATGACGGTCAATGCTCATCAAGACCTGTGAAGTGACGACGGAATCCAGACAGGGGGCGATCACGCCGATCATTTTGCTGCTTTTTGCTTTCAAACGGGCAAATGCATTGGGTTCATAATTATATTGTTCGATGACAGCGGCGATTTTCTGTCTGGTTTCTTCTTTGACATAACCCCCATTGAAATAACGGGAGACGGTACTTTTTCCTACTCCGCTGAGCATCGCGATCTCTTTCATAGTAATTTTTTTAGCAATGCTCATGATAACTTCCTCCGTTTTTCTATCAGCAATATGATAGCATAAGGCATTCGTAAAAAAAAGAGAAACTGGGATCGGTTTTAGAACTCTTTTAAGCGTTGTGAGAATGTGCGTTCTGTGGTATTTTTTCTGATAGGAGGGATCGAAATATGGAAGTAAAACCGTTTGCGGATCGATTTTATATCCTTGATGACACGCGTGTTCGTCAGTTTTTGTTTGTGGGGGATCGGGAAGCGCTGTTAATCGACACCGGATTTGAGGATAGTCATGTTTATGAACAGGTGCGTACGATCACCTCATTGCCTGTTAAGGTTGTGTTAACACATGGCGATCTTGATCATTGCGGAGGAGCAGGGGATTTCCCAGTGTGTTATCTGCATGAAAACGACTGGCCTTTGCTAGGGGACCGATCCAATGGAACGATCAGATCATTAAAACAAGGAGATGTCTTTTCTTGCGCAGGGTATCAGCTGGAGACGATCGAACTGCCAGGACATACGTGGGGAAGCGTCGCTTTTATCGAAAGAAAAAGGCGGTGGTTATTTTCTGGAGACAGTGTGCAAAAAGAAGGACCGATCTACATGTTTGGAGAACATCGCAACATGGCGCAATATCTGCTCAGTTTAGAAAAGCTGATGACATTTGCAGATTCGATCGATTGGATCTTTCCTTGTCATGGGGAATGTCCCATGGAAACGGTTTATATCGAGCGAAATTACCGCGATGCACATTCCATGATGCGACAGAATTACAAAGGAGAACGACATCCGAAACTTCCTTGCATGGTCTATACTTGCGAATGGACAAAATTTTATACAGATCGATAGATCTGGGCGTTTGCCCCATCTTTGTTTGAATTTCCTCATACAGTGATAATGCAAGGAGGATGAAGATGTGTGGCATAGCTGGCATTGTAGATTATGAACACCCGCAGCGCTCAATGTGCATCTGTGATCTGCAGCGGATGCAAGATACGATGAAAAGAAGAGGGCCGGATCAAAAAGGAATCTGGCAAAGCGATTATGTCTCATTGGTCCATGCACGTCTGAGCATCGTAGATTTAGCGCGTGGAAAACAACCGATGCAGAGGGAAAACTGCTGTATGGTTTATAACGGAGAATTGTATAATACGAAGGAACTGCGTGAGGAATTGCTTAAATTAGGGTATGTGTTTACAACGGAAAGTGATACAGAAGTCGTATTGAATGCCTATCTGGCTTGGAAAGAGCATTGTGTAGAGCGTTTTAATGGCATTTTTGCTTTTGCCATCTGGGACAGCTATCGCAAGGAGCTGTTTGTGGCACGTGACCCGATGGGCGTCAAACCGTTTTTTTATGCATTTTGTGAAGATGCATTTCTGTTTGCCAGTGAGATCAAAACACTGTTGGCACACCCCTTCGTTCGACCGCAGATCAAACAAAGCAGCATCTTGCAGCTGTTGTTGCTAGGCCCGGGAAGAATCAGCGGAGATGGCGTGTTTGAAGGTGTAGAAGAATTAAAACCGGGAATGTGTGGCTACGTCGATCTGTATGGGATGCATCGATGGGAATATGCCAAGATGAAAGATTCTATGCATGTCGATTCATTTGAAACAACAGTAGAAAAGATCCGTTTGTTGGTGACGGACGCCATTCACCGTCAGTTACAAGCAGATGTAGAAGTGGGTACGTTTCTTTCCGGTGGCTTGGATTCAAGCATCATCACAGCTCTTGCAAGTGAGCAATTTGCTAAAGAAGGAAAAAAACTGCATACGTTTTCCTTGGATTATGAGGAAAATGACAAGTACTTTCATACAACGAAATTTCAGCCGAACGCGGATCCTTATTACATTGAACAGATGATCCAGCACATTCAAAGTGAACATCATTCCATCGTCTTAAAACCGCAAGATGTGGCGGATGCGTTGTATGCGGCGGTGGATGCACGCGATCTGCCGGGGATGGCGGACGTGGACAGTTCGCTCTTATTGTTTTGCAAAGAAATCGCAAAGCATGTAAAAGTTGCCCTCTCCGGCGAATGCGCCGATGAATTGTTTGGCGGCTATCCTTGGTATCGCGATCTCGAAATTCGCCGACAGGAAGGCTTTCCTTGGTCGCAGACGACGCTTTATCGAGCTAGCTTTTTAAATGAAGAGTGGATTCGAGGCGTCGATGCGCGCGAGTATGTGTCCAAGTGGTATGAACGAACATGTCAAGAAGCGGATTGTATCAAAGGAATCGATAGCGAAGAACGAAGGCTGCGTGAAATGACCACGCTGAACATGAAATGGTTTATGCAGACCTTGCTCGATCGCAAAGATCGCATGAGCATGTATTCTTCTTTGGAAGTGCGCGTTCCTTTTTGCGATGTGCGTCTTGCACAATACCTTTACAGCATTCCTTGGGAAATGAAAGATCATAATGGATATGAAAAAGGATTGTTGCGGGAAGCGATGAAAGGATTGTTGCCACAAGAAGTGCTTTGGCGCAAGAAAAGTCCATATCCCAAAACATGGCATCCTGTCTATCGCCAATGCGTCAGCGAACAGATGGAAAAGATCCTGAGTGATGAAGAGGCACCGCTGCTTGCCATCGTTTCAAGGCAACGGATAACAGAATTGCTGAAAGAAGAACGATCTATTCCATGGTATGGACAGTTGATGACAACGCCGCAGACGATCGCTTATTTCTTACAGCTCAACTATTGGCTGAAGCACTATCACGTAGAAATCTTATATGAATAAAGAGCCGCTTTTGTCGGCTTTTTCTATGTTGTGGATAGGTATAAAATGAAATCTTTGTCAAAAACTAAGCTTGGAAACGTCAATGGTCATTTTGCTGTATTGATTAGCAAGGATATTGTAATAGACGGTAAAAGAGGCAGATAGAAAATACGATATAATAAAAAAAGGTTAGAGGAGTGAGAAAATGTATCATTTCATCGTCTGCGAAGAGGATCCAAAAGTGGCAGAATATTTAGTATCTTGTTTGCAGGCTAGATATCCTGACGCAGAGATCATTCGTTATGCGAATAATGAACAATTGTTTTTAAACAGTAGTTTGTTACCAAAAGAGGGAATCTTGTTTATTGAGGGGAATGACAAAGATGATCGAACGCGGGCGATCTTACAGGATATCGCAATGAAACATCCTTCGATCATCTTTGTTTTTATCACGGATTGTGTGAATCAAAATTCCGCTAACGCTGTGCGCAGTTATTGGATCTACAGGCCCGAATTAGTCAATCATTTGAATTTGGCTATGGAAAGAGCAGTCTTGCATTTAGATGAGCGGAAAACAAAAGTATGCTTGCCTCAAAAAGACAGCGTTATCGTCATGAAGAGCAATGATATCATCTGTTTAGAGAGAGACCGTAGGAAAACACACATCACCGGGGAAGATCAATCATACAGCGTATCTTGGAATTTGGAACAATTACTGACCAAACTGCCGAGTAATTTCATTCTCTGTCACCGTAGTTATATCGTGAATCTGGATAAAGTGAAGATTTATAAACGAACGGAGTTTCTCATGAAAAACGACCTCTGCATTCCGATTGGCCGCTCTTTCACAAGAACGGTGCGAAAACAGTTTTTAGCATTTATGCAACATGATAAAAACGATGATATCAACTGAGCTTCCTTCTTTTGTGGGAAAAGAGGAATATGCATTCAGGGATAGAGAGGAGGGATGAAAGACATGAAGAAAATCGTGACAGTATTCGTTGGCTGCCTTTTGTTATCCGCTGTCTTATGCGGTTGTTCACAACCATCCTATGATCAAACGATCGAGTATGGGGAAAAAGTCAATTTAGCTGAACTATTCAAAGTTGATGAGGATACAGAATTCTCTGTGATGCCGGATAGTTATGTGGTGGGCGTCTATACAATTCGTTATCAAGAGGATGAAAAGACAGTCAAGGTAGAAGACAGTCAATTACCGATCATCGAGCTATATCAGGAAGATTGTGCAAAGATCCATAAAGGTTCGAGCTTTGATGCCAAAGCGAATATCAAACATGTTGAAGATCCGATTGACGGGGAGATCAAAGGGATAGAGATCCTGTCAAAGGAAGACTTCACAAATAAAGTGGAAGAGGCAAAGGCTTATAAAGAGAGCTTGGATGCACGAACTTTTGAAACAAAAGAAGATATCACAACAGCTAAAAAAGAACAAAAAGATCAAAGCTTTATCATTTTAAGCGGAGAAGTGGACACGGATAAAGAAGGCATCTACATGATCGAGGTGGCTGCCAGTGACGTCAATGGGAATGTCAGCCGTATGAGCTATCGCATCGAAGTAGTGGATGCGAAAGAAGAAATCAGCAAAGAGGAACAAGCAGTGGGAAGTGAAGAACGACCAAAAGAAGATTCGTCGAAAGAATCACAGGAATCGAAACCATCTTCTAATACTTCTTCCAGTTCAAAACCTTCTTCTAGCTCAAAACCTTCTTCCAGTTCTTCTTCCGCATCGAATATCAGCGATCCGGTCGCCAAAGCAGCACTAGCTAGAGTAGGACAACAGCTGTCTTGTGATGATCTGGTATCCTATGCGTTGATAGATGCCGGACGCATCAGCGGTGGAGATGACTGGATGAGAACCGTCGGCGTGTATTATTTCCCTCAACTGTGCACAAAGGTGTCTGCGTCACAGGCAAAACAGGGAGACATCATCTATTATGCGGATGGTGGTACAGGATCGCCTCACGTTGCGATCTATTTAGGTGGAGAAGAAGCGGTCCATGGAGGCTACAACGGCTTGAATGTCGTGCGCACGACAATTTATCTTGGTGGCGGACCGACGTATTATCTCCGCTTTCCTTCGCATATGAGCTGGGATGAGATCAATGAGGCCATCTTTGGTGAAGCCAGTGGTTTCTTTGACGATGATCCTGCTTCGGATGACGTCGGAAACTCTTCCAGTTCCGGTAACTCATCCAATGATGGAAATATAACAGCCGTTTATACGTCCACGTACTCGGTCAACGACCTCGTGATCACCGTGGAGTCTTCAACCCCGATCGACAAAACGAAGGTGAGAAAACTTCTGGAACAAGTATATTATGAAGAGATCACATACAACGATATGGTATCCCAGCTAAAAGGCATGGGTTATACAGTGAAGTAAAATAGCGAATAAAGGAGAATGTATGAAAAAACAGATTGGAATTGTGATGACTGCTCTCTTGTTGTGCAGCGGTTGTCAGGCAAATCAGACAGAACAAACACAGGGACTGGATGAAGAGCTCGTTTCGCAGTGGGAACAGGCATTTGAAAAATTAGATGAACAAACACATTATCAAACGAAGTCTGAACAAGATGGAACTTATATCACTTTGAGCGATGAGTCACAGACAGCGTTAACAACAAAAGAAATACACATGGAAAGCGTTGGACAAGTCTACGCTTCGGATGAATGGACCTATCATTTTACTTATGGAGATACCTGTAGTCTGAGGAGAGAAAATGACGAAGTGGTAGAAGAAGCATTGAATTTTTTCTTTCATAATGATGAATTGAAAGCGGATGAAGTCTATTTCCCGTTTACAGATTCTGATGCATTGATCTATACAAAATATGAACCACAGGAGAATTACGATATTACGCGTTTTCGAGCAATCAAAGAAGATCCGACAGGCTGGAGCCTGATTAAAACGCAAGAAAACGGCAACACGATCCTTACGTTAAAAATAGAAGATCCACAGGCGTATAATGATTACTTGGGAACTAACGAGCCTACTCAAATCGCAGGAGTAGATGTAGATAAATGCGAAGTCGTATGTAATGAAACCATCATTGCGGTCGATGAAGATGGAAATATCGTTCGCTATGAAAGCAATGTGGAAACAGATTATGGCAACGGCTTGATTTCTCACAATCATTACGTTGCGGAGTACAAATATTCAGATCTGGATGCGGAAGTGTTTACACCACAAGAAAGCGATCAGTTGATCGAACAAGCAAAAGCTTTACAAGAAGAAATAGATCAATAAGAGATGAAGGAATGTTCGCATTCCTTTTTCTTTGCGTAAAAGACGTAGAAATATGTGGAATTATGGAAGTTTTAGCACTCTGGTTGAAAAAGTGCTAAAAAGAGGGTATCATACAAGCATATTGTAGGAGGTCTTTTTATGAATAAACAGAAACGACCATTATATCACTATTATCTATTGATTTTATTGGCTTTGTTAGCATTAAATTTTATTTTTCTTCCAATAGTGGAGAAAAATCAGATCAAAGAAGTTACGTATAGTGATTTTTTAGACCATATTGAAGAAAAACAGATTCAGAACGTGGAAGTTCATGATACGGAAATCTATTATACGTTGAAAGGGAACGATGACGTTGTGTATGAAACGGCCGTGATGCAGGATGCGCAGCTGGTGGAACGTTTGGATGAAGCGGGAGCGACTTTTACAAAAATACCAAGTGAACAGATGAATCCGATCTTGTCTTATCTGATCACGTTGTTCCTACCGTTGCTCATCTTCTGGGGAATTGGATCGTTCCTGTTTCGAAAGATGCAGAAAAAGATCGGAAAGGATTCGATGACCTTTGGCGGAAGCGGTGGTTTTGGCTTTGGCAATTTAGGAAAGAGCAATGCAAAGGTATACGTTCCTGCGCAAGGAGGAAAAACTTTTAAAGATGTAGCTGGACAAGATGAAGCAAAAGAAGCATTGAAAGAAATCGTCGATTTCTTGAATAAACCGGAAAAATATAAGGAAATCGGTGCACAGATGCCAAAAGGAGCACTGCTTGTCGGCCCTCCGGGAACCGGTAAGACATTATTGGCAAAAGCTGTTGCAGGAGAAGCAGGTGTACCGTTCTTCTCGATCAGCGGTTCCGAATTTGTGGAGATGTTTGTCGGACGTGGTGCGGCTAAGGTAAGAGATCTGTTTTCACAGGCGAGAGAAAAAGCACCTTGCATCGTTTTCATCGATGAGATCGATACGATCGGTAAGAAGCGTGATGGTGCTGGTATCAGCAGCAATGATGAACGGGAACAGACGCTCAATCAGCTATTAGCGGAAATGGATGGTTTTGATGGCAGCAAAGGTGTCGTCATCCTAGCGGCGACCAACCGACCGGAAAGCTTGGATCCAGCCTTGTTGCGACCAGGCCGTTTTGACCGGCGCATTCCTGTCGAATTGCCGGATCTTGCCGGTCGAGAGGCAATCTTGCGCGTGCATGCAAAAAATGTAAAATGTTCATCTGCCATTGACTTTAATGCGGTTGCCAGAGCCAGTGCTGGAGCGAGCGGTGCTGATTTGGCGAATATCGTGAATGAAGCAGCTTTGTTGGCTGTAAAAGATGGTCGAAAATCCATCGTGCAAAAAGACCTGGAAGAGTCTATTGAGACAGTCATCGCAGGCTATCAGAAGAAGGGTAAGGTCATCTCGAATCGTGAAAAGATGATCGTTTCCTATCATGAGATCGGTCATGCACTTGTTGCGGCGCTCACAAAGGGCAGCGCACCAGTACATAAGATCACGATCGTACCGCGTACCAGCGGTGCATTGGGTTACACGATGCAGGTAGAAGAAGATGAGCGAAATCTTATGACAAAGCAAGAAGCGTATACTAAGATCATGACGCTGACAGGCGGACGCTGTGCTGAGGAATTGGTGTTTGATTCGATTACCAGCGGCGCAAGCAATGATATCGAACAAGCGACACGTATCGCTCGCTCGATGATCACCCGCTTAGGAATGAGCGATGTCTTTGGCATGACCGCGTTGGAAACGCTCAACAATCAATATTTGGGTGGGGATACGTCATTGGCTTGCAGCAGCGAAACAGCCGCAAAAGTGGATGAAGAAGTTGTCGCTTTGATCCAGAAAGCCCATGATGAAGCCAAACAGTTATTGAAAGATCATATGAGTCAATTGCATGAGCTGGCAAAATATCTCTATGAACATGAGACGATCACTGGTGAAGAGTTTATGCAGATCTTACAGGAAATAAAAGCATAGAAGATAAAAAATCCTTGTTGAGACATTCAACAAGGATTTTATTTATTTGGTAGATCAATCGAAATATTGCCTTATGATGTCATCAAAGGAAGCATCCTTGTCACATAAGACGATAGGGGTGTCCAAAAATGGATCAAGAAAAGAAAGCTTATGTGCATGCAGACATAAACGGGGAACCCCATCAGAAATCTCATAAAAGGGATCTCCCACGATAGCGTGATCAATACTTTGCATATGCACGCGGATTTGATGCGTTCGTCCGCTTTTTAACTGAATCTTCAATAGGGAAACCTGTCCGTCTGTCTGGATGCGTTCATAACGGGTATATGCATTTTTCCCCTCTGGATGGATTTCCATTCGATTCAGTTCATTTTCTTTTTTTCGGATCGGTGCAGTGAGGATACCCTGTTCTGGTGTTACGCCATGTACCAAAGCCAGATATTCTTTTTGTAATATATGATTTTCTCGCTGCTTTTGTAAACGTTGGGCTGCGATCGCGTGTTTGGCGAAGAGCGCAATGCCGGAAGTATCTTTGTCCAAACGGCCAATGGCAAACAATTTGGATGTGTCGCCTCGTTGTTGTAATAAATGGGAAAGCTGTATGCTCAATGTATCGTAATAATGCCCGGGACTGGGATGAAACGTGAGATTGGAAGGTTTATGCACTGCGATGAAATCTGGTGTGTCATATAAGATTTCCAATGCGATCTGCACAGGGGGCTGTATTGCTGATAAGCTTCTTTGGGTGATGTTTAGCAGAATTTGATCACCTGTTCGTACGATTTGATCGGTCCTTGCAGGGCATTGATTTATTAAAATGCCATTTTCTGTAAATTTTAAACGGCTGATCTGTTTTCTGGTAAGCTTCATACGCAGACGTAACAGATGGCTGAGCCGCATCTGATCGTCCTGTGTTGTTGCAATATATTGCCATGTTCGCATCGTACGACCTCCTTGCCTCTCATTATAACAATCGCAAAATAAAAAGAAAAGCCGGCAATTGCCGGCTCATTTGGACACTGTAAGGTCCTAGTGAACGTCAGGGGTTTACTGCTCTTTGTAATAGCAGCCTTCTTCCTGAGCTGGTGGAAAACGTCTGCCCTTTTCAACGTCGATATCTGCGCTTACACATTTACCATTGGCGTTGTAACGGGAATATTTTCCAGTTTTTTCGCAGTTCATGCCTGGACGGTATTTTTTGTTTGCCATGTTTAGCACCTCCCATTAGCTAGTATGTCGATGTATCTTTGACTTATACACAAAATGTTTTTGCGAAAAAAAGGCCATTGCGAAAAATAGGAATGAATATATATAGGGAGTGTGATAAAATAATGATGATTGAAAAGAATAGTGAGGAGGGCACCTTATGAAACTATTAGCAAGTGATTATGATGGAACACTGCGCTATGAGGCAAAGGTGGTAGAAGAAGATCTGGAAGCGGTAAAACGCTGGCAGAATGCAGGTAATTTATTTGTTGTCGTCACTGGACGCAGCATGGAATCTTTTTTAGAAGAGATGAGAAGAAATGATCTTCATTGTGATTTTATCGTATTGAATAATGGCGGTGTGATCTATGATGGATCGGGCAAATGCTTGCAGGTATGTTATATGGACTTTGGCAAAGCGTTGGAAGTGATTGATTACATTCGTACGTTGCCATGTGCAAGTTATGTGATCAACGACGGTTTTTATCGTCATCGCATCGTTGTTGATCCAACACAGGAAGATCATAAATATGCCAATATGCCACAAGAGAAAAATGAACAGGAAATTCTTGATGGAGGAAAGATCGCACAGATCGTCATTTCACTGAATGATGAGGAATTGGCACAGCAGATCGTTCGTTATGTCAATGAACAATTTGGCAGCTATATTCAGGCTTATGCGAACCAGAATTGTGTGGATATCGTTCCAACAGGTGTATCAAAAGCGGAAGGCCTTTCCTATGTCAGCTACTATATTGGAATGGATGAAGATAAGATCTATGCGATCGGGGATTCCTATAATGATCTGCCAATGATTGAACAATACCACGGTTTCTCTGTCGGAATGGCTCCAGAAGAAGTACAAGAGAAGAGCGAACATATCTATTTTTCGGTAGCGGATTGTATCGCGGATCTGATGAAATAGTTATTCAGGCTTTTAGAAAGGAGTGTCTATGTTCAATTTAACAGTCAACGAAATATGGAATGTCGTACGGGCGCTTCTTGATATTGGGATCGTTTGGGCAGTAATCTTTTTCGGGCTTCGAATCGTTCGCAACAATTCGAGGACCATTCAGATTTTTAAAGGAATCTTGTTTGTATTTATCGTAAAAGGATTAGCGATGATCATCGGCCTTACGACCATTAACTATATTGCCGATATGGTGCTGAGCTGGGGAGTGATCGTCGTCGTGATCATCTTCCAGCCGGAAATTCGGATGTTATTGGAGAAGTTGGGAAAGACCAATGTTTTGACGCGTTTGATTTCATTGACCAATAATGAACGAGAGCGACTGGTGGAAGAACTGGTAAAAGCGTGTGCGCAGATGTCCGCATCAAAGACCGGTGCTTTGATCTCATTGGAACAGGGGCAAGATCTCAGCGATTACATTAAAACAGGGACGAGCATGAATTCACAAGTTTCCTGTGAATTGCTGTGTTCCATTTTCCAATATGGTACGCCGCTTCATGATGGTGCTGTAATCATTCAAGGCGTGAAGATCGCTTGTGCAGCGGCCTATTTTCCACCGACGACCAGAGAACTTCCTACTAGCTATGGTGCTCGTCATCGCGCTGCGGTGGGAATCAGCGAAATAACCGATTCGATCACGATCATCGTCAGTGAAGAAACGGGGAATATCTCCATTGCAGAAAATGGCAATTTGCGCGTGTATAGCGTGTCACAGCTTCGTAAATATCTGATGGAACGCTATCAGATCGAAGCTTCTGACGAAGAAGCGCTTGCTTTTGAAACAGAAGAAGGAAAAGAGAGTGCGGATTCTGTGCCGGAAAAGGATGATTATATTCCAACGGAAGCAGTTGTGGTGAAACTGTACGGGCGGCAGACAAAAGGAAAACGTCGCCGGAAGGGAAGTGATCGTTCATGATCAGGAAACGTAAACAGCGCGAAGACAGAAAAGAGATCAAAGATAATCTGGTAGAGCAATATACAAAAGTAGAACGTCTATTCAGTCGCTTCTGTAAATGGATCTCATCGTGGACGGATCGAGTTCTCTTTTCACAAAGATATGGTAAATTTGTTGCTTTATTGTTAGCTTTGCTCGTGTATGCAATCATCAATATCGGTGATGATGCATCTTCGATCTTTGAAACGAGACAGGTCTATACCTTTTATTCGCAACCAGTCACAGTGTTGGTTAATGAAGAGACGTATGAGGTCAGTGGTATTCCGGAAACAGTGGATGTACAGCTGCAAGGGGATATCAATGATTTACAGATGATTCGACAGCAGAACAATTTGAATGTGGTCGCTGATTTGCGACAGTTAGGCGAAGGAAGCAGCGAGATCCAGCTGGAAGTGCAAAATATACCATCGCGTGTTGATGCTTTTATCGAATCTGGGAATGTGAACGTCGTTTTGAAAAAGAAAATATCGCAAACCTTTGCGTTAGGTTATGATTTTGTAAATGTTTCGAACATGGATGCAACTTATGATCTCGGAGAACCGCAATTCGTCAATGACACGGTAAATGTAAGAGCCAGTGAGGATACCTTGAATCAGGTTTCCTATGTTAAAGCATTGATCGATGTGTCAGGGGTGAGCGGTGATTTTGAAATTGACGCTCCTTTGGCTGCATATAATGAAAATGGTGAAAAAATTGATGTTGATATCATTCCAAACGTTATGCATGCAACAGTGAGCGTAACTCAGCCAAAGAAGACGGTACCGATTCAGATCGTGGCAGTCGGTTCTATGGAAGATGGATTGGCGATCGGTTCTTGCACGGCTTCTCTTGATGAGATCACATTGTATGGCAAACAGAGTGAATTGGATAAGATTGATCAAATTGAGGTGTCTCTTCCGGTATCGGGCATCAATTCAGAGCGTACTTTGAATATGCCGATCACCTTGCCAAGCGGCGTGACGAGTGCCAATGCGGATCAGATCAGCATTCATGTGACAGTGAGCGAACAGACGAGCAAGACTTTTGAAGATGTAGCGATTCAAACGGTCAATATGGGAGATTTAGAAGATTCTCAAGTGAAGATGGATGTAGATAGTGTGGATGTCACTGTCTATGGAAGCAAAGAAATGTTGCAAAACATCGATAAAGAAGCTATTATGGTAACGGCTGATTTAAAAGGGATAAAGGAAAGTGGGACAAGTGCTGTCACATTGCGTGTCAGCGGAAATAATCGCTTAGTCGAATATCACTTGGAAAAAACAGAAGTTACGGTAACAGTCAGCAAATAAGAAAGGATGAACATCACATGGGAAAATATTTTGGGACAGATGGTGCACGTGGCCGCGTCAATGAAAATTTGACGCTGCATATGGCGATTCGGATCGGACAATATTTAGGTTGGTATTATGGAAAAGAGCGCCATGCAAAGATCATCATTGGTAAGGACACACGTCTTTCCAGCGACATGTTTGAAATGGGATTAGCAGCTGGTGCTGTTTCGACAGGTGCAAATGTCTATTTATTAGGCGTTTGTCCAACGCCAAGCGTATCCTATTTGATTCGCAAAGAGCATTTCGATTGCGGTATCATGGTCAGTGCATCGCATAATCCATACTATGATAATGGAATCAAGCTCTTCAATCATGAGGGATGCAAGATGAATCCAGAAGTGGAAGATGCAATCGAACAATACATCGACGAACTGATCGAGATACCGTTAGCAAAAGATGATGCGATCGGTAATGTCATCGAGTGGAGCGAAGGACTTGAGGTATATGAGTCTTGGCTGAAAGAAATCGTCAACGTTGACTTGACAGGTATGAAAATCGCAGTCGATCTGGCAAACGGAAGCGCTACTGCAACAGCAGTGGAAACACTGAGCGCATTGGGTGCAACCGTTGAAGCAATCCACAATTCACCAAACGGCATCAATATCAATACAAATTGCGGTTCTACCCATCCTGAAAGCTTACAGGAAATGATGCGTGAAGGTAACTATGATGTGGGATTTGCTTTTGATGGAGATGCGGATCGCTTGATTGCGGTAGACGAAGACGGCAATCTGTTCAATGGTGACTACACCTTGTATGTTTGCGGCCGTTATATGAAGAAAAAGAATACGCTGAATAAAAATACGGTCGTTACGACCGTTATGGCAAACCTCGGCTTATATCATGCATTGCGTGATAATGTCATTGATTATGAACAAACGGCAGTTGGTGATAAATACGTTTTTGAATGCATGGAAAAAAATGATTATCGTGTTGGCGGGGAACAAAGCGGACACATCATCTTCTTGGAACATGCCGTTACAGGAGATGGCTTGTTGACCGCATTAAAGCTGTTGCAGATCATGGTCGATGAAAAGAAATCGCTGAAAGAGTTAGGAAAAGATCTCTTCATCTATCCGCAGCTGTTGGTCAACGTCAAAGTGCAGGATAAGAATAAGACGATGGAATCAGCGGGATTAAAAGAGCAGATTGATCAAGTGAGCGCAGAATTAGGTGATGAAGGACGAATTTTGGTTCGCCCTAGCGGTACGGAACCATTGGTTCGTGTCATGGTAGAAGCAAAGACGGATGAGTTGTGTCATTCGTATGTTTATCGTATCATCGACTTTATCAAAGAAAATAATTTATAAGAAATAAAAGCATCTGTTGATCAGGTGCTTTTTTCTAAAAGGAGGGCTATCACATAATTTGCAGAGAAGAAACACAAAATAACACTGCTTTTTTCTTCGTGTTTTGATACAATATCATTGATAAGAAATAACAAATGAGAGGAATGTAGGTGATACAAGATGAAAAAAGTCATTTGTGTGGTAGAAGATGAAAAAGCGATCAATGATCTTGTTGCGCAATATTTAAAAAAAGAAGGGTATGAAGCACGTTCTTATTATACATACGAAGAAGCCAGTGAACATGTTGGAGATGATGATGTACATCTGTGGATATTGGATATCATGTTGGATGATAAGAGCGGGTTTGATTTGATCGAAGAAATCCGTTTGCAGGGACGTGATATTCCTGTGATCTTTATGTCCGCACGAGATAAAGAGTTTGACCGTATCATCGGTTTGGAAAAAGGCAGTGATGATTATATCACGAAACCTTTTTCACCCAAAGAGCTCGTATTACGTGTGAACAATGTCATTAAACGCGTTTATAAAAACGATAATAATCGAATTATGATCGATGGTTATGAACTGGATGAAGAACAACGTAAAGTATTTGCGGGAAGTACAGAAATTGATCTGACAACAAAGGAATTTGATTTATTGATGATGTTCATCAAGAATAAAGGAATTGCATTTTCAAGAGATAAGATCCTGGAAAACGTCTGGGAAGAAAACTATTATGGAAGCGATCGCGTCGTTGATGATACTTTGCGCCGCTTGCGTAAGAAATTGCCGAATTTGAACATTCATACGATTTACGGTTACGGATACCGTTTAGGATAAGTTATGAAGCGATTTGGAGCATTTATCCGGCAGCTTTCCCTCTCGCAGCAATTAGCGGCGATCATCTTTTTCCTCATTTCCTTTTTTACCGCATTTTTCTTCGTCTACCTC
Organism: uncultured Merdibacter sp.; assembly: GCA_965151435.1. Lineage (GTDB taxonomy): Bacteria > Bacillota_I > Bacilli_A > Erysipelotrichales > Erysipelotrichaceae > Merdibacter. The sequence goes on along the minus strand of CBCTZR010000024.1, from coordinate 2,007 downwards.
ACGGGAAGCGTAGAAAATGTCATCCGTGAACAGATGTATACGACGTTAGAAACTTCACAAGAGATGATTGCCAATCTATATGGTGGAGAAGGGAATCAGGATTTTACGGAAAGTCAGCTTCGCAAAGCACTTACGAATTCACAAATGCATTTGATCATCGATATCCAAGATGTGATTGGTGGATCACAAGAACCAAAAATTCAATACATGAGCAGTGAAAGCGATGTTTCTTTGGTGCGCCAGGAATTGGCAACCAACAGCGCATTGATCGATAAGATGATCGATAAAGCTGTAGAACTTTATAAGGATCCAAGCAAGCAGTATGTCCATGGACATATGAAAGTAAACAATGTGGATTATTGTTACAGCGTTCGTATGATGAATGATGGGACAAATAATGTATTGATGTCTTATATGGATGAAAACTATGCGCAGGATGCGAAGGATATGATGATCAATAGCATCTTGTACATTACGGTCATGGCATTCTGCTTTATCTTTTTGATCATGATGATCTGGGTTGTTTCGTTGATTCATCCGCTCAATCAAATGCGAAATTATATCGAAAAAGTAAAAGCGGGAAAAGAGGCAGAACTTCATTTAAACCGCAAGGATGAGATTGGTGAATTGGCTGATGCGCTTGTCAGCATGCGAGAGGAATTACTGCGGCAAGAGAAGACAAAAGAAGAGATGATCCACAATATCTCTCATGATCTGAAAACTCCGATCGCCACGATCAAATCTTATGGAGAAAGCATCAAAGATGGCATTTATCCGTATCAGACGTTAGAGAAGAGCGTAGATGTCATCATTGAAAATGCGGATCGTTTAGAGAATAAAGTACATAGCCTCTTGTATATGAATCGTGTCGAGTATTTGATCTCACAGGATGCAGAGGGCGTTGTGACCAATATGAAAGAAGTCATAGAAAAAGTGCTTTTAAATATTGCGGTCATTCGTTCAGACGTTCGAATTGAAACAGAAATCGAAGAGATCTTCTTTGATGGTTTATGGGAATCCTGGCGTGTTGTCGTAGAGAATATTTTAGAAAATGCGCTTCGTTATGCGCAGAGTGTAATCGTTATCCATCTCAACGAAGAAGAAGGATTGACGATTGCCAATGATGGTCCTAGTATGGATGAAAGCCGAATCGAAACATTATTCAAACCTTATGAAAAAGGAGAAGGCGGACGTTTTGGTCTTGGACTGTCCATCGTCAGCAAAGTCGTAAAGGCTAACCGTTATCAAGTGCGAGGCGAAAATACAGCGGATGGCGTCATCTTCCGCATCTTCCGGGAAAAACCGAAGAATACAAAGCCGGAACGAAAACAAAAAGGCGGTAGAGGAAAGAACCGGAAAGAAGGCAAAGGAGAGACAAAGGGCGAAGAACGACAGGGGCATCCAAATGTGGAAGATACTTCAAATGAGTAATTAAAAAAGAGGCTGTAACGAAATAGAAGATTTCAATTAAATGAATCTGTCTATTGGGCAATGCCCAGCGGCACAACGAACGAGAAAAAGAATCCTATACCAACCCAGATATTATACCAGAACGCACCCCTCAGAACATCCATTTTAAGAAGCCCACCGCCGGATATGCAGAGATGTTTGCACAGATGGAAAAGGATGGTGTAATCTCCACCCGTGGTCTGAAATCAGACGCCAACCTTTACGGGGAATTGATTTTTGATGTAAACTCCGCCTACTTCTATAACCATGGTGGGTATGAGTTTGCCAAGCGATTTTATGAGGACGCTTACAAAGCTGCCATAGAGATCGTTGGCGGCGAACAGTATATTCTCTCCGCTGTTATGCACGCCGATGAGCGTAACCGGGCTATGTCCGAAGCATTGGGGCAGGATGTATTCCATTATCATCTCCATGTGGTCTATGTTCCGGTTGTGGAGAAGCAGATCCTCTGGTCCAAGAGGTGCAAAGACAAATCACTTGTGGGAACCGTCAAAGAAACGATTATGCAGGTAAGCAGCAGTAAAAAATGGCTGTCCA
>CBCTZR010000023.1:0-30287 GCA_965151435.1 uncultured Merdibacter sp. | reverse complement strand
TTATCAATAATATTAAAACTTCGGAAAATTTATGGTGAGAACTTCTAAAGACGGGAGGATGTCATCTTAGTGAGAACGTGTTAAGAGGAAGGATAGAAATTTAAAAATATAAATCTGCTACTTTTTATTTGATAGTGATAATGGTATAATAAACCCATAATCGGAGGTAAGTTTTATGGGTGTCGTAGATAAAATCAAAGAGTTTGTTGCGCCGATTGATGAAGACGGCGAGGATATTTTAGAAGTAGAAGAAGAAATGGAAGAAATGCCTCGTACCCGTTATGAGCGCGCAAAGTCGAAAAATATGAATGCGATGAGTTCGAACACAAAGATGGTTCTTTTTGAACCGCGTTCTTTCTCAGAGGCAGATGAAGTGGGGAAACGTTTAAAAGAAGGACGGGCAGTTGTTGTGAATCTGCATAAGCTGGACCGTGAGTTTGCACAGCGTACGATTGATTTTCTGACTGGTGTTGTTTTTGCATTAGATGGTAAGATCCAAAAAATTGGAACTAACGTGATCTTATGCTCTCCGGAAAATATCGGTGTGCAGGGTGCCATTAATGTGGATGGCGGAGAAGAATAACGTTGAAAGAATACATTGAACATTATAAAGGGGCGCAAGAGCTTGCTGCACGTTTTATGGATCAGATTTCTATGTGCAAACGTCAAAACAGGGTGATCTTCACCCCTTTTTTATCGCAGGGAGAAGGAATGATCTTGTCTTCTTTGTGCGGGAAAGAACAAATGTTGTTGCATGATGGCGGATTGCGGAATGCCCGGCGTTGCTGTTACGCTCTTTTACCTTATGAAGGAATCCAGGTAGACTTTCCTATCTGCGTTTTGAAGGCAAACTATCGAGAACGGTTTGAAAAATTGACACATCGCGATGTATTGGGGGCTTTTTTGCATCAAGGGATCGAGAGAGAGCAGCTTGGCGATATTTTGATCAGTGATGATGCGATCTTTGTCGCTGTCTCGGAAAAAATCAGTTCCTATCTGATTGATCAGATTACAAAGATTCGTCATACCACTTTATGTTTTGCACGTTTTGACGGTGTGGTAGAATTCGAAGAAAAATCGACGATACGCAGTTGTAACGTCTCTTCTTTGCGTATGGATGCGATCGTTGCCGGCATTTGCCAAATCTCTCGTGCAAAAGCGTCTGCTTTGATTGCATCTGGAATGGTCAAAGTGAATGATCTTCCACTTGAAACAGGCAGTTGTTTGTGTCATAATAATAGTACTGTTTCCATTCGTGGATATGGTCGCTTTCAATTTATCGAAGTTAAACATACGACAAAAAAGAACCGCTTCGTAATTGAAGTGCGCGTCTTTTGTTAAATTGGAGGTGAGAGCATGGTACATCAATTCGATCGAATGAAGGACGGGTATAATCGATATCAGGTCGATTCAGCGATAGAGGAATTGGACATGCGCATCGACACTCTGCAACGGATCAATGAAGCGTATCAATTGCGTTGTAAACAGCTGGAAGAACAGATTCGCTATTTAGAAAATGTATATGATCCTGCGTTTCAAAATCTTCGCCAAAAAGAAGATGCTGCATCACAGATGGTAGCAATTGCCATGAATGAGGCAAATACGATTGTAGCGACTGCCAAACAAAATGCGGATGTCATCATCAGTGAAGCGCTTCTCAATGCACGTGAGTTATTGGCAGATATCACACACTTGGCACAAGAAACGCAAGATGCAAAAGGAACGATGCAGAAACAGACGAGGCGAATTGCAAAGCTGTTAGATGAATTTGAGAGCATTGCATTTCCAGAAGTGGATCTATTAGAGAAATAAAGGCGATGAAAAAGACATGTTCGTTTATCAAGCCGATAGAGAGCAGATGGCTGGTGGAAATCTGTGGTGCAGATGGACGAAAATCACTTTGGAGCTGATTTTCTGAATGAAGTAGGAAAATACGTATAACCTTGCGTTAACAGGATCGAGTGCATGCGTAAAAACGTATGAACTAAGGTGGTACCGCGTGATGAACGTCCTTAGATCAGGACGTTTTTTTATTTAAGGAGGAAAGAAAGGATATGGATTATAAAGACACGCTGTTAATGCCGAAAACCGCATTTGAAATGCGCGGCAAATTACCGAGCAAAGAGCCAAACTTCCAAAAGCGTTGGCAGGAAGGAAAACTGTATGAAAAGATGTTGGAGAACCGCAACGGGGCGAAACCGTTTGTTTTGCATGACGGTCCTCCTTATGCAAACGGAGATATCCATATTGGACATGCGCTGAATAAGATCATCAAAGACGTGATCGTTCGTTCGCATTACATGGATGGGTATGCTACGCCATTTATCCCTGGTTGGGACACGCATGGTCTGCCAATCGAAACAGCGATTACAAAGCTTGGACATGATCGAAAGAAAATGCCTTTATCTGATTTTCGCAAACTGTGCTATGATTATGCGATGCAGCAAGTTGCTACACAGAAGAAAGGGTTTCTGTCTTTAGGATGCATTGGTGATTATGATCATCCATACATCACATTGAAGAAAGAATTTGAGGCGGACCAGATTCGCATCTTTGGAAAGATGGCAATGGATGGTTTGATCTATAAGGGATTGAAACCAGTTTACTGGTCTCCTTCTTCTGAATCTGCATTGGCGGAAGCAGAGATCGAATATCATGATGTCAAAAGTCCAACTATTTATGTTGCATTCTGTGTAAAAGATGGAAAGGGAATCGTTGATACGGATACGAGCTTTATCATCTGGACAACTACACCTTGGACGATACCAGCAAACTTAGCGATCTGTTTAAATAAAGATTTTACTTATGCACTCGTTCAAAGTGAAAAGGGAAAATACATCGTATTAGCAGAGATGGTCGATGCACTTTGGGAAAAATTTGGATTACAGGAAAAAGAGATCTTGAAGACGTTTAAAGGACAAGAACTTGAAATGATCACTTGTCAGCATCCGCTATATGACCGTGAATCACTGATCATCTTAGGGGATCATGTTACAGCCGATGCAGGTACTGGCTGTGTTCATACCGCTCCAGGTTTTGGTGCTGATGACTTCTTCGTTTGTCAAAAATATGGGATCGATGCATATTGTAACGTGGATGAACATGGCTGCATGATGGAAGACTGCGGCGAATGGCTTGCTGGGCAGTATGTAGATGATGCGAACAAAACGGTTACGATGAAATTAGATGAGTTGGGATGTCTGTTGAAACTGGAATGGATTACACATGCCTATCCACATGACTGGCGTACAAAGAAACCGATCATCTTCCGTGCTACTACACAATGGTTTGCATCCATCGACAAGATTCGTGAAAAACTTTTAAATGAAATCGATGCGGTTGAATGGATCCCATCATGGGGAAAACAGCGCATGCACAATATGATTGCAGATCGCAGCGACTGGTGTATTTCTCGTCAGCGTGCGTGGGGCGTACCAATTCCGATCTTCTATGCAGAAGATGATACGCCGATCATGGATAAGGCTGTTTTTGAGCATGTTGCAGATTTATTTGCGCAGTATGGATCAAACGTATGGTTTGAACGTGATGCAAAAGATTTGTTGCCAGAAGGTTACACGCATCCGGGTTCTCCAAATAATGTCTTCCGTAAGGAAAGCGACACGATGGATGTTTGGTTTGACTCTGGATCTTCTCATACTGGTGCGATGATTGCACGTGGTCAAGGGTATCCTGCTGATCTCTATTTTGAAGGAAGTGATCAATATCGCGGTTGGTTTAACTCTTCTTTGATCATCGGTACGGCAATACATGGGAAATCACCATATCGCCAAGTGCTCAGCCATGGTTTCGTAATGGATGAAAACGGTGAAAAAATGAGTAAATCACGTGGGAACACGGTTTCTCCAAAAGAGGTCACAAATAAGTTTGGGGCAGATATTTTACGCTTGTGGGCAACGAGCATTGATTATCAGGCAGATTGCCGCATCGGTGACAATATCATTAAACAATGTTCGGAGACATATCGAAAAGTGCGTAACACATTCCGTTTCCTTTTGGCAAATGTGGGTACAGAGGATTTCACAAAAGCTGATCTGCAAAAGATTGAAACCCTTCCATTGAGCGATCAATATATGATCGCATTGCTGGTTGAGGCGAATGAAAAAGCTCGCAAAGCTTATAAAGAATATCGTTTCTCTGATGTCGTGACAACGTTGACAAATTTGATGACGAATGATTTCTCTGCATATTACTTGGATTATGCAAAAGATATCCTTTACATCGAACAAAAAGATAGTGTACGTCGTCGTCAGGTACAGACGGTGATCTATACAGCATTGGATGTGTTAGTGCATTTGTGGGCACCGATCCTTTGCCATACTTGTGAAGAAGTCAATGATTTCTTGCGCTTAGAAGAAGAGAGCATTCATTTAGGCTCTTTTGTACAGCTAATATTGCCATTTGATGCGCAAGTGGTAAAGGAAAAAATGGAACGTCTATTGCTGGTGCGCAGTGATGTTTTGAAAGCTTTGGAAAATGCGCGTAATGAAAAGATCATCGGTAAATCATTGGAGGCACACGTTCTTCTCAATGTGAATGATACAGATCGTGCACTGATTGAAGAAATCTTCCCATCTACCCTGCAGCAATGGCTGATCGTATCAAAAGTGTCTTTCAGTGAGGAAGATCTGCCGGCTTATGACGTATGCAAAGTTCAAGTAGAAAAATGCGAAGGTGTCGTATGTCCACGTTGCTGGAATATTACGAAGTCTTCGGCAGAAGATGGTCTGTGCGATCGCTGTCGTGCTGTCTTAAACAAATAGGAACAAAAAACATCCAGACCGTTGACAAAGTCGCTCTTTGAGCAGAGTTTGTCATACGGTCTTTTTTAATCTCCACTTTTAAATAAAAAACAGGCAATCTTAAGCCATTATTTGTCTAAAATTACCTGAAAAATGGTTGATAATCTCCACTTTTAATGAATTATTTTTCTATACTTTTTAAGTATATAGTTTGTCAACAAGCTGACCATCGGCTATAAGCCGATGGTCCTGTTTTCTTCAAGTTTTCTACTTCATCGAGAATCGATCATAGAATTCCATCTCTTCCAATACGCTGGTATCCTCGATCGGATTGTCATCTAAACGCAGTTCTTGTAAAAGCGTCAGATCTTTTAACGGTGATACATCCGTGATGTAATTTGCTTTCAAGGTCAATGAGCGCAGATACTTTAACGAAGATAGTGGCAACAAATCAACGATTGCATTATGATCTAAGCGCAGATAAGAGAGAAATTCCAAATTAGAGAGCGGCTGCAGATCGGTGATGATGTTATTGTAAAGATCGATATTACACAGATCTTTCAGTTCCGCCAACGGTGAAATATCTGAAACATTATTGTTTTCTAAACCAAGAATCTCTAATTGTTTCATGTCCTTCAAACAAGTGATATCCTTGATGGAATTGTTACCCACATTGAGAACGGTCATCTTCTTGCATGTCTTTAAAATACCGATATCTTCGATCAAATTGGTATAGAGATTCAATTCGACCAGACTCTGTGAATTTTTCAAGAAATCGATATTACGGAGCTGACAATGACTCGCTTTGAAATAAATCAAATTTTCTAAATGCTTTAATGAAGAACAATTTTCTAATTTATTTTCGGAAAGATCGAGCTTTCGCAAATTGTGCAAAGGACTTAATGCACTCACATCGGTAAGCCCCGTCTGTACCATGCGCAGTTCACGCAGCGTCGTCAACTTCTTCAAGAATTTAAAACTGTCCGGTTTATTGTAGGAAAGATTGAGGACTTCCAGATGATCCATATCGCATAAGATGCTGTAATCTTTGAGATAAGGACAATTTGATACATCCAGTGAACGAAGATTCTCCATCGAAGTGAGCGGAGAGAGATCGGAGAATAAATTCGTGGATAGATCCAATACCTCCAGGCTCTTCAGATACGTCAGATCATCAATGCTGTACAGCCACATCTTGTTCATATGCAGTTCTTTCAAGTTCTTCAGCGTTCCTAGAATACTAACTGGGAACGGACCGTTTTCGATACCGATATAAAGAACACGCAATTTTTTTGTATTTTCCAGATAGATGATATTATCGATCTTGCTGCGTTCCAAATTCAGCTCTTCCAGATCGATCATGCCGGCAACGGCAGAGATGTCCATCGTATATAAATTGTTGCGTGAGATATCAAGTTTCTTCAACTGGCGAAAACCGTGCAATGCCTGCAGATCGCGCAAACGATTTTTTGAAACGTTTAATCGTTCAATATTCCGCAAATCACGGATTGGATCCAAAATTTCAATTTCGTTTCCACACAGATCCAACGATTCCAAGTTTTCTGCATATTCCAAACCTTCCAATGTAGTGACACCTGCATAACGCACAGACAAATGATGCAGGTTCAACATTGTCTCTTCGTTGATTTCTTCTTCGCTGATCCGTAAGGTGTGAGCGATGACCTCGCGCAGCATATCATCTTTAATAAGCATAATTCATAACCTCCCAGCCATTACTTTTCTCATTCCTATTATACTCTAAAACCACTCATTCGAAAATGAAAACTTCCTATATCTGCTCCGCATCCTATCTTCCTTAAAAAAATTGGATGTTCTTCCTATTTTCATAGCGGACTTACGCTGTGGTTTTACAAAGACTTACGCTGTGGTTTTACAAAGATTTCATTGACTTTTCACAAGTGTTCCGCTATGATAGGAATGAACATAAGCAACTTTAAGTATAATTTCATGTGTTAGTTCCCAGAAATCATTATAGCGAGTTGAATGTTTGATCTCTGGTTTCGATTGCACATGGATTTTTTATTTATTACGTACTTATTTCACAATAACAGGAGGTATGATTATGAGCACAGGTAAAGTAAAATGGTTCAATGCGGAAAAAGGTTATGGATTCATCACTACTGATGAAGGAAAAGATGTATTCGTTCATTACTCTTCTATTCAGGCAGAAGGTTTCCGTTCTTTGGAAGAAGGACAGAACGTTACATTCGAAATCGTTGAAAGCGATCGCGGTCAGCAGGCTGCAAACGTCACAGTCGTAGCATAAGAAATTTAAAACTTCCATCGAATATGATCCCACGAAAGCAGATGAAGGAAATGATGAACATTTCATGCATCTTGCGAAGTGGGATTTTATTTTGGAAATGATCACCGCCTGTATTCAAGCACCAAAGAGGTGGCTGAAATGATTATAGAAAGCAAAGAGCAGCGATTCCATCTGCACGCACGATAAATCACATGGTTTTATGTTACAATAAAAGCAGGAGGGATGTTCATGCAGCGTTATCAGCAATTAAAATCGCAGATTCTTTCATCCTACTGCTCTATCAATCAGCCTGCTTTGCGTGAAGAAGCCATCACTCATACACTAAGCGTCATCGATATGTCACTTCTGCTTGCACATCATCGGCAATTAAATGACGAATGGTGCGCTTGTGCAGCTTTACTGCATGATCTGTCCATTTTTCTCTATAATGCGGGACATCCAGGACACGCACAAAAAAGCGCACAATACGCGCAAGCATTCTTAACGGATGGAGGTTTTCAACAAGAGGAGATCGATGTCATCCTGCAGGCTATCGCTAATCACTCGCGTAAAGATCATCGCGATGATCCCTATAGCGAAGTGTTAAAAGACGCTGATCTGTTGGCTCGATCATTACAAGAGGGAATGCTTCCTCAACAAGAGTCACGTCGGATCCGTCTCATCCATCTCTATAAGGAACTAGAGCTATCGGAATAAAAGAAAGATGTGCTTTTCATCGCAAGCACATCTTTTTTTATTCTCACATACGCTCATGATCGAAAGCGCCGTAAACGCAATGCATTGCTGACGACGCAGACGCTGGAGAAAGCCATCGCCGCACCTGCAAAGATTGGTGATAACAGCGGTCCGCCAAAGGCATAGAGTAAGCCGGCTGCGATAGGGATACCCAGCGTATTATAGAAAAACGCCCAGAATAAATTCTGATGGATATTGCGTATGACCGCCTTAGACAATGCGATCGCCGTCACAACATCCGCAATGCTCTCTTTCATCAGGATGATGTCCGCACTCTCGATGGCCACATCACTACCGCTGCCGATTGCGATGCCGACATCCGCCTGTGTCAGTGCAACTGCATCATTGATGCCATCACCAACCATCGCCACTTTATGATCACGCTGATAACGTTTGACCACTTCTCCTTTTTCCTGTGGCAGCACCTGTGCGATCACTTCTTCAATACCAGCCTGTTCAGCGATCGCATGTGCGCTGAGCGGGTGATCACCTGTCACCATCACTGTATGGATCCCCATTTTCTTCAGCTGTAGAACCGCTTGCTTCGTATCTTTTTTCAGCTGATCGGCAATGACAAAATAGCCAAAAAACTGTTGATCGACCCCCATAGCGATCACACTATAGCCTCTTTTCGCCTGTTCTTCCATATCTTTGTGCGCATCCTTTAACAAACAGCCGCTTTGGTGCATCCACTCTTGGTTCCCCAAAACGATAAGATGTCCTTCCACTTGCGCACGCAACCCCATACCACTGATCGTCTCTACGTGCTCTACAGCGGCCAATGCAATCTGTTCTTCCTTACATTTTTCTAAAATCGCATGCGCCAAGGGATGTTTGCTGCCTTGTTCCAGACTGCCAGCATAATAGAGTGCTCGCTGCGGGTCATCGCTGATGACCTGCAGTACCTGAGGTCTTCCCACCGTCAGCGTTCCCGTTTTATCGAAAAGGATCGTATCGATCACACCGGCATGTTCCAACGCTTCTCCACTTTTCATAAAGATACCGAGCTGCGCTGCTTTTCCACTGCCTACCATGATCGCCGTCGGCGTTGCCAAACCTAACGCACAAGGACAAGCGATGACCAATACACTTACAAAAATCTGAATGGCTAAGCCTGCATCCTTGCTCGTCACATACCAAATCACCCCTGCTACAAGCGCTATGAGCATCACTGCAGGAACAAAGAAGAGAGAGATGCGATCGGCAATCCGCGCGATCGGTGCTTTTTTTCCTTGCGCATCCTCTACCAGTTTTATGATCTGCGAAAGCGTAGAATCACCCACTTCTCTCGTACAGCGAACAACCAAGCGCCCATCAAGATCGATCGTACCGCCGATCACTTCATCCCCTAGACGTTTTTTAAGCGGCATGCTTTCACCGCTGAGCATACTTTCATCCACGTTTGCGCTTCCCTGCACGACGATTCCATCGATCGGAATGTGATCACCTGGACGAATGAGCAGCGCATCCCCTATGCTGACTTCATCCACTCGAATGGGTATTTCCTTTTCGTTTTTATATAAGATTGCCGTATCCGGTCGTAGTTTCAATAAGGCCGTAATAGCTCCCATCGATTTTTGTTTTGAACGCTCTTCAAGATATTTGCCAAAACGAACGAGTGCAACTACAACACCAGCTCCTTCAAAATACAAAGCATGCACTGCATGAAGATCCCCATTGGCAATGCAAAACAATGAATAGATCGAATATGCATAAGCACTCAAGGTTCCAACAGACACCAAAGTATCCATGTTAGGCACACGATGTAACAGCGCTGGAATTCCTCTGAGATAAAAATCACGTCCCATCCACATCAACAGCGTAGTCAATATCCATTGCGCGATCGCAAAATTTAAAGGATGGCTTTCATAATGAATGAAGTTTGGCAAAGGCAATGGAAAAAACAACATGTGCGACATACCGATATAAAGCAATAACGCCGCTAAAACCAACATGAAGATGATAGAACTTTCGCTTCGTTTCGATGCTTGAGGCGTTGGTTCTTCCTCGATCATCACTCCATGAAAGCCTCCTTTTTCAATTGCGGCAAACATTTCACTTTGTTTGACTTTACGAGGATCATAACATACATGCGCCTGTGCATTGACCAAGTTGACACTAGCTTCCTCCACTCCATCCAGCTTGTTCAGCATCCGTTCACAAGCAGATGAACAGCTGGCGCAATGCATTCCTTCAATCCGAAACGTCGTCTCCTTATACGCTGGTGCCTCTTTCTGTCTCAAATGGAAGCCACCCTTTTCAACCGCATGTTCCCATTGTTCAACTGTCGCTTTCCCCAAAGAGCGGACAACAACCTGCTCGCTGACCAAATTCACCTGCGCATCGATCACATTCGGTTGTTTTTTCAAAATACGCTCAACTGCCGCGCTGCATGCAGCACAATGCATACCTTCGACCAACAATGTAGTCTCTTCCACGGCTTCGATACGTTCGATCGTAAATCCCGCTTTATCCAAAGCATCTGCTATCACATCCAATTTTAAATATTGCTGTGAGGTGACCGTCATCTGTTCACTGAGCAGATTGACCGATACTTCACTCACTCCTTCTTGTTTCTTCATGATCTTTTCGACAGCACTGGCACAAGCCGCACAGTGCATTCCTCTTACAGCGAATGTCTCAACCATCCTTTTCCCTCCTAACGCACCAATTTATGGATGACCTGTTCAATTTCTGCCAGTTTTTGTTCATAATCACCATGCGATTCAATACTGTTTTTCACGCAAGTGTGCAGATGATTGGTCAACACCTGGGCATTTGCTTTGCGCAATAACGCTTCCGTCGCCAGGATCTGATTAGAAATATCGATACAGTATCGTTCTTCTTCCATCATTTTGATAATTCCTTCAATTTGTCCCCGCGCTGTTTGTAACAGGCGAAGGGTCTCACTATGATTCTTCTTCATATCTCTCTCCTCCCCCCCTACGGGGTGTCAATCCAAGTATATCTTTTCCTGTCATCGATGTCAAAGCAATTGCTTTTCCAAGCTGCACAAAAAAAACTCCGGAAGCTTCCGGAGTGATCAACTATTCCTTTTGTTCAATCTGTTTGTTTTCTTCACGTTCAATTGCCTCGCGCTTCAAATAGCGCTTGAAAGCAAAACGCTCATAGAACAAAGTCGCAAGATTGCTGATCCCATCAAAACACAACAAGATCATCAACAAGACGCGTTGCACTTCATAGCGCAGATCAACCAACAAGATGATCGCCGCTAAAAAGATTGCCACCAAAGCACTGACGAATACCCAGATCCAGCCCTGTTCCTTCATGCGGAACAGATTCATCGAATACTGCAGACGGATCGAACTATCCACTGCAACACATCCGGCAAACACCAAAGGATAATTCGAGACGATCAGTTCCGGTTTCAACCAGACGATCAATCCCGCCATGATGTATAAGGATCCAAAGGCCACCTGCAGATTATGCTTTTCTAGATAATCTTTACGCAGAAAATAAATAAAGATCGAAAAAGCCCCCAGCAAAACGATGATCAATCCAAGAATATTGAAGAATGTCAAGAACTCACTGCGATCGACCACACCAGAAATGATTCCAAATACGATATAGAAAACCGATAATACGATCAACTGCCATTTTTCAAAACGTATTTTTTTCATATGGATCCCCTCTCTTTTCTTCATCGTATCATAAAAGAAATCAACTTACAACCGCTGAATCTATCCTTCTTTTCTCTTTGCGACGCGCTGGTTCATAAAGATCAGAAAAGTGACCGATCCCAAGATCAACACACATCCTGCCAGATTGAGCAGCGTGATTTCCTCCCGTAAGAAGACGATGCCGCTGAAAAATGCACTCACCGGTTCAAACATGCAGAAAATCGCCGCATCCGCAGCCCCTAAAGAGCCAATGCCCAGCTGTAACAATCGCATCGGCAAAACAAAAGTGAAGAAGGAAAATACAACTAGCTTTCCATAGATGAAAGCATCACTCGGTAAAGTAAACTGGTGAAAACAGAGGTTATAGAAACCGAGTGACAAAGCAACGATCAAGGAGAAATAAAAGGTGATCACAAAGGGATGCAATCGATTCAAACCGCTTTTTTCCACAGCGACCAAATAATAAGCAAAGGTCAATGCAGAAGCAAGTGCCAGGCTGAATCCTTGTTTGCTAGTGCTTTCTACGCCATCCACAAAACAAGCGACGCCCAAGGTAGCTGCTAACAAAGCGAGCACCTTAAAGATGGTGATACGTTCGTGAAACAAGATCACACAGATGATCGAAATGAACATCGGATAGAAGAAATGCAGTGTCGTCGCTGTTGCGATCGGAATATAGCGATAACTGGAATACAGCAAGAGGGCGCTGATGCATTGACCGATGATCGCCGCAAGCAATAGCTGTGCCCCTTGATGCAAAGAAAGATGGAAATCGCACCGTTCACGATGACATAAAAGAAACAGTGGCAGGACAGCAAATAAATTGCGGAAAAAGATAAGTGTTGAGGAATTGATTCCATCCGCATAGATCCATTTAGCTAGCGCTGGTGCCAAACCAAACAAAATTGCAGATACGATCGTAAAGAGAATACCTTTGCTGCGCATGCGATCACCCCCTCTATACAGTTTCATTTTAACAAATTCTGGAATGTTTCACTACCTAACAGGGCAGAATCGCTTGATTTTGGAAAATTAAGTTTTGCGCTTTGCTTTTATTTTTTTGAATTTTCTGTATAATAATACCTGAAACGAGGCGATTACATGGGTAATGAAACAATGGAACAACTGCGCGCACGCTTGAACAGTTCCTCACAGTATCTGCAAAGTAACGATATGCAGGTCATCGAGGTAAGAGAAGGTTATGCTAAGGTTGAAATGATCATCGATGAACAGATTTTAAACGGTCATGGATTTGTCCATGGTGGTGCATTATTCTCTTTAGGCGACACTGCTGCCGGCGCTGCCAGCTTTGCGACCGGACGCGACAGCGTCACTCTATCCGCTTCCATCAATTATATCAAACCGGGAATCGGCGGAAAGTTAATCGGGATCGCTCAGGAGATTTCCAGAGGAAGAACGACAGGTGTTTATGAGGTCTTCATCTTTAATGACGAAGAAACTTTGCTATCTCGAGCGACGTTTACGATGTTTTTCCTTGATGGCGACCAACATAAAAAACAGAAATCGGCAAAAAAGACGAACAGCTGAAAGCAAAAAGGTGTGATCTTGCGATCACAAACAGCTTTGAGCTGTTTTTTTATTGCAATCGTCATACGAAATCATCGATAAAAAAACAGCGCTTCTTCTTGCGCTGTTATGATTTAAATGCTCGTTTAAAACGATCGAATGGAGATTCATACCCTTTTTTATTGCGGATGCGTTCATAGAGTTCTTTTTCCTCATGACTAAGCTTCGTTGGGATCTCTACGCGCACTTCTACATATTCATCTCCTTGCGTTCCTCGCGGAGATTTAACGCCTTTTCCTTTTAAACGGAACTTCGTTCCATGCTGCGTACCTGCCGGAATCGTCAAGGATACATCACCATAAACGGTTGGTACATCCACTTTGCATCCCAAGGTCGCATCGATCGCACTCACCGGAACACTGATGGAAATATCGTTTCCTTCCCGTTGGAACACTTTATGCGGTGTCACCAGGATCTCAATGTAGAGATCGCCGTTAGGACCACCATTGCTGCCGCGCTCGCCTTTACCTGCTACACGCACCTGCTGTCCACTTTGAATGCCTGCTGGAATCTTGATATCGAGCTTAACGCGTTTATGCTCAAAACCTTTTCCATTACATTTCGTGCATTTCCGCGTGATCTTTTTACCGGTACCATTACATTCTGGACAGACGGTCTGCTGTTGTACGACACCAAACATCGTTCGCGCCTGTGTCGTCACATAGCCGCTACCGTTACAACGCGAGCAGGTATGAATGTCGCTGGCACTGTAAGCGCCTGTTCCATTACACTCTTTACATTGCTCATCCACGTCGATATTGATCGTTTCCGTCTTGCCAAAGATCGCATCCATGAAATCGATGCGCATCTGCATGAAACGATCATTTCCTTTGCGTGGTCCCGTATTTGCTCGTCGGCTATTGCCACCAAATCCGCCGCCGAAGAAGGATCCAAAGATATCTTCAAAGCCACCAAAGCCAGAGAAGTCGGCACCGCCCTGATTGAAGTTACCAAAGCCTGCACCATCCATTCCCGCATGACCAAACTGATCATACGTCGCTTTTTTCTGCGGATCGCTGAGGACTTCATACGCTTCGTTAATCTCTTTGAATTTCTCTTCTGCACCCGGGTCTTTATTGATATCCGGGTGATATTTTTTTGCCATTTTGCGGTATGCTTTTTTGATTTCCTCTTCACTGGCGCCTTTGCTCAGCCCGAGGACCTCATAATAATCTCTTTTTTCGCTCATCATGGCTCACCTCTCTTACTTTTCTGCATGCTTTTAAGGATACCAGTTCAAGAAAGCTTTTGCAAGTCTCCCTTTCAACATCCTCTTTTGCCGCATTTCCTTACAGTACAAAACCTAGCGCAAGCACTAGGAATTGTACGATTCATTTTTACTTCTTTTCTTCAAATTCAGCGTCTACAAAGTCATCCTTGCCGCCGCTTGTATTTGTATCATTTCCAGCCTGTCCGCCAGCCTGCTGATACATCTGCTGACTAGCTGCCTGCATTGCCTGTTCCAGCATCTGCAATTTGCTCTTAACTTCATCCATATTGTTGTCATCCAACGCTTTTTGCAGATCATCGCGCAATTTCTGTACTTCTTCTTTCTGCTTTGCATCGATCTTGTCGCCATTGTCAGCCAATGTAGCATCGATCTGTGCAATGAAGCCTTCTGCCTTATTGCGCGTTTCGATGTCTTCTTTACGCTTGTCGTCTTCTGCCTTATGTTCTTCTGCCTCACGAACCATGCGATCGATCTCCTCATCGCTCAATCCGCTGGAGTTCTGGATCGTGATCGATTGTTCTTTACCAGTTCCTTTATCTTTTGCGGAAACGTGTACGATACCATTGACATCGATATCAAATGTTACTTCGATCTGAGGAACACCACGACGTGCCGGTGCGATACCATCCAGTTTAAACATTCCTAATTCTTTATTGTCGGCTGCCATCGGTCTCTCACCCTGCAATACGCGGATATCAACAGCTGGCTGATTATCTGCCGCAGTAGAGAAGATCTGTGACTTGCTGGTTGGGATCGTCGTATTACGTGGAATCAATACAGTCATGACACCACCCATCGTCTCGATACCTAAGCTTAACGGTGTAACGTCTAACAACAAGACATCTTTTACATCACCGGAGATGACACCACCTTGAATGGCAGCACCCATCGCTACGACCTCATCTGGGTTGACAGAATGATTCGGTTCTTTGCCTAATGCATTCTTTACCGCTTCCTGTACAGCCGGAATACGTGTAGAACCTCCGACCAACAATACCTGATGGATATCGTTCTTTGTCAAACCTGCATCACGCAATGCGTTACGCACTGGTTCCATCGTACGCTCAACCAGATGTTTTGTCATCTCATCGAATTTTGCACGTGTCAAGCTGGATTCAAAGTGCAGTGGTCCGCTTGCTCCTGCTGAGATGAATGGCAGGGAGATCTGTGTCTGCATCATGGAAGACAGATCTTTCTTCGCTTTTTCAGCAGCCTCTTTCAAACGCTGCATCGCCATCTTATCATTGCGCAAATCAATGCCGTTTTCCTTCTTGAACGTGTCGACCATCCAGTCAACCAATACATTATCGAAGTCATCTCCACCTAAATGTGTATCACCGTTTGTAGACAACACTTCAAATGTACCGTCTGCCAATTCCAAGATGGAAACATCAAATGTTCCTCCACCTAAGTCATAAACCAAAACTTTTTGTTCTTTATCTGTTTTATCGATACCATAAGCAAGTGCGGCAGCCGTTGGTTCGTTGATGATACGCTCTACTTCCAAACCAGCGATCTTACCAGCATCTTTTGTTGCCTGACGCTGTGCATCATTGAAGTAAGCAGGTACGGTGATGACTGCTTTTGTCACCTTCTCACCTAAATAATCTTCTGCATAACCTTTCAGATACTGCAAGATCATCGCAGAGATCTCCTGCGGTGTATACTGTTTTCCTTCCATTTCCACTTTTTCGCTCGTACCGATCAAACGCTTGATACTGGAAACAGTGTTCTTATTTGTAACTGCCTGACGTTTTGCTGCATCACCGACGATGCGCTCACCGTTCTTATATGCAACGACAGAAGGTGTTGTCCGGTTACCTTCTGGATTGGTGATAACCTTGCATTCTTTTCCTTCCATGACTGCAACACAAGAGTTTGTCGTACCTAAGTCAATACCAATAATCTTACTCATAATGATTCCTCCTTATTTATTCGCTTACCTTGACCAGTGATGCACGAAGCACACGGTCTTTCAACATATATCCCTTTTGAAGCACTTCAACCACGATACCGCTTTCTACCCCTTCAACAGGTTCCTGCATCAACGCCTGATGTACGTTGTGATCAAATGGTTTATTCAGCGCTTCAATTTCCTTCACGCCTTCTTTTTCCAAGACAGCAACCAGCTGATCATGGATCATTTCAAAGCCTTTGACATAATTTCTGATGTTTTCATCATCGCTTTGTACCGCCAAAGCACGCTCCATCGAATCCAAGATCGGCAATAGTTCCAACGCGATGCTCTGTATGCGATATTTTCGCGTCGTCTCTGCTTCGCTTTGCAGACGTTTACGTAAATTTTCCGTATCTGCATATGCCTTGTAATACTCGTTTTTCTGCTTTGCAACCTCTTCTTCCAGCTCGCTGATCTTCTTTTCTAACTCAGCGATCTTATCTTTCTTGAAGAGCTTTTTCTCTTTCTTGTTTTCTTTCGAAGTTTCATTGAAATCTTCTGTGTCTGCCGTTTTTGTATCTGTTTCAACCTTCACGTCGCTTTGCGGCGTTTCGTTTTCCATCGTTTCTTTCTTTTCTTCCTGCACGCAAGATCCCTCCTATTCTTCCTGCCTGTAAAGGTCTTCAATCACCTTGCTCATGTATTCCATCAATGCGACGACCCGATTGTACTGCATACGCGTTGGCCCAACGATCATCAGCTGTCCTTCTTCTTCATCCGACAAGCGAAACTTGCTGGATACGACTGCCATGTCGTTTACCTGAATCAATTCATTATCGCCGCCGATCTCAATGGCCACATTACCTTCATGATTGGCCAATTGACGAAACAACGAACTGTCCTCCAACACCTTCATGACTTCTCGCAATTTATTGATATCGGAAAATTCCGGCTGATAGAGCATGTTGCTTTGTCCGCTGCAATAAACCTTATCACTGGCGAATTTCATGAATGCGGATACGAACGCTTCAAACAGCACTTCATGACGTGCCACCTGAGCGGCCAACAGCGGTTCGATCTCCTGCATCTTCTCGACGACATCCTTGATCGGCGTTCCGCTGAGCTTATCATTCAGCAGATCCGTACAAGTTTTTAGATCTTTCACACTGACATCCGTATCAAAGTGAAACATCTTGTTTTCCGTATGTCCATGATCGGTAATGAAGATAGCTACCGCACTGCGGCTTGTAATCGGAACCAGCTGAATGTGCTGCAATGTCTGATACTTGCTTTCCGGCCCCAATACGACACTGGTCAGATGGGTCATCTGCGAAAGAATATCACAGCTTTTCTTCACGATCTCGTCCATGGAATAATGGCGTTCGCTAAACACCTGCTGCAAAGAATATTTGACTTCGCTGTCCAATTGTTTCTCCATCAGGTGTTCGACATAAAATCGATAGCCTTTTCTGCTAGGAATACGTCCACTGGAGGTATGTGTCTTTTCCAGCAGACCGACGTCTTCCAACACCGCCATCTCATTACGAATGGTCGCGCTGGAACATTGGAAGTCTAGGAGGTTCATCAACGTTTTCGAGCCGACCGGCTCTGCCGTTCGTGTAAACTCATCTACGATTGCTTTAAAGATGGCAATCTGCCGTTGTGTCAGCATTGCGCTCACTCCCTTCTCTAGCACTCATCCCTTACGTCTGCTAACAGTATATGCCTAATTTTTAGCACTGTCAACAATTTAGTGCTAAAAAAACAAAATTTCACTTTTTTTAATTCTATTTGCAAGAAAATACCTTATGATTTTGTATAGAAAGTGAAGGAGGTAACGCTATGAAAAAATATTGGTTTCTCTGGCTAAGCGCCTGTCTGTTGATCCTTTGCGGCTGCACACAACAAGAAACGCCAGCTGCTGTCTTGGAAAGTGCCTCTCTCTCTTGCGAAAATGAAGAAATCTTTGTAGATGAAACGGCAATGATCACTTATGCGATCACACCTAGCGACGTCCATCTGAAGAATGAAGACATCTATGCCTCAGGAGGTACGATCACATTACAAGATGGTGTGATCCAGTTTCAAAGCGAGGAAAGTGGTATCTTTGAAATTTTCTTATCAAAAGATGACGTAAAAAGCAATACGATCACCATTCTCGTAGAAAAGCGTCCTTCATCCGATGCACAGGAGAAGGATCAGCCAAAAGAAGATCCATCCACAACGGCACCGATCGAAGAGGGTACACCGCACAATGCGCCCATGAGTGTCGACTGGCTCATTACAAATGCAAAATACTATGTAGATACCGATACTTCGGTGTGGGTACAAGGCGATCTGCCGCAAGCGTTGATCGAAGATGAAAATGGAAAGCTGCAATGCGTGATCTACAACGAAGATCATTCACAATACATCATCTTGCATGGTGATATTGGAATCGGCAACATGCATGTCGCAGTTCTGGGAACCCTGTCGCGTAATGAAAACGGAAAATATGTCATTGACGTAGACAGCGTCTCTCCATTTACCGCGATGGAAACGACAAACTGAAAACAACAATTTGAAAGAAAGGGATCTTTGTGATATCACAACAAGAAATCGAAAGAGTCGTAGAGCAGTACAGCGACTCTTTACTGCGTTTGGCCATGCATCACGTCCATGACCTGGCACAAGCGCAGGATATCGTACAAGATGTATTGATCAAATATGTGCAGCATCAAGCCAGCTTTGACGATGCTGTCCATGAAAGAGCATGGTTATACCGTGTCACGATCAATGAATGCAAGAATTATCATCTGCATTGGTGGCAACGAAAGCGAAGTGATTTTCCTTTGTTTGTCACTAGTCGATGTCCTCCAAATCACTCGCTGTTAGAAGAGGTACGGAAATTACCTTTCCAACAGCGAAACGCAATTTACTTTTTCTATTATGAAGAAATGAGCATCAAAGAGATCGCACAGCTGTTTCACACCAAAGAAGGTACGGTCGCTTCCTGGCTTTCCCGTGGGCGGAAAGCATTGAAAACGCAATTAGAGAAAGGAGGCTATGAGCGATGAAAGAACAATATCAAAGCGAAGTTTCTCAGATCCAAGCAAGCGCACGCTTCAAAGAGCAGCTCAAAGAACGAATGGCACATGGCGAAGCACCCTTGTGTGCTCCTCTCCCATCGTTTAAAAACATCGTCCTCTTATGCAGCTGTCTGTTGCTCATCATCACCTCATTGTTTGCTTATGCGTATTTATCAAAACCATCCTTACCGCTTCTAACGATCTCCTCCAATACTTCCAATCAACCTTCCGGTATAGGTTCGATCGGCACTTTAGGGGATGATGCCTCCCTTTTGAAGCATCAAAATCCTTACACGCCCCAAGAAAATGACACCCTTCCTGTTTTTGCCAATCCTCATGCAGAAGAAAACTGGTATTTATCCACACAGGAAGATGAGGTATTATTGCCGATCTTGGAAAAGATGGCAAAGCAATTTCATTTAGAGGACTACACGATCAAACACATGGAAAAGGATCCGGATCCATACATGATCAATTCCAATCTCTATTTAGATTGTGCAGAAGGAAAACTGATCCTCTATACAAAGACAAGCGCCTATTTCCTTCTAAATGAAGAGACAAGCTATGACCTCAGCGGACAAACACAAGAAGAAGTCCGATTAAAAACTGAACGATTCTTAACACAATTCGATTGGATCGACTTCGAAGATCCATTGATCGATGTCATGCTCACGCAGCACATCGAAGGTAGCAATCGCTGGCAGATCCTCATCAGCGAAGAAAAAGAGGAGCCAACAGATGCTTTGATCGAACAGCAATTGCACAGCTTTACGCTGACGCTGGACAGCGAAGGAATGTTACAGAGCATTTCCTATCAAGATGTCGACACCTCCGATGTACTGGGCAATTATCCACTAAAGAGCGAAGAGGAAGCTCTCGATGCTCTGTTACAAGGCAACTGCATCTCTTATTTCTCTGAGCAAGTACAACAATATGATCCGATCGGATTCTGGGAGATCGTCTATGGTACGTATGCAACAAACGATTATTATCTGCCATATTATAAGTTCTATGTATTACAAGACGTCGGAAATACGCAGTTTTATGTTCCTTATTATGTTATCGCTATACAGGATGACTATCTTATAGCATCTTGACATCGATTTAAAAAAGTCGCTGTTGACAAAAGCCTCTACATAGAGTGCTTTAGAAACAGCGACTTTTCATTACGCTTTCTTCTTCCATCCGTTTTGAGCGATACACACATATAAGATGATGCTGATCACTAAAGTGATCACAAAGATCACCGGGAATTGTGCAAAGGCAACTTCTAGATGAGTAAGATGCAAGATCGATGGAAATAACAAGATCGCCATGACAAAACCGACGATCATGCACACACAGACAACGATACGCAACGGATTCATCGGCAAAAATGAACGAATCACCGCCAACATCGATAGTGCTGCCACCACCAGATATAAAGTGTTCTGCCATTGTTCATGACGACCCATCATCAACAACACCATACCGATGACGATAGCTGCCGCAAAAGGTAACGCTCTGCGCAACACGGTCGATAAGAAACGCCCCTGTACTTTTGTCGGATCAGGTTCCAGCATCGTCATGAAAGAAGGAACTGCTTCGATCATCAGATCGATCAATGTCACTTGGATCGGAATAAAAGGAAAGGGACTATTCATGAACACACAGATCAAAGAAACAGCGAGGGACTACAGCGTTTTGATGAAGAAGATACCAGCAACCCTGGTCACGTTATTTACGACACGTCTGCCTTCCCACAGGACAGAAGGCAGCTCTCCAAAATCAGATTCCAATAAGACGACCTGCGACATCTGTTTTACGGCGTCACTTCCCGCAGCGACAGCGATACTGCAATCTGCTTGCTGCAATGCCAAAAGATCATTGACACCATCACCAGTCATCGCAACACAGTGACCGCTCTTTTGTAACATGCAGACGATTTGTTTTTTCTGTTTTGGCGTCACACGGCCAAAGATCGCATGCTGATTGACAAAATCTTCATTTAATTCTTCTTCTGTGACATTGCTCATATCCACACAGCTGTGATAATCAAGAAATCCTGCTTTTTTGGCAATCGCAGATACTGCCTTGATATGATCACCAGAGATAATCTTGATATCAACACCTTCCTTGCGGAAATAATCCAATGTCTGGTTGACATCTTTGCGAAGGACATCGCTGAGGATAAAAGCCATCAGCGGTTGCGCGACCACTTTTCCTTCTTTATCCGGCAGCACTTCGCTCTTTGCTAAGATCAGGATACGGCTTCCCTGTTCCATTTCTTTCTCCAATGCTTCCGGCAATGGATCCATCAAACGATCCGGTGCGCCTAAAAGCAGGACACCATAATTTTCAAATTCCATCGCCCCCCATTTTCTTTGAGAAGAAAAAGCAATTTTCTTCGTTGGTTGAAATTGAGGAGAAGGCGCATAGGCGCGACAAAGCGCTTGATACGTCTCATTGTTATCATCGCTGTAATGCAGGTATGACGCCCAATGTTCCAGATCTTCTTGCGAACAGGGAGCCAGTTCAACGCTACCTTCAACCTTCATCTTTCCCGTCGTGATCGTACCTGTTTTATCCAAACACAACGTATCCACGTAAGCAAGGGACTCCAATGAATATAAATTCTGAATCAACACCTTGCGCTTTGCTAATTTTACTGTACCTACTGCTAAACTCACACTGATGAGCAAAACCAATCCTTTCGGCAACATTCCTAGCAGCCCAGCCGCACTGCCAACAACCGCATCATACATCGTATTCTGTCGAAACAATAACGCCTGTGCAAACAATACGATCCCCATAGGAATGATCACTACGGTCGTAACTCTTGTCACCTGACGCATCGCATCCAACAGCTGAGAATGCAATCCTTTGCCGCTGCGGATCTCTGCTGTCACTTTTGAAACGTAATTTTGTTCACCGACATGTTCTACCCGTACCAGACATTTTCCGGAAATGATGCTGCTGCCAGAGAGCAGATGATCATCAACACCCTTGCTGATCGGATCCGATTCTCCAGTCAACATCGATTCATTGACTTCAGTTTCCCCTTCGATGATGACACAATCACAACAGATCTGCTGACCGCTGTCCAAGATCATCACATCATCCAGCACGATCTCTTCGATCGGTATCTGTACTTTTTCCCCATCACGGATAACCGTAGCCTTTGGAACGATCAAAAGGGAAAGTTCGTCCACCATTTTCTTCGCTCGCAACTCTTGAACGATTCCGATGATGAGATTTAATAAAATGATCGCAATAAAGACCAAATTGGTCCATGCTCCTACGCATGCTAACGCAAGAGCGATCAAAAAGTTCAATAAGTTAAACAAAGTGCATATATTTTCCTGAAAGATCTGTTTCGTTGTCTTGGATGCTGAAGGCGGCAACATATTCTGCTGACCCTGCGCAATCCTCTCATTTACTTGCTGGCTATTCAATCCCTGCTGGCTCATGAAATCACTCCTTTCATCTACTATCTATTGATAACGTTCCCACCTTAACATATCCACTGAACACAGTCAACCTGCACCTTGCATTTCCTCCTTCCTTTTTTGTTTACTTACGATATAATAAGAAAAACAGGAGATGAGCGAGTGATGAAACAGATAACCCTATATGAAGATGAAACCTTATACGTCGGCTGTACCCTGCGCGATCAATCGTTACCATGCGAGGGTTCTTTAGCTCTGCATACAAATGACCCTGCACAAGATATACGCGCAAATCGTAGACGGCTCAGCGAACAGCTTTCTCTTTCATTATCGAATTGGTGTGTCGCAAATCAAACGCACAGCGCAAACAGCTATGAAGTGAAAAACGATGACAGAGGCAAAGGGGCTAACGACTGCGAAAGTGCTATTGCACAATGTGATGCGCTATATACCAAAGAAAAGCAGCTGCTGCTGGGCGTCTTTACCGCAGATTGCATCCCGCTTTTGTTTTATGATCCCACATCCTCTTATTGCGGTGCTATACACAGCGGCTGGCCAGGTACCGTCCAACAGATCACCACACGCACCTTCCAGCAAGTCATTCAAAAAGGACTATGTCCAGCCACTACGAAAGTATGGATCGCCCCTTGTATCCATCAGCCATCATTTCAAATACGTGAAGATGTCATCACAAAAATACAGAAACTTCCTTTCGATACTGCACCCTATTTACAATTTCTACCGGATCAAAGCGCATTGTGCGATCATATCGGTCTCAACGTAGAGATGCTCAAAGCGCTGGGTGTTCAAGAAAGCAATATCCATCGCTGTGAGATGGATACATTCCAAGAACAAGCAGATTGCTTTTCATATCGCCGGGATCACACTTCGCATCGTCATTTTTCTTTCCTCTATAAAAAATAAAACAATGGTTCTCTCAACGAACCATTGTTTTACAGTTTTTGAACGAATAATGCACGGATCGCATTCAGCACTGCCAAAACCATTACGCCGACATCCGCAAAGATCGCCAGCCACATATTGGCAATTCCCAATGCACCCAATAATAAGCACAACAGCTTAACACCAATGGCAAATACGATATTCTGATAGACGATACGCAAACATTTGCGCGAGATCTTGATGGCTTTTGCGATCTTTAAAGGATCGTCATCCATTAAGACGACATCAGCCGCTTCAATAGCAGCGTCACTGCCCATCGCCCCCATCGCAATACCGATATCCGCTCTTCGTAAGACTGGCGCATCGTTGATGCCATCACCGATGAAAGCCAGTTTTTCCTTATTTGCTTTCGTTTGCAAAAGATCTTCTACCTTGCTCACTTTATCTGCCGGCAACAATTCGCTGTATACCTCATCTATGCCAAGCTGAAAAGCTACTGCCTGCGCTACGTTTTCCCTGTCCCCAGTCAACATGACCATCTTTCGCATTCCCACCTGACGCAATTGATCGATTGCTTCTTTGGCATGCGCTTTCACGATATCGCTGATCACGATATGTCCTGCATAGACACCGTCAACAGCAACGTGGATGATCGTTCCTAAGCTGTGACAAGGAATGCTGTCAATGTGGAAGCGCTCCATCATCTTTTCATTGCCCAGCAATACGTCGCTTCCATCTACCGTAGCACGTACTCCATTACCGCTGATCTCTTCCACATTTTTCACACGCGTACGATCGATCGCTTTCCCATATGCTTTTTGCAAGCTCTTAGCGATCGGATGATTGGAAGCACTCTCTGCTAAAGCCGCATATTCGATCAGCTTTTCCTCGCTCATATGGCAATGATGGATCGCACGTACCGCAAAAACGCCTTGCGTCAAGGTTCCGGTCTTATCGAAGACGACGATCTTCGTCTGGGATAGAGTTTCCAGATAATTGCTTCCTTTTACCAGCACACCGGCACTGCTGGCACCGCCGATACCGGCAAAAAACGTAAGAGGAATGCTGATGACAAGAGCGCAGGGACAGCTGATGACCAAAAACGTCAGCGCTCGATAGATCCACACCTCCCACTGTGGCGTCAATGCGAAGAGCCATTCTGCCAGCGGCGGTAAAAACGCCAGCGCAAAGGCAGAAATACAAACTGCCGGCGTATAGATACGAGCAAATTTTGATATGAAGTTTTCTGAATGCGATTTACGCGAACTTGCATTCTCCACCAGATCCAAGATCTTCGAAACGGTCGAATCACAGAATTCTTTGCTCGTTTGGATTTTCAGCACACCGCTCAAATTGATGCATCCGCTGATGATTTCATCTTTTTCTTTTACATCTCTTGGCAAACTCTCACCGGTCAAAGCACTGGTATTTAAACTGGATTTCCCTTCGACGACGATTCCATCGATCGCTACTTTCTCACCAGGTTGAACAACGATGATCTCTCCAACCGCTACCTCGTCTGGATCTACTCGGACCAATTGTCCATTCTTTTCAATGTTCGCATAGTCCGGACGAATATCCATGAGTTTGCTGATATTGCCCCGGCTCTTACCGACCGCATAGCTTTGGAACCATTCACCGATCTGGTAAAACAGCATGACAGCAATCGCTTCTGTATAATCATTGCTTTGTTCATAAAGCGCTAGCCCAAACGCCCCCACTGTAGCGATGGACATCAAAAAACACTCATCGAACACCTGACGATTCTTGATACCTTTGCACGCCTTCCATAAAATATCATAGCCAATGATGAGATAATCACAAAAATAAAACAAGCAATAATATGACCAATGGAGCTCACCTTCCAAAGATTTGAGTCCGATTTCTCCACACAGCAAAACAAAAGTGGCCAGCACGATACGCACGAGCATTTTCTTTTGTTTTTTATTCATCGCATGCTCTTTTTTCCCCTCTAAAACCAACAGGAGCACTCCTGCCAGCAAAACAAACAAAAACAGTATATCGATGATCCACTCCTGCATAGGTGTTCCCCCTCTCAAGATTGCTTAGAGATAGATTTCGCAGTCGTCTTCTACTCGTTTGCAATTCTTCAAAACTTCTTGCATGATTGCTTTATGATCGACTCCTTCTTCAAATTCCACCTGCATCTTCAACGTCATGAAGTTGACGACAGCATCTTTCACACCTTTTGTTTTTTTAGCTGCCACTTCCATCTTATTTGCACAATTGGCACAGTCAACTTCAATTTTATAACTCTTTTTCATCAGTAACCTCCGTTTTACAATTCAATGATTGTTTAATTGTTTATTTGTAGTATAATCATTTTATCAAGAACGGTCAATATTTTGTGGATCTGTTTTTCCAATTGGGACAAAACCATTTCCATTTGGACCATTAAGGAGGTACTACAATGGCAAACACGCTACCCCATGACCATGGTCAGGCAATTGAACACAACGATCTTCACATGCCGGCAAGCGAAGATTTCCAAGCTGCCGCAGATATCTTTAAACAGCTATGCGATCCAAACCGCATTCGCATTTTCTGGCTTTTATGCCACTGTGAAGAATGTGTGATCAACATCGCTGCGCTCGTACATATGAGCTCCCCTGCGGTATCTCATCATCTGCGTCAGCTAAAAGCTAGCAAGCTGATCGTCAGCCGCAGAGAAGGAAAAGAAGTGTATTATCGCTGTTCGGATACGAAGGTTGCGCAGATGCTGCATCCGATCATTGAAAAGATCGTAGAGATCAGCTGTCCGATTGATCCTTTCACGGAGAACGAATAATGAAAACCAAAAATGATAAAGCCTTCCTGAAAATCTTTGACACGATCCCTGAAGGCTGTATGGTCATCAAAAATCACGGACAACAACCAGCACTTCACTTACAAGAGCACGCATTCCCTTCCATCGGAAAAGGCTGTATTGATATTTATCCGCTCTTTCAAGGTATCGAGCTTTCCCACCATCGCTATCTTACGCCAGGTATCCGTTTTTGTCATTCACCAAAGCCGCAGATCCTCGAGATCAATTATTGTCGGCAAGGCCGGATCGGATGGAATATGTGCAAAGAAAACAACGTGTATCTAGGAAATGGCGAAATCTGCATCCATTCTCTATCCAGCTGTGCTGACTCGGAGATGACGCTGCCCTTAGGATTCTATGAAGGTATCGCCATGACCATCGATCTGCATCAGATCGTTTTGAAAGAATTCCCTTTGTTTCAAGAAATCGCATGGGATCCTCAAAAGCTTTATGAACACTACTGTATCGATCCGAAAAATGTCATTTTGCAAAATCATCCTCAATTTCAGTCGATCTTTTCCTCGTTGTTTACTTCTCCCATCACTTCTTCTCTTTCATACTTTCGTTTAAAATGCATGGAATTGCTGCTTCTTCTCAGTGAAAGTTCCACGGAAGACTCTAACCACCATTCTTGTGATCAAAGACAATATGAGCAGATTCAGACAATCCGCCAATTTTTGATTGATCACATCGATCAGCGATTTACCATTGAAGAGTTAGCTAAAAAGTATTTGATGAATACATCTACTTTAAAAGCAGACTTCAAAGCAGTCTATGGGTTACCTATCGCAGCTTATATGAAAGAATATCGCTTACAGCTGGCTGCCCAGCTGTTAAGAGAGAGCGATTTATCGATTCAAGCGATTGCGGAACAGGTCGGCTATGAATCGCAAGGAAAATTCAGCAAAGCGTTCAAAGAACGCATGCAGCAGCTCCCTTCACAATACCGAAAAGAAAGGTACTAATTCTCTTTAGTGCCTTCAGCTTGTTGACAAACTATATACTTAAAAAGTATAGAAAAATAATTCATTACAAGTGGAGATTATCAACCATTTTTCAGGTAATTTTAGACAAATTATGGCTTAAGATTGCCTGTTTTTTCTTTAAAAGTGGAGATTAAAAAAGACCGTATGACAAAGTCTGCTCAAAGAGCAACTTTGTCAACGGTCTGAGGCACTAATTCTCTTTAGTGCCTTATTTTCGTATCGTTCCTTTCCCATAGACCTGATATTTATACGTCGTTAGCTCTGCCAGTCCCATTGGTCCTCGCGCATGCAGTTTCTGGGTGGAAATGCCGATTTCTGCACCAAATCCAAATTCAAAGCCATCCGAAAAACGCGTCGAAGCATTCGCATAGACGACTGCCGCATCCACTTCATTGAGAAAAGCTTCGATTGCTTCAGGATCCTCACTCAAGATTGTATCGGAGTGCATCGTATGATGCGTATTGATGTGCGCAATCGCTTCATCGACGCTGTCAACACATTTGATAGAAATCTCATAATCCAAGTATTCCTTCGCATAGTCTTCTTCATTTGCTAAGATCACCTCAGGATCATATTGGCAGATCGTCGCATCACCATGCACTTTTACACCATGTTCTTTTAACGCTCGTAGAATATCCTCTACAAGATCCAAGCGATCTCTATGAATCAACAAACTTTCCACTGCATTGCATACGCTGACACGCTGGCATTTCGCATTGATCAAGATCGGAATCACCTGTTCTTTGTTAACGACCTTATCAATATACAGGATACAGTTGCCGCTGCCAGTTTCAATAATCGGTACACGTGCATTCTCTACACAATGAGCGATCAAGCGCGCACTTCCTCTTGGAATCAGCAGATCCAAATATTCACGCATCTTCATGAATGCATCCGCTGCCTCATGTGAGACATCTTGTACCAACGCAATGCCATTTGCATCAATACCGCAGTTTTTCAACGCTTCCCTCATCCAATGAACCAGCATCTGGTTGCTGGCGAATGTCTCTCTGCTGCCACGCAGATAACAAGCATTTCCGCTTTTCAAGCACAGAGCTGCTGCATCCACGCTCACGTTTGGACGCGCTTCATAGATGATCCCGATCACGCCAAATGGAACGCTTCGCTTGATCAAATGCAGATCACCGCGATCCCACTGTGCCAGGATCTTTCCACAAGGATCCGCTAATGCCGCCACCTGTCGTACACCTTCACAGATCCCTGCAAGACGCTGTTCATCCAAAGACAGACGATCGATAAACGATTCGTTTCTTCCTGCAGCGCGTGCAGCCTCCACATCTTCCCTGTTCGCCTGAAAGATGCTTTCTCTTTGTTCCCACAATAAGTCGGCCATTCGCATCAATGCCTCATTTTTCTTCGTATCGCTCAGCTGTGCTAACTGATAGCTTGCCTGTTTGCAAAGACGGCCTTGTTCTTTCATCTCATCCATCTTCTTCACCTCCGCGCTTGAAACAGCGTACCGCAGCTTTTACCGTCCACGATATCATATAAAATATTTGGATCCTCGCCACTAGCGATCACCATCGCACAACCTGCCTGTGTCGTAATCTTCGCCGCCTGCAGTTTTGTGATCATTCCTCCTGTGCCGACCAAAGAATTACTGTCACCGGCCATTGCCATGATCTTCTCATCGATTGTCTCCACAACATCGATCTTTCGAGCATTTGGATTCAAAGAAGGGTCTTCCTCATACAAGCCTTCGATATCGCTCAACAGGATCAACAGATCCGCTTGTATCAAACGCGCCGTAATCGCACTGAGCGTATCATTATCTCCATAGACGATTTCCTCAGTTGCGATACTATCATTCTCGTTAATGATCGGAATGGTCTGATAAGTGAGCAGCACCTGCAGGGTACTCAACGCATTTTCCCGTAACTGCTCATCCTCCAGGTCTCGTTTTGTCAATAATAACTGTGCCACTTTACGCGAATATTGAGCAAACATCTGGTCATAGATATACATGAGCTCACATTGACCGATCGCAGCTAAAGCTTGTTTCTCTTTTAATTCTTTCGGTCGATGATTGAATTGCATCTTTCCGCATCCAGCCGCAATTGCGCCGCTGCTTACCAATACGATTTCATGTCCCGCATTGTTCAAATCGCTCAGGACCCGCGCAAGCAGATCCAATTTTCGCAGATGTAAACGCCCGCTTTCATGTGTGATCGTAGAAGATCCCACTTTTATGACGATTCTCTTTTTTTCCATGTATTTCACCCAATCTTTTTTTTACTATAGCATACCCGGCCTATAAACACAAAAAAATCGGCTAAGCCGATCATTTATTGCGATGTGCATCAATAAACTGTTTCAAGCGCTGATAGCTCTCTTCGCTGATCACATGTTCCATGCGACAGGCATCCTTTTCTGCCGTTTCAGGATCGATCCCCAGTTCTTCCAGAAAATGCTGAAGATATTGATGACGGCTGTAAATATTCGCTGCAATATCCTTTCCTTCCTCTGTCAGCGAGATCGCACGATCCTCTATTTCGATCAAACCGCGCTCTTTTAAAATGCTCATTGCGCGAGAAACGCTTGGTTTAGAATAATGCAGCTCTCGAGCGATATCGATCGATCGTACTTTTCCATGCTCTTCCTGCAGCTTTAAGATCGTCTCTAAATAATCTTCACTAGATTCATGAATATTCATTATCATTCACTCCTATACAACACAAAGTTATGTTACTGCTATAAGTATAGCACAGCTAAAATAAAATGCGAATGAAACACCCAAGAATCACAGGATTTCTAACTTCTGCTGCGGATCATTTGGATAGATCCTGGATCAAGAAAAATCTTTTGCTGAAGTGAAAAGTTTATTTCCACTTTAAAAGGCCAAAAAAGAAAAGTGGCAATTACTCGGGAGTTTGACAGTTAGAAAATAGCATGAATGTAAATATGTGCTTTATATAG
>CBCTZR010000022.1:0-30424 GCA_965151435.1 uncultured Merdibacter sp. | reverse complement strand
ACTTAAGATATACAAAAAAGCGACAATCCTCTTGTTTTGTAAGAGTAATTGCCACTTTTCTTTTTTGGCATTTTAAAGTGGAAATAAACTTTTCACTTCAGCATTTGATATTTTAGATTAAATAGTATACAAAACCAATCCCTTGTAAAATAGCAGCTAATGCGACAAATACATGCCATACGACATGCGCATAAGGAAACGGTTTTTTCGCATAAATCACTGCACCGATACTATAGGCGATTCCTCCTGCAACTACAAAGCACAGGAATTCAGAGCAAACTGCACTTAAGAGCTCTGGTAACAACAATAAGACGCTCCATCCCATTCCCAAATACAATACAAGTGACAATTTGCTGTTTTTCTTCTTTGAAAAACTCTTATAGATAATACCGATCAGTACCATTCCCCATTGAAAGAGCAATAATCCTATACGATATGGACCTTCCATCACACACAACACCGCTGGCGTATAGCTTCCCGCAATTGCTAAATAAATACAGATGTGATCCAAGACATGCAGAATGTTTTTTGCTTTTGTCCCTGGCAACATTGCATGATAGAACGTGGAAGCCAAAAACATAGCGATCATACAAAGAAAAAAGACGAGCAGTCCAAAACCAAACAACGAATTTTTATCCCAAGCGCCCGGAAGGGCAACGACCATCCATCCTCCAAAAATGATGGCCATGATCCCATGCGTAGCTACATTCCACCATTCTTCTTTTTTCAAATGATTGATTTTTTTATTTTGCATAGACGTTTTGCTGAATTTCATCATGCAATCGTTTCAGCAGATCCTCCTGTTTGATTGCACGGTATTCCTCATACGGAATCGGTTTGCCATAAATGACTTTTAATTGGCGCACATGCGCACGTCGTTCATCCAATGCATAACAATTTTGAAGTGCGATCGGGACGATGGTCGCTTTTCCCATATATGCTGGTTGCAGCGACCCCATTTTGAACGCATTCATTCGATCCCCTTTCGAACGAGTTCCTTCTGGAAAGATCAATAGATTCTTCCCTTGTTTCAAACGACGAGCGCTTTCACGAAGCATGTGCACATTCCCTTCGCGTGTATCACGATCAAAGTGAATCGTACCGATCATGAGCGCTAAACGTCCCAACAGCGGAATTTTCTCATTTTCCTTTTTGGAAACGAAAGCGAGCGGCAATGGACACGTCGCAACGATCGGTGCCGGGTCCAATGTTCCCTGATGATTGGAAACAAAGAAGATAGGACCTTTCTTCGGCAAGTTTTCGATCCCTTCACTTTGCAATTGAAAGCCCAAGGTTTTTACCACCTTTTGGCTGTAGATCCTCAGTTTTTTATAATTTGTTTCCCAATCTTCCATATCGCAGCGATGCGCATATACCCACGCTCCTGGTAGTAAATGCGCTGACCGCATCACCTGAATTGGTGTCACACGAATCACCTTTCCTTTTCTATCCCTGTACGTCCATCAACGCGCACATGATCTCACCGCGCGCAGCTACTTCTCCTTCTACGGTTGCGCATACATCCGCAAAATAGATTCCAGCACGCTGATTCGTCAGCGTCACTTCCAGACGAAGCACATCTCCAGGAATGACCGGACGACGAAAGCGCATCTTATTGATACCTGCAAATACGCCGATCTTCCCTTTGTTTTCTTCCTTTGACAACAATAAGACACAACCCGTCTGTGCCAGTGCCTCTACGATCAACACGCCTGGCATTAAATGTTTTTGTGGAAAATGTCCTAAGAATTGCATTTCATTCGCGCTGACACATTTACGGCCCACGATCGAAGTTCCTTCTTCGTTAATGCTTTCGATTGCGTCTACCAATAAAAATGGATAACGATGAGGAATGATCTGTTGAATCTCATTTGAATTGTAAACCATGCTTATTCCTCTCCTTTCGCAAAGATCAAAGAGGCATTATGACCGCCAAATCCAAGGGAATTGCTCATCGCATAGCGCAGGTTTGCTTCTCGACCTTGGTTAGCGACGATATCGAGGTCACACTCTTCATCTTTTTGTTCATAGTGAATCGTTGCCGGAATATAACCTTCCTGCAATGCTTTGACCGTAATGATCGCTTCGATCGCACCACTAGCTCCTAACAGATGCCCTGTATTAGATTTTGTTGAAGACATTGCCAGATGTTGTGCATGTTCACCAAATGCCAGTTTAACCGCCGCTGTTTCCGTACGATCATTAAGCGGTGTGCTCGTACCATGTGCATTGATATAGTCGATGTCTTCTTTCTGTAAGCCAGCATCTTCAATAGCTTGCACCATCGCTTTTGCTCCCCCGCTGCCATCTGGAGCTGGCGCAGTGATATGATGCGCATCACAAGTTGCACCATAACCGACGATTTCGCCATAAATATGTGCATTTCTCGCTTTGGCGTGTTCATATTCTTCCAAGATCAGGATACCAGCACCTTCGCCCATGACAAATCCATGACGTTCTTTGTCAAATGGAATGCTGGCACGCTCTTTGTCATCTCCTTCGCACAAAGCACGCATGGACATAAAGCCAGCAATTGCAAGAGGGGTGATCGCTGCTTCACTTCCGCCGGCAACGATAATATCTTCATAGCCATCACGAATCTTATGGAACGCTTCACCGATCGCATTGCTTGCAGCTGCACAAGCTGTGACAACACAAGAGCAATGTCCTTTGGCACCCAGATCGATCGCAACCGTTCCGGCAGCTAAATTTGCTAAGGTCATCGGAATAAAGAACGGTGATACACGGCTTGCTCCACGTGTTTCCAAGTTTACCTGCGCTTGTTCGATCGTTGCGATCCCACCGATTCCTGAACCGATGATCACACCAAAACGATCCATATTCTCTTTTTCTGTATCCAGTTTACTGTCTTCCATCGCCTGTTTTGCGGCAATGCGGGCAAACTGTGTAAAGCGGTCATTGAATTTTAAGTCACGCTTGCTGAAATATTGTTCCATATCGAGGTCTTTTACTTCTGCCGCAAGCTTTACTTTATAGTCGCTTGTATCGAAATGGGTGATTTCGTCAATTCCACAACGTTGTGCACGAATGCCCTGCCACATTTCTTCTGCCGTATTACCGATCGGGGAAACTGCACCCATTCCCGTAATCACTACTCTGCGTTTCATGTGCATACCTCCTACATTGCCATACCGCCATCGACCTGAATGGTCTGGCCAGTAATATAACTGCTCTTGTCAGATCCAAGGAATACTGCCAAATTAGCAATATCCTCTACGCTGGCAAAGCGTTTCAAAGCAATAACACGCATTGCCGCTTCGCGAGCCTCTTCGCTCAGCACCTTCGTCATCTCAGTCTCGACAAATCCTGGAGCGATCGCATTGACACGAATGTTGCGAGAGGCCAGTTCTTTTGCAGCAGATTTCGTCAAACCGATGATGCCTGCTTTGCTTGCAGCATAGTTCATCTGACCGACATTGCCGGCAATACCGACGATGCTAGACATATTGACGATCGAACCATGACGCTGTTTCATCATGATGCGTGCCACATGACGAATGCAGTTGAATGTTCCTTTCAGGTTGATATCGATGACCTGATCAAAATCTTCTTCCTTCATACGCAACAATAACGTATCTCTAGTAATTCCTGAATTATTGACCAAAACATCGATACTGCCAAAATCATCTACGACCGCTTTCATCATTTCTTCAACAGCCGCATAATCAGCGACATTGCAGCGATAGATATTCGCTTTCACACCTTCTTGTTCACAAAGAACTGCTGTTTCTTTTGCGGCATTCTCACTGCCGTTATAATTGATCGCTACCTGATAGCCTTCTTTAGCAAATGCCAAAGCAATCGCTTTTCCGATACCTCTTCCTGCGCCAGTAATCAGTACGGTCTTAGTTTCCATTCCCCTTTACCTCCTTCAAGACTTTCTCAAAGTCTTCGACGGTATCGATGCTGTATACCGTTACATCTCTTGACGTTTTACGCACAAAGCCGCTCAACGCATGCCCTGGTCCAATCTCAATAAACGTATCGATGCCCATTTCCAGCATGGTTTCAATGCTCTGCGTAAAATGAACGCTGTGACAAATCTGCTCACGAAGCACTTCTTTCACATCGCGTTCTTCCACTTTTCCGCTGACGTTGCAGATAACTGGGATCTGCGCCTTTGCAAATGGATATGAATCCAGCACTTCTTTTAATTGATAAGACGCTTCATTTAACAAGGAAGTATGGAAAGCACCGCTTACTGCCAAAGGGATGACACGTCGTGCACCGCGCTCTTTTAACCGCTCACCTGCTGCTTCCACTGCGGCTTTTTCACCACTGATAACGATCTGTCCAGGACAGTTATAATTGGCAATTTCACAGATGCCGATCGCTTTTACTTCGTCACATACTTCTTTGATGATCTCTGCATCCATGTTCAATACTGCCATCATACCGCTTGTTCCGGCTGGTAAAGCTGCGGCCATGATCTTCCCTCGTTCACGTACCAGAGCTGCTCCTTGCTGTGGTGTGAATACACCAGCATAAGCAAGCGCCGAATACTCGCCTAAGCTCAATCCGGCAACCGCATCGGCATGAATTTCATGTTCGTTCAGCACAGCGGCAATCGCAGAAGAAGTTGTCAAGATACAAGGCTGTGCAATCGCCGTATCGTTTAATACTTCTTGATCGGCATGAAAGCAAAGATCTTTGACGTCGATATCGATATGGACCTGATCATAAACCGCACGGGCTGCAGGATAACGATCATAAAAATCTTTTCCCATTCCCGTATGCTGGCTTCCTTGACCAGCAAATAAGATTGCTATCTTCATTTTAATTCTCCTTTAGGGATGCATTTGCTCCCTGAATCAATTCCTGCATCAGTTCCCGCACATGAACAAGATGATCGATTCGCCAAGCGTTGGAACCGACAAAGACGACACCATCCTGCGCATCTTTGCTGACAGAAGCGATCAATGCTTCGCTGATACAATAGGGTGTATGGCTGGGATCACATGGTTTCATACAGTGCAGACAATTCTGCATGCAGATCGTCTGTTCCTCCACCTTTTGTATAAAACGATTGTTTAAAGCCCTTCCTGGCAATCCTGCCGGACTTTTAATCAGACGGATATCTTCTTTCTTACAATCCAATACGGCTTGTTTAAAGGAATCATTGGCATCACATTCATAAGTAGCAATAAACCGTGTTGCCATCTGCACACCAGCTGCCCCTAAACGAATCATCTGTGCGATATCTTTACCATCAAAGATGCCTCCAGCGGCAAACACCGGTATCTTTTTTTGATATTTTTCTTCATAAGCAGGTAACAATGCCAGCACTTCTTTTACGATCTCTTGCAGCGACTGACAGTTTCCTTCCAACAGATCTTCTTTACGAAATCCCAAATGACCGCCTGCTTCACAGCCTTCGATCACGATAAAATCCGGACAGGACTGATAATGTTTGTCCCAACTACGCAAGATCAGATTTGCTGCCTTAGCACTGGAAACGATCGGAGCGATCAGGATATCACTGCCTTTCGTCAACTTAGGAAGATGCAACGGAAGACCGGCACCAGAGATGATCGCATCTGCCCCAGCATCGATCGCTGCTTGTACATATTGATCATAATCCGTGGAAGCAACCATGATATTAACCCCTAATAAGCCATTATCTTCACTGATCCTACGTGCTTTTGCACATTCCTCTTTGATTGCTTCACAGTTGGCATGAATGCTGTCCTTGCGAAAATCTTCGCGGGCATAACCTGGGTGTGCAGCACTGATGACACCCATGCCTCCTTCTTTCATGACATGTCCTGCTAAAGAAGAGAGCGAAACACCAACACCCATACCGCCTTGAATGATCGGTACAGGCAATACTTTGGTGCCCAGGCGGACACTGTTTAACATGCAGCTTCCTCCACCATCTGATGCAATTGTTCACTCACTGCCTTTGTATTGCTCATCAATGATTCTAAGATCGTTGCCAATGGACGTACTTCATGACATAAACCGGCAATCTGTCCCATCATGACAGAACCAGTCTTCATATCACCGTCAAATACGGCGCGTCGCAAACCACCTAACGTCAGTTTTTCTAATTCTTCTCGATTAGCTGCCTGTGCTTCCAGTTTGATGTATTGACGGCTCATCGGATTTTTCAAGATGCGTACTGGGGAATTCAAACTACGGCCAGTAACAACCGTATCCGTATCTTTTGCCTTGATGACGGCCTGTTTATAATTTTCATGGATCGGGCACTCCTCAGAAACCAATAAGCAGGTACCAACCTGTACACCGATCGCTCCAAGACAAAATGCAGCACATACGCCACGGCTGTCTGCAATACCACCTGCCGCAACAATTGGAATGTTTACTGCATCTGCCACCTGTGGCAACAAAGCCATCGTCGTCTGTTCACCAACATGACCGCCGGCTTCTCCACCCTCAACGATCAAACCGTCTGCACCGCTGCGCTCCATGCGAATCGCCATGGCTACACTTGGAACAACCGGAAACACTTTTGCACCACTATCTTTCAGCATCTGCATATAAACGCCAGGATTTCCAGCACCGGTCGTCACCAACGCAACTTTTTCTTCTGCGATCATTTCCATCAGCTCATTTGTGCATGGATTCATCATCATGACATTGACGCCAAATGGTTTGTCAGTCAAAGCACGGCAGCGCTCAATCGCCTCTCTCGCTTGTTCGACATTCATAGCACCCGTTCCGATGATACCGATACCACCTGCATTAGAAACAGCTGCTGCAAACTCAGCAGTCGCAATATTTGCCATTGCGCCTTGGATAATCGGATATTTTACATGAAACATTTCATTTAATAACATAATCTTCTCTCCTTATATCTCCATTAAGGAGGCGGCATACGTCAAGCCTCCACCAAATCCCACCAAAATGATTTTCATACCTTTTTGTAAGCGTCCTTCTGCTTTTGCCTGTGCAAGAGCGATCGGAACGCTGGCCGCCGAAGTATTGCCAAAACGATCTAGGTTGATATAGAAACGATCTAACGATAGTTTCATATGACGTGCCACGTTCGCCAAGATACGAACGTTTGCCTGATGAGGAATGATCAGATCGATATCTTCGATACGCCAAGGGCTCTGTTCTAACACTTGATGGATTGCCTCTTCCATCGCCCCGACAGCAAAACGAAAGACTTCCTTTCCATCCATGCTCAGATAGCGATAATTCTCATCAACATTGACACATGGAATATCGCTCAAAGTTTTTCCCGGTATATCTAATACGCGTTTGGGATCGCCTTTGCTTTGCGCAAAATGCCACATCGGTTTACCTTGGGCACTCTTGCGAAGAACAGCAGCTCCAGCACCATCACCAAATAAGATACAAGTACCGCGATCCTTCCAGTCAATGATCTTCGAAAGATTTTCCGCACCGATCACCAATGCGCATTCATCTTCTTTCAACATTGCACAAGCACATTGCAGAGAATAGAGAAATCCGCTACAAGCCGCATTGATATCAAACGCCATCATGCGCTGATCCATCATACCTAACTGTTCCTGTACTAAACAAGCTGTGCTTGGCATTGGCTGATCGCCGGTTAAGGTCGCCACGATCAACAATGAGATCGCACTTCGATCAATACCCGCATCTTCGATTGCTCTTTGCGCCGCTTGTGCTGCTAAAACGCTCGTCGTTTCCTCTGTGGTCGCCACATAACGCGCATGAATGCCCGTACGCTGAACGATCCACTCATCACTGGTATCGATGATCGATTCCAGATGATGATTGTCGATGTAATGTTTGGGATGTGCATAGCCACAACCCAATAGCTCCATTGTATTCATGATCAGATCACTCCGATAGTTCTATATTTCTCATAACGATTTTTCAATAAAACCGGCATTTTTGTCTTTGTCAATTCCTGCAGAGAACGGCGTATAGAGAGGCGCAGTTGATCACAAACCGCATCCAGATCATTTTGTGCACCGCCCAACGGTTCCGAAATGATTGCATCAATGATCTTTTTGTCCATGAGATCCTGTGCAGTCAGCTTCATGACGGTTGCCGCTTCTTTCGCTCTGCTTCCATCCTTCCACAAAATGCTCGCAAAGCCTTCCGGAGATAAGATTGAATAAATCGCATTCTCCAACATGATCAAACGATCCCCGACGCTAAGTGCCAATGCACCACCGCTGCCTCCTTCTGACAACACGATACAGATCACCGGTGTCTTTAAATTGGAAAAAGTAAACAAACACTGCGCGATTGCTTCTGCCTGCCCGCGTTCTTCTGCTCCTTTGCCAGGATATGCACCAGAAGTATCGACAAAGGTGATGATCGGGCGATGAAATTTTTCTGCTTCTTTCGCTAAACGCAATGCTTTCCGATACCCTTCCGGATTTGGCATTCCAAAATTTCTCTTTAAATTTTCCTGCAGATCTTTTCCTTTTGCCTGAGCGATGACCGTCACTGGCGTCTGTTCAAACATCGCCACACCGCCGATGATCGATCGATCATCTCCATAACAGCGATCGCCATGCAATTCATAAAACGTGTGAAATAAACGTTTTAAATAGTCCTGCGCCTTTGGTCTTTGCGGATGACGTGCCAAATAGACACGATCCCATGCATCTAAATCATGATACATGGTTGCGCTCAGTTCGCGAATCTGCTGTTCCAATTGCATTTTTCCAATTGTATCTTCACAAGTCTCCAGCTGTTGCTGCAACGCAGCTAACTGCCCTTCCTTTTCTAATAAGCTCATACGCGTTTTCCTCCATGCAGCATGATCAGATCGCTGATCGTTTGACGAAGTTCTTTCCGCTCCACGATACGATCGATAAATCCCTTTTCCATCACGAATTCCGCATGTTGAAATTCTGGTGGAAGCACTTCATTGACCGTCTTTTCAATAACGCGCCGACCTGCAAAACCAACCAGCGCATCCGGTTCGGCCAAAATGACATCCCCTAGCATCGCAAAGCTAGCAGAGACGCCGCCCGTGGTCGGATGTGTCAACAAACTGATATAAAAACCGCCTTGATCACTATATTGTTTCAAAGCTGCGGACGTTTTTGCCATCTGCATCAGCGATAGGATCCCTTCTTGCATACGCGCTCCTCCACTGGTACAGCAGATCATCAAAGGAAGCTTGTATTTCGTAGCAAATTCGATCAAACGCGTGATCTTATCACCAACGACATGTCCCATGCTTCCCATCATAAAACGTGAATCCATGACGGCAATTGCCAAGGGATACCCTTTGACTTGCCCATAACCGCAAATCACCGCTTCGTGCATGCCTGTCGTCTGCATCGCTTTGCGCAGCTTCTCATCGTAGCCGACAAAACCTTCTTCATTATCGCTTTCGACCAAAGCATCCCGTTCTTTAAATGTTCCTTCATCAAACAATTGACGAATACGTTCGCGTGCACTGATCTTTAAATGACAGCCACAGCGCGGACATACATAATAAGTCCGCTGCAATTCCAGATATGGAATGTTTTCACCGCAGTGATCACAGCTTTTAAATACATAATCCGGTATCTCTTTTGGCTGTGCTG
This sequence comes from uncultured Merdibacter sp., assembly GCA_965151435.1. Taxonomy (GTDB): domain Bacteria; phylum Bacillota_I; class Bacilli_A; order Erysipelotrichales; family Erysipelotrichaceae; genus Merdibacter. The sequence continues at coordinate 20,897 of CBCTZR010000022.1, read as the reverse complement.
CCTGTGCATGTGGATTTCGGAAACTTTCAAACACATGCAGCCGATCCTGCCTTTTTTTAAATAAACTCTCCATTTTCTTTCAGCTCCTCGATAAATCTCTGTGCATAGCCCGTATCATACGTTCCTTCGATAAATGCACGTTGATGCATGACCAGATAGTGGAATTCAACGTTTGTTTCCACTCCATCGATGATCAACTCCTCTAAGGCAATGCGCATTTTCTTGATGCATTCCAACCGCGTAGGTGCAAATGTGATGATTTTTGCAATCATCGAATCATAATAAGGAGGAATGCTATATCCGTTATACACTGCAGTCTCCACACGAACTCCTCTGCCGCATGGAAGATTCATAAACTCGATCACCCCAGGAGATGGAGCGAAATCGCGATGAATGTTTTCTGCGTTGATACGGCACTCCAATGCATATCCATTTGCTTTTATATCTTCTTGTTTTAAGTTCAGACGTTGATGATCCGCTATTCGGATCTGTTGTTTTACGATATCAATACCACAGATCTGTTCTGTGATCGGATGTTCCACCTGAATACGGGTATTCATTTCCATAAAGTAATATGTTCCATCCGCTGCCAACAAGAACTCGATCGTTCCGGCAGAAGTATAGCCAACATGTCGACACGCTTTTAATGCATCCTCAAACATATGCTGACGAATGGTTTCATCCAACACATGACATGGCGCTTCTTCGATCATCTTTTGATTTCGACGCTGGAAACTGCAATCACGTTCAAAGAGATGCAGACAGTTTCCATATTCATCACAGAGCACCTGTACTTCCACGTGTTTTGGATTTTCGATATATTTTTCCATATAGACATCATCGTCACCAAAGCAAGCTTTCGCCTCGCTTTTTGCGCTATGATAGGCATGTTCGAATTCCTCTTCCTTGGTAACGATGCGCATACCGCGTCCGCCACCGCCATTGGCTGCCGTGATGATCAGTGGATAAGTGATCTCTTTCGCTAATGCTAGCCCATCTTCAACCGTTTCGATGATCTGTTTGCTGCCAGGAACAACCGGTACACCTGCTTCGATCATCATCGCGCGTGCCATCGATTTATTTCCGAGCTTTTCGATCACCTCAGGACGCGGGCCGATAAAGATCAATCCACATTGTTCTACTAGCGTCGCAAACTGCGGATTCTCGCTCAAAAAGCCAAATCCCGGATGAACGGCATCACAGCCTGTACTGCAGGCAGCCTGCAGAATGGCATTCATGTTCAGATAACTGTCTGCTGGTCGCGGACCTCCTATGCATACAGCCTCATGTGCCAGCTGCACATGAAGCGCATCCTTATCTGCAGTCGAATAGATCGCTACCGTACGTATCCCCATTTCCTTGCAAGTACGAATGATACGCACAGCGATTTCTCCACGGTTGGCAATCAATATTTTTTGAATCATTTATGCACCAATGATCATCAGTTCCTGATCGAACTGAACCATATCTCCATCATGCGCAAGGATTTCTTTGACCACGCCGCTACAAGGCGCATGAATCTCATTCATGACCTTCATCGCTTCGATGATGCAGAGAATATCGCCTTCTTTTACCGTTGTGCCAACCTCAACGAACGGCTTGGAAGTTTCACTAGCTGCCGCATAAAACGTTCCTACTAATGGTGAGCGAACCGCTTCTCCCGATACAGCTACAGGAGCGTCATCGATGACCTCTTTTGTAGGTTCACTCACAAATACTGTTTCATTTGTAGCCGCAGCCACTGGCGTATTTTTTTGTAATGTGATTTTCAGATCATCTGCTTCTAGTTCCATACTCGTTAGTGCAGATTGTTCAAAAATCGAAATGATCTCTTTGATCTTGCCGGTATCCATGTTTTCTCACTCCCTTTTTAAAATGAGCTAAGATTTCTTAGCTCATAACTGCTTATTTCTGTTTTTCTTCGATGATGTTGATGATATCCTGTACTGTTTCCAGTTTTGCTAATTCTTCATCTTCGATACGGATATCAAATTCTGTTTCCAGCTCCAAAGCCAATTCTACAGCTGCTAAAGAATCGATTCCCAAATCTTCTTTCAGATTTGCTTCTGGTGTAATTGTTTCCTCGTCGAGATTTAAAGCGTCTACTAATACTTTTTTAATTTGTTCAATCATTTGTTTGTCCTCCTTAAAACTTTGAAACTCAAAGATTACAGGTAAGACTATACACCTTTTGAAATTCAAAGTAAATACTTTGAATATAAAAATTTTAATTTTTTTTCTTTTTTCTTTCGAAAGCGCTATCCTTTGTTCCTCATTCTTCGTTTTTGAAAAAATTTGTCGATTATTGTCAAAAATCACATCAATTCAATAAAAAAAAGATACACGCGCTATGCGTATATCTCATAAATATTCTCAAATTCCTGCTTGTTCACGATACTCTTCTCGAAAATATGACAATACATTTTCCAGTGTTTCATTTAAGAGCCCATTCTCTTCCAGACCCAGCTTACCAATAGCCTGATCGATCATCTTTTCATGAAATTGCTCATGAATCTCTAAGATTGGGAGTGCCTTATCCGTGATACGCAAACGTTTGATCCGTTTATCTTTTTCATCTTGATAACGTTCGACATATCCTTTAGATACCAGTTTATTTACGTTGATCGTCAAAGTTCCCTGCGTAACCATGATGCGGGCCGCAATATGAGACATGCTATTGTCGCTTGCTTTTTGGATGCTTTCCAAGATATGCACATCATTCATCGATAACTTGACACCGCTCTTTTTTAGGTTTCTTTCCTCTATATATAAAATATAGTTAAATAATCCAACTAATAATTCATTTGTTGTATGTCTTAAGTTTTCCATATACGTCCCCCTTTCATTTTTGATATTATAACATGAGTTTTAGCAAAAACAAGAATATTTTGATTTTCTAACTATATTTCACAATTCTTTTCGTTCTTTCCACATTTTCATGCATTGGATGCAGATTGTCGGTAAGATTGCCAATACGACGATCCAAACCAATTGTATCGGCTGCAACGTCGTCACAGAGAATAACGTATGCAATTGCGGAACGAGCAGAATGATTGCCAACAGAGCGGCACCCGCCAAGAATGCTGCGATCGAATAGCGATTCGAGGTCAATCCAATGTGACGCAGAGAATAGGTACTGCGACAATTAAATCCATGAAAGAGACGCGCTAAACACAATACAGAGAATGCCATGGTCGTCGCTTGTGCCCATGAATGTGACAATCCGATAAAATATGCCAGGATTGTGACGATGGCAATCAAAACGCCTTGTATTCCCAATGTTTTAATCGTCTGTTTATCCAAGATTCCCTGCGAAGGATCTCTCGGTTTTTGTTTTAATACGTCTTGTGAAGACCGTTCCATGCCAATGGCCAATGCCGGCAGAGAATCCGTGATCAGATTGATAAATAACAAGTGAACCGGTAAAAAAGGAAGCGGCAATGCAAACAGCGAAGCACACAATACTGTAAGGATACCAGAGAGATTTCCTCCTAACAGGTAGATGATTGCATTACGAATATTGGCGTAGACATTACGCCCTGCCCCTACCGCTTTGACGATCGTGGCAAAATTATCATCTGTCAAAATCATGCTAGCGGCATCCTTGCTGACTTCCGTACCAGTAATTCCCATAGCGATACCGATATCAGCCTGTTTTAACGCAGGCGCATCATTGACACCATCTCCAGTCATCGCAACCAGTTTTCCTTTACGTTGCCAAGCGTCAACGATACGGATCTTATGTTCCGGAGCAACACGAGCATAGACGCGTACTTTCTCCAAACAAGCATCTAATTGTTCATCGCTTAACGCATCAAGCTCCATCCCATCCAAACATAAATCACCTTCATGATAGATACCGATCTTGCGAGCAATGCTGCAAGCTGTCACTTTGTGATCGCCCGTGATCATGACCGGGATCATTCCTGCTCTTTGACAATCCGCAACTGCCTGTGCACTCTCCTCACGCGGAGGATCCATCAAAGAAGCGATACCGATAAATGTCAGATGATTCTCATCGTCGATCGAAAGATCCTGTTTGCCGTCCATGATGCGGTAAGTTAGAGCCAAAACACGCAATCCATCTTCTGCAAAGCGTTCATTTTGCGATAAGATCTTTGTTTTATCCTCTTCTTGAATCGAAGTGACACCTTCCATCGTCTCAATATGATCACAGCGTTTCAACAATTCATCGCAGGCACCTTTTACAAACAAGATCTGTCGGCCGTCCATCTGATGCAGCGTAGCCATCATCTTACGTTCAGAATCAAAAGGATTCTCTGCTAAACGTGGATATTGCTTACGCAAAGCCAGTTCATCTTTTCCAAAATGATGCGCCAGATCGACAAAGGCCAATTCTGTTGGATCACCGATGCGCTGTCCCCCTGCACTTTGCGCATCATTGCATAAAACAAAACCAATCTGTAAAAGCTGATCAATGCGTGAAGTACCTAAGTCTGTAGAAGAAATTGTCTCTTGTGCACGATAAAATTGCTGAGTGCTCATTCGATTCTGTGTCAGGGTTCCCGTCTTATCAGAACAGATGATGGAAACACAGCCCAGGCTCTCAACGGAATTAAGATTTTTTATGATCGCATGTTCCTTGGCCATCTGCGACGTTCCCATAGCTAAGACGATCGTGACGATACTGGAAAGTGCCTCCGGAATTGCTGCCACCGCTAAAGCAACAGCAAACATCAGCGCATCCAGGATCGCATTCCCCTGCAAGACGTTCAGACCAAATACGATTGCACAAATGATGATGATCGCCATGCTCAGCTTCTTACCGAAATCATCCAGCGTTCTTTGTAAAGGTGTCTTCCGCTCTTTTGTTTGATTCATCAATGTAGCGATCTTTCCAATTTCACTTTGCATCCCTGTCGCACAAACCAAAGCCACACCGCGTCCATAGGTGACTAAACCGCTTGAGAAAACCATGTTTTTTTGATCTCCTAACGAACATTGTTGTGAAATCGTCTTCGCATGTTTCTCTACACTTTCGGCTTCACCGGTCAATGAGCTTTCATTCACCTGTAAGGAATATGACTCTATGATCCTTGCATCAGCGCTGACAACATCGCCTGCTTCTAACAAAAGAAGATCACCCACAACGATCTCATTGCTTGGAACTTCCATCTTCATACCTTCACGGATTACCCTGGCACTTGGCGTAGAAAGCTGTCGCAAAGCATCCAATGATTTCTGTGCTTTGATGGTTTGAATCGTTCCAAGGATCGAGTTCATCGTGATAACAGCCAAAATGACGATCGTACTCTCAAGCTCGCCAGAAATCATGGAGATGATTGCCGCAATGATCAAAATGATAACCAGCAAATCCTTAAATTGGGATAAAAAGATCATCACCGGATGTGGTGGTTTATTCTCTGCCAGTTCATTGCGTCCATCTCTTTCCAGACGTTCATTCACTGTTTGTTGATCCAACCCATGCATGGATGTATGCAATTCCTCCATGATCTGAGATGCATCTTTTTGATAATATTGTTTTTCCATGTTATTCATCCTTTCTGGATTTAGTATGCCCTCGCATATAAAAAACGAGACCATAGAAAAATCCTTTTCTATAAGTCTCGTCACTTATGAATCCGGCCAGAATCGAAATTCGGGTATGTTGAACCTGATTCGCACTTTCGTGCTGACTACTCCCTTATCGGCATATATTCTAACACTGAATGATTTTTTTGTAAATCATCCAATCATCATTTTACGTTTATTTAACATTATCTTTTTGTTGGCGTGTCTGAATATCCATGATGCAAAGACGCGTACGATAATACATATTCAGATAGATTCCAAAGATGATCAAACACAACGTTGCCAATGCAATACAGATTGCGATCATCCAAGGGAAGCCATGCAAAGCGATCTGCATACAGATCGCAACGATGCTGAATACACAACATAACGCGATCACAGAGAGAATTCCCTGCCAATTTTTCGTCAATCGTTCAAATAATTCCAGTCGACTATCATTGTTCTCATTATATTCCAGCATATCGCCTTCCCCAAGTTCTCGGCGAAAGAAATGCCAGCTTCCTTCATAATTGACAGGCGCGTGAAAAATATCTTCCCATCCTTCACTTTGCCAGCGTTTCACTTCTTCTTCACTAGGTTCTATTTTATAATAATCTAATAAATAGAAATAGTTCTTAGGATCTCCCTTCACAAATTCAAAGCGAAACCCTTCGTTTCGAACAAAATGATAACCTTTCAATGACATTGAACGCAAATAAGCAGCTTCTTTCTCATAATCAGAAATATAGAACACTTTGCGTGCATAAAGACCTTCTTCCGTTTCTTTTTCCTTGAAATCTTTGACGAGCTGCACGATTTTGTTTCGCATCGCTCGTATAATACGAACAAAGAAATTTTTGATTGCATCGATTTTTCGCTTGACTGCCTGCTTATTTTTTTCACATGTAAGCTTTTGCCATGCGACAGCTATCCGCTGTGCGATCCGCAAAACGAAGGACTTTCCTTTTTCATATACCGGTCGCAGCTTATTGATGATCAGTTGTCCTTTTGCTTTCATCGCCGCACGTCGCTGTTCTGTAAATATGCGATACCATACTTGCAGGATCTTTCTTCCCGCTTGACAAGCGATTGCCGCTACTCGATCACCAAATTGCTTACACTTGTTCGCAAATGCAAGCCAGATCTTCTTCAGCTTTTCCTTTCGCTGTGGTGTCCAAATTTTGTTCCAAAGCATCTGGATCTTCTGGATCACTTTGCACAGGATGCTTTTCACATTCTCTAAACCTTTATTTATCGCAGAGGTAACTGCGAGCCATCTCGCCTTTATCTTTTCTTTACGCTCTTGTGTAAACACCTTTGCCCAAGCTTCTTGAACATGTGCCTTTCCTTTTTTTATCAACTGTACACAGCGTGCATACCATTCTTTCAGGCGCTTGCCAAAAGCTTTTCCTTTTTCTGCGATCTTCGCAAACAAACGCTTCGCACTGCCCATTCTATCTTTCATTGTCTTTATCTGTTTTGCCGTTGCATGTTCTTTCATTTCCGTCATGGTATCATTTGAACCTTTTGATTCAGTATTCGGATCAAGCTGACTCATCATCGTTCCCTCCTGACTTCGTGTATCTTTTTGTCTCTATCAAAAAATCTTTTCTATCATAACATTGCTGCATTTGCTTTGTCAAACCGCTTCTGCCAATCACTTCATCTTTCTTCTGCCAATCACTTCATCTTTCAGATAGTCTTCACAATTCCTTTCTAGAAACAAGTAAACAAGCCGCTGTCCCAATTGGATAGGAGTCTTTTTTAATATTTGAACACATCAATAAATAAGGAATATTAAACAATGCCACCCGATTCAATGCAAGCATCCCTAAATGAGAATACTTAAACTTCTTCTACTTTTGCCTACAGTGATCCAATTATGATTCAATATCGACATGTGCCAGTTTTCCTTTTGGATCTTCATGTTGCTGTCACAACCTGATTCTTCCTATGAATTTTATGTTATCTGCTCTTCTCCACCCTTATAAAGCCTTTCGAATCTCATCCGAGCATCTCTTTATTGACCTATTAAAAAATGTAGACCGCTTTTGTATGTCTACATTTATGCTCTTTTGTTCTATGAACTTTTCTGTCCGCCTTGTCTGTGATAAAATGCCGCTAAAAAGGCTAGTTTTCATTCTGATGGCGACAACTTTTCCTTTGCCATAGCTTCATACAGTAATGAACAATAAAGATGCAAAGTCCCATCATTGAAAGGTAATCGATGTAAAACATGATCTTTGATTCCTCATAATCAAAAAACACAAATTCCGTTTGTAACAACAGATAAGTAAAAAGCTCTCTTTGTTTCAGAACGATCGCACCATACCCGGCAATGATCGCTTCTACAACAAAATTCAAAGTGCAATGAGCTTTATATCCTTCTTTGATTCTTGCTAGCTTTTGAAACTGCCTATAAAGCATATTCCAATGCAATCCTATATGCAGGATCATGAAGAGGAAACCTCCATATGCGCCGAACATGTGAAGTCTTCGAGCGAACGACATACCACCGATTGACGGTAGAAAAGCAAATACATGGCGTGACATGACGATGCCACTATACATTTGTGCCAGCATAGAAATAAACAACAATACATCAATGCTGCGCATAAATACGCACAAAAAGTTGTACGTTCCTTGAAACAGCGTTTTGTGCCAATATCCATTCAATCGATGATGAGCGATAAAAAGAAGGAACATTCCAGTGCCCACCCATTCATGAAGTACATCTCCCCAAAATGGATATCCCATAACAAAAAGGAGAGCTATTGTCATCAAAAGATCTATGAGTAATTTGACAACAGCTTTCCATCTCATTGTTCCGCCGCCTTATCGATGCAGGAAATCGCATTCAGACTGCGCGGATAACCAATATAAGGTAAGCATTGTAAAACGACTTTCATAAGAAGATCTTTATCATTTCCCATGTTCATATTCCCTTTTGCATGTGCGATCAGCTGTGATTCACAGCCGCCTTGCGCCATAAGAAAACAAAACGTGATCAGTTCTCTTTGAGCTAAGTCCAGACCTTTTCGGGTATAGTAATCGCCAAAGCAGTTTGCTGCCAGCCAACGGTTAATAGGGCCTGCTTCCCAAGCGTCTTTCATATGTTCTCCAAAGATCTCTACCTGTATTGCCGCTCCTTTTTCCAGTCGGTCCTCAAGTGTTGTCGTTGCCTGCGCATCTAAAGGAAGCTGGATACCTCTTGCAAGCAATAACTCATTTACGGCATTTAAAAACGGCAACATTCTTCCATAACCTAAGTAGTCGACCGATTGATATACAATTTCCTTTACAGTGATCGGTGTGATCCCATTCTCCATTGCTTTAGGCAAAATCTCCCGAAATGCCTCCATACCACCACATCCGATCAGGGTAGCTAAGATCGCCATATAGCGTGTTGTTTCATTTAATTCCAGATGTTTTTCATTGACCACTTCATCAAAGGCAAAATAACTAAAACGTTCAGCAAATTCTGGATCTGTTTGATGTAAATTCATTTTTACAACTCCCTTCATATTTTTTGATTTCCAGTTGACCATACATGCTTCTCTCTTTCATCTGCAGGTGTATTTTGAGCCATTACACCAACTAAATCGTGAGGAACATAAGGTTCTTCCAAGAAAGCGAGCACATCATCAGATAATCTAAGCTGAGTAGCTTTCACCGCACCTTCTATATGATGAAGCTTGGTAGTACCCACGATAGGAGCTGTGACTTTTGTTAAGAGCCAAGCAAGAGATATTTCTGTCATAGACACGCCATATTGATCTGCAAGCAGTGCGACGCGATCGATTATGGTACTATCCTGTTTGGAAGTAGCATCATATTTCAAATGTGCATAGCTATCCTCTCGCAGACGTTTTGATGTTTCCCCGGGACGCTTAGAAAGCCGTCCTCCTGCTAGGGAACTGTATGGTGTCATCGCTATATTGTCTTCTTGACACAGCTTTGCCATTTCTCGCTCTTCCTCCCGAAAGATCAGATTATAGTGACCTTGTACGGATACAAATTTGGCAAAGCCCTCTTTTTCAGCAAGCGCGTTAGCTTTTGCGATCTGATAGGCAAAGCAGTTGGATATACCAATAAAACGAACCTTTCCTGATTTAACAGCATTGTTGAGTCCCTCTAAAATGTCATAAAGGGGAGTGTTGTAATCCCACATATGATAGATGTATAAATCGATATAATCCATATTCAAATTTTCAAGACTCTTATTCAGCATTTTTTCAATATGTTGTTGAGCAGTAATCCCTGCTTCTATTTCCTCATTGGTGCGAGGCAGAAATTTTGTTGCGATAACGACATCTTCCCGTTTGGCGAAATCCCGAATCGCTCTGCCAAGATATTGTTCGCTCGTTCCGCTTTGATAAGCGATAGCCGTATCGAAGAAGTTGACTCCGAGCTCTAGTCCTTTTTTGATGATTGCACGAGAATTTTTCTCATCGATCGTCCAGCTATGCTGCCCGTTTCCAGCTTCGCCAAAGCCCATACATCCCATACATATCCGAGACACGTTAAGGTCTGAATTCCCTAATTTTACATATTCCATAAACATTCACCTTTTAGCAGCTTTATATTTTTTATAAAATGTCACCTAACCACTTTTCAATCTCTGCATCAAAAACACGATTCAGCATTTTCCCTTTTTTCCAATTCGCATTTGGACAAAGAGACTTCAACACTTCTACGCTTTTGCCCATCCCGCTACCGCCGGAAGTAGCAAAAGGAATGATCGTTTTACCAGCGAAATCATAGCTTTCTACAAAGGTATGGATGATGGTTGGCGCAACATACCACCAAATCGGAAAACCGATAAATATGATGTCATAGTCATCTATATCCGAAATCTGTTTTGCAATTTCAGGGCGCGAATCAGGATCATTCATCTCAACAGAACTACGGCTTTTTTTATTCGTCCAATCCAGATCTTCGCGAGTATAGGGAATAGCAGGTGTAATTTCAAAAAGTCTGGCATCAGCCACCTTTGCCAAACGCTCTGCGACCCTTTTCGTAACGCCGCTCGCTGAAAAATAGGCAACTAATTTTTTCATCTTATTTTCCCTCCAATTGACTATATTCTTCATCGCTCACAGGTTCACACCACTCATTCGAGGTATCTTCACCAGGCACTTCTATGGCAATATGCGAAAACCAACTGTCCTCTTTTGCTCCATGCCAGTGTTTTACCTCAGCCGGAATCGTGATCACCATTCCAGCAGTAAGAGAAACAGGCGCTTTGTTTTCCTCCTGATACCAACCCTCGCCCGCTATACATATCAACAGCTGACCGCCGCCACTTTTCGCATGATGAATATGCCAATGATTGCGACAACCTGGTTCAAAGGTCACATTCGCAAGGAATACAGTCTCTTGTGGGTTGGTCAGCGGATTTAAAAAAGATTTCCCTATAAAGTATTGTGCAAATGCTTCGTTTGGCTCACCTGCTTTGAACACATTCATTTTTTCAAACTGTTTCTTATCTGTTATTTTCATCGTTTTCCTCTCCTTTTTTTATAACTGTTTTTGATGCTCAGACATAGCCTTCATCACTATTAGAGCATTTCAAGAGAACAAGCTTTTCTTTTGTCCTAATACCGTTAGAAATGAAAAATCCTGATGATATCATCCGTATACCGATCAATAGGATGTTAGACGATGCTGTAACCCTACGCAGCGTTCGATCCTGTACCTCGCTTTTGATCCAGTTATCCATGATCTGTTTGACCACAACCAATGAAAGATCATGCAAGCGATAGCGATCTAGTTTCTTCTTATCAAACGCTCTATTGCATAAGGCCGATCGTATTCAGCCAATTGCTCACTGCCTCTTCTGGATCATCTGCAGAATGATCTCTGATGTGCAGTCCTTCTGTAATGCTCGCATCCGGTTCAAGTGCTTTCACTTCATTTACAGTATTTAAGAGTCCACTGCCACCGCTAGTACAGAATAAAGCAATCGTCTTTCCGGATAAATCATATGTATCGAAAAAGGTGTAAAGAATCATTGGCATGTCACCCCACCAATTTGGAAACCCCACAAAGACCACATCGTATTGGTCAAGATTATCGATGCTGTCTAAAATGGCAGGACGTGCGTTGTTTCGCTGTTCCTCCTGTGCAAAATCTACGACAGTATCGTAATCATCGCTATAAGGGATGGAAGGTATGATTTCAAAAATATCCGAATCTGTTTGACACTGAATGCATTCGGCAACCTTTTCCGTATTGCCTGACCATGAGAAGTAAACAACCAAAGAGGTAGCCTCTGTTTGCATTGATGAAGATGAATGTTCAGAACGATCCAGCTCTTCATCGAGCATTGTGCTTTGTTCATGGGATTGCTGTGCAGAAGACGATTCCTCCTCTGTTTTTGTATTGCTGCAAGCTGCAAAGGGAAGCAGCAGAACCAAAAACAGAATCAGTGAACATGCTTTTCTCATTTTGAAGTCCTCCTTTTCGCTTTATGTTCGCTTTGTATTTTCATTTCAAATCGCAAGTAGTCCAGACGATCTAACTGTCTTTGTTTAAAATGGATCTCATCCAGTGTTCCATTTCTTTTGATCTCTAACATATGCATACGCTGTGCTTCAGTAGATTGTCCTTCAACAAGCAGGCGCATATACTGTTCGATTTCCTCATTCGTAAATCCAATATCATGCAGTGTCATGATGGTGCTCAATCGTTCAATATCACCATCATCGTACTGCCAAGATCCCATTACTTTTTTTACCTCGCCGCATAATCCCCAGCTTTCATATTCCCGCAAGATACGAATCGGGATATTATAGCGTTCACTCGCTTCATCAATCGTCATCTCACATTTCCTTTCTGAAAGAGATAAAAATAAAGGTATTCCTTCCTGGAACACCTTTATTATAAATTTAGATATCTGAAATATCTAATACTTATATATCATTATCAGAAATGCCTTTTAGGTATTTGGTTGCAAAGTCGATAAAAGCTGCACTCGTAGCAGAAAAGATCTGTTCCTTTTTCCATCCCAAAACAGTTGAAACAGTTAGAACAGGATGTAACGGAATAAAACGCAGATCATCATAGGTACAGTTTAGCTTTATGCTGAGCATTACACCTATATTCTCTTTGGCCAGCACAGCTTCATTGTATGGCAGATTGGCAGTTGCTACAATCGCAACCTGATCTTTATAATCACCGAGCCATTTTCCAATACGGCTTTGATTGAAGTCACCCGTTGCAGTTACAACTGACATCCCTGCTAAATCCTTTGGACAGATACGTTCTTTATTTGAAAGCGGAGAATCCTTTTGGACAAATACTCCCCATTGCTCTTTGATCGGCATATTGACAAAATTATATTTACGTATATCAATTGGCTCAGACATCAGACCGAGATCTAAAAAACCTCTTTCGATGTAGTCGCGGATGTTTCCTGCATTTCCGCTGTAGATCTCATAGTTCACATTAGGATATTTTTTGCTAAACGTCGCAATGATCTTTGCCAGATATTCTGTGGATCGAAACTCTCCGCTACCGATGGAAATAGTACCTGTAAGTGTTTCATCTTTTTGCAGAAAATCGCGTTTTGTTTTATCTGCTAACGACAAAATTTCTTGCGCACGGCGCTTTAATATCATCCCATCCTCCGTTAAAATGATATGATGATTACTGCGGATAAACAACTTCACTCCCAGCTCCTGTTCCAAATCAGCAATTTGTCGTGACAATGTGGGCTGAGTAACATGAAGCTGTTGTGCTGCTTTTGTAAAATTCTCTTCTCTAGCAATTGCCAAAAAATAATTCAGTACACGAAGTTCCATATCTGCACCTCCTTAAACAGTATAACACGCAAGAAAGAACCATCCAATATATCTAATCTCTTATTATGCTTATTTATAATATCTATTTCCTGCAGGTCACTTACTTTTGTACAAAATCTGTCTATGAAGATCAACCTATACAAACCTTCAAAGTCTTTGTCTCTCTAATCAGACTTGTTTTTTTAAAACACAAACGATAACAGCGTGTGCACTGTCGCTATCAAGCATTGCCTGTTTCCAACACAAAGAAAAAGGTATCCTCCTTTTGGCTGATACCTTACCTTCTATCCAATCCATACCCCATGAATTCAATAAACGCACACCTTTACTCTCCTGAGCTTTTTGCTACTATGCGCATCTTTGAAATCATAGGAAACGAACAATATTCTCTTGTTTTTCTTTTCGCAAAAAAGAGTCTTCCGCATAGCCGATCACACAGGATTCCAAACAAGTATATTGTTCCAATCCCCAGATCCGCTTATGTTCTTTTCCCTGCAATGTTTTAAAATACTGGACGGAAGCCGTATGGATCCAACAAGAAGCAAGATCCAGTTCTGTTGCAGCCAGCAACATATTCTCTACTGCAGCCGCCGCATCCTGTAATGGCGTGATAGCTTTTTCCATATCGGCAAATACGAAAATAATGGCATTTGCCCCATAATAAGGAGACTCTTCCCGTTTGAGGACGTGTTTGCAGTATTTGATAAATGTCTGCATCTCTTTTTCTTCCTGCAAAACGACAAAGCGCAACGCTTGTGTGTTTTTCCCAGTTGGCGCTTGGATCGCGCAATGGACGATTTGTTCCAGTTTTTCTTTTTCAACTTTACGATTACTGAAAGAGCGTGTACTGTGACGCTTTTCAATACATTCGATAACGTTCATAGCTTCCCTCCATTCTCTTTTGTTTTCTACTTATATTTTAACGAACTTTTTAGTTTTCCTCAACCATTTCCCATCCCTGTCACAAATGATTTCCACAAAAAAATCTTCATCATCCGTTTATAAAAGCAAGCGCAATCAAAGCCTATAGAATGGAAAGGAATCATAATGCTATCCCATGCATACATAGAAGGGACTTCACATATCTGTGTTATGGATGGAGCAAGCAAAAAAAAGACATAGCCCAAAAGCTATGCCGTTTTCCTATAAATGGTTCTTGTGTAGTATTCCGCTGATTTGCGAAACATTTTTGTGTCTAAATGACTAAGCAGCCAATGCTTTTTTCGCTGCATCACAAAGAGCTGTAAAACCAGCTGCATCATGAATTGCCATTTCAGATAACATCTTACGGTTTACCTCAATGTTAGCCAGCTTCAGACCGTGCATCAATTTTGAATATGATAAGTCATTTGTACGAGCTGCTGCATTGATACGGGCAATCCACAGTTTACGCATATTGCTCTTCAATTTACGACGGTCATTATAAGCATATCTGAATGAATGCATGACCTGCTCATGAGCAGTTTTATATAAAATATGTTTTGAACCAAAGTATCCTTTTGCTAATTTCAGGACACGTTTTCTTCTATTACGTGATACAGTTCCACCTTTAACTCTTGCCATGTCTAATTCCTCCTACTCTACAAACCTATTTTACCAACATCTCTTTGATGCGCTTGAAGTCAGTTGAATGCACAATTGCTGGTTTTGCCAGATGACGGCGCTGCTTCTTCGTTTTCCCGTGGAAACGATGAGAAGTATATGCATGACTTCTTTTTAATTTTCCTGATCCTGTTAATTTAACGCGTTTTGCAAGCCCTCTGTGGGATTTCATTTTTGGCATGATCTTAACCTCCTACTATTTATTTCTTCTTCGGTGCCAGAACCGTTGACATTGTGTTTCCTTCCAAAAGCGGTTTCTTCTCTACAGAAGAAATATCGGCACATTCTTCAATAAAGCTGTCCATGATCTTTCTTCCAACCTCTAAACGAGTCATCATACGGCCACGAAAGCGCATATCGATCTTCACTTTCATACCGTCTTCCAACCAGCTGCGCGCATGACGCAACTTTGTCTCAAAATCGTGTTTATCGATGACCGGAGAAAGACGCAACGGTTTTACTTCCGTCACATGCTGCTTCTTTTTCGCTTCTTTTGCTTTCTTTTGCTGTTCGAAACGGTATTTACCATAATCCAATACCTTGCACACCGGCGGCTGTGCTTTTGGTGCTACGCAGAGCAGATCTAATCCCTGATCGAACGCAATATCCAAAGCCTCACGACGCATTTTAATTCCCAGCTGTTCGCCATCTGAATTGATGACCAGCACTTCCTTAAAACGAATTTTCTCGTTTACTAAGTCGTCGTTCACATTGTTAGGAATCACTTTTCTATTGATAACAGACACCTCCCGTATTCCTTGCCGAAAGAAAAGTGGGTACATACGATACCCACTTCTTTCATCCGCATAAACTCTATTTATGTGATGGCATTGACCCATGTCCTGCGGACATCAGGTGAGAAGGGGTACTTCTAACTTTCCACTTGCTTTTCTGCTCAGTTATAGTATCATGTCCTTCTCCTTTTGTAAAGAGATTTTTAATAAAAACCCTTTAAGATTCCCCTTTTTAATCTCGGCTGTTCACTTTGGGATACAACAAGATCAAATAGATGCCACTTAGTCCGACCAAGATATAAATCAATCGGCTGAGTAAAGAGTTCACCCCAAATAAGGTGTCTACCAGATTCCATTCAAAAGCACCGATCAATCCCCAGTTCACCGCTCCGATGATAGCGATTGTCCATGCCGCAACATTTAAAAATTTCATATACATCCTCCTGACTTTAATATGACCCGTAGTACTTATTTTTATACAAAAAGTCAAGTCTTTTCTTTTCATCATTTTTTTCTGATAATATTTAAAAGAGGTGATCTTATGAAACTCGAAACGATTTTTCAAAGTAAAATCGTACTTTGCAAAGCTGTTCCATTAACAATACAAGAACCAGGGATCGCCTATCTAAATGACATCCATCTTTGGGTCATCACCTTTAATACGTGTGATCCTTCCTTTCAAAATGACAAGATCACGATCGGTCAAATGAAAGATCTGATGGAACATCATTGCTTTTGCTATGCAAACCAAGCTCCTATCTTTGAAAAAGAGCGGCAACAAATCATAGAACGCTTAAACAAAGAAGACATGCATGCATCAATTGACTTTATCTTCAGTTGATCCTCTTGCATCCTTTGACAAAAATTCACTTTCTTATTGACAAGAAAGACGGTTATTGATAATATAAATAAGCAATCGCTATGGACCCTTAGCTCAGTTGGCAGAGCAACTGACTCTTAATCAGTGGGTCTAGGGTTCGAATCCCTAAGGGTCCACCATTGATATCAAATCAGCTCGATGAATCGAGCTTTTTTTTATAAATTGATCCTCCTGTTGACCACGCATTCCAACATATAAAAAATCTGTAGATACCTCTACAGATCCAGATAAACTTTTCGATCGAATAGTTCATATATGCGTGCTTGCAACCATTCTTTATTAAAATTATAAGAATATTGACGCTGACAATGCGCCTGTGCGAGCTCTTCCGTATAATCTTTCAAAGGGATCAACTGAAAATGTTCGTAATTTACATCAAAATGATTGATATAAGGTGTCAATTTCACATCTTCAATTCGCACCTCACGTGTTTCTACATCCATCACTACGTTTAAATTGACAACTGCCCCCATCTCATATAAGTTGGCAAAGTCAACGCTGGCCCGATCGACCATAGCTGCAGCCGACACAAGATTTCCTAACGAATAAAAGATCAGTGTCTCTTTTCCATCATGATTAATCATACGTTCCATCGTCTGCAGACAATGAGGATGATTGACAATGACGATATCTACCCCTAAATCATTGAGATAGATCGCTGCTTCTTGTTGCGCCTGGTCTAAGGTAAACGTAAACTCTGTCCCCCAATGCATGGCAACAATTACTACGTCTGCCTGTTCTTGCGCGGCCGTCACGTCATCTTTCAACATCTGACGATGCGCTTCGTCAAATTGTCCAGATGAATTTAAAAACGTCTTGGTCACAAAAGGATACTCTTCTTCAAATGAAGAATTCGTGTCATAGGTATAGGCAAGAAACGCGATCTTGATCCCATTTTGTTCAATGACGCAAATTGAATGCGCACTTTCTTCATCCGCATAAATCCCTACCGGCGTGATATCATTTTCTTTTAAGTTATCAATCGTCTGACAGACACCTTCATATCCTCGATCATACACGTGATTATTGGCCATGGTCAACACATTAAAACCGACGTCAGCCAATTGCGATGCAATCACATCCGGTGCATTGAACGAATATGCAACACCGCTCACCCCTAGATCTTCTCCTGCAATAGGTACTTCTTGATTTCCGACCACCAGATCCCCACAGAGATAAGGTTTCAATCGATCGAAATAATCATCGAACGCATAATTTTCCCAAGAATCATACAAGCTTTGTTCAAATAAGAGATCACCGGTAAAGGTAAGCGCGACGCTTTGTTCTTTTTCTTGCGGCGTTTCTTCCGACAATGATTCTTCCTCTTTTGTCTGACATCCAAATAACAATGCTATGCAGGCGAAGCACAGCATCCCACATACCCACTTTTTCATATCCTCTATCCTCTTCTAAGCTATACTTTGCCGCAATGCCAAGATCCAACGTTCAAACAACTCCTCTTCGCGAATCGTGCGATTTGCATTACTGGTACTTGGCAAATAAATCTGTGTGACATCCAAATAAGAAAAATGACGCTGATATAACGTTTCACTTTTCTTTCCGTTGCAGATGACGGTATGAATGCTGGGATGTTGCTGGATCAGCTGATCAATCGGATTCACGATTTCATGCGTAATCTTTGAATCTAAAGAACCTTCTCTCTCACATGCATAGATGACATCCCACAACGCCAAATGATTCTGCCTTATGATCATTTTCTTTTTTTCATACGTTGTGATTGGCATATGAAAACAAGCTGACAAGATCGGCCAAAACCGGTTATGACGATATCCGTAATACTGTTGTAACTGCAAGGAAGTTACACTGGGCATCGAACCTAGGATCAGCACTTTTGGCTCATCCGAAAGAATCGGATCAAAACCGATCAACACACTTCTACTCCGATCACGTCATGCGGCAAAACTTCCGTGACCTCTACTTTTACAAACGTTCCCATCTCGATTTCTCGATCACTGCGGAAAATTACCATTCCATCCACCTCATCCGGTGCATCCCATGCGCTACGCCCTCGATAGCGATTGGTCAATCCATCTTTATCTTCTACTAATACTTCAATGACCTGATGAAGTTTTCTTTGTTGATTTTCAAGAGCGATGCTTTCCTGCAATGTCATCAATTCATCCAAATAGGCTTCTTTCATCAGTTCCTCACATACCGGTTTCATGCTATAGCCTGGTGTATCTTCTTCCGGCGAATAAGTAAAAGCACCCATGCGATCCCAACGCACATCTTTCACAAACTGCAACAATTCATCCATCGTCTCTCTTGTTTCACCAGGAAATCCAACGATAAAGGTCGTTCGCAGTGTTGGCATAGCAAATACCTCTCGTATCTTTTTGACTAATCGAAGCACGTCTTCTTTAGTTCCTCTTCGATTCATGCGCTGCAGCATCACATTGTTCGCATGTTGCATCGGAATATCAAAATAAGGGAGCACTTTCGGCAGTTTTGCCATTCCCTCAATGAGCTCATCATCGATCTCATCCGGATACATATAAAGAATACGGATCCAGTGAATACCTTCAATTTCATGCAATTGTTGCAATAGCTGCAACAACATGCGCTTTCCATACAGATCTACTCCATATTTGGTCGTATCCTGTGCATTCAGCACGAGTTCTTTTACACCGCGCTTTGCCAGTTCCTTCGCTTCTTGAACCAATTGTTCCATCGCTACAGAGACATTATCCCCGCGGATCAAAGGTATTGCGCAATAGGTACAATGATTCGAACAACCTTCCGCAATCTTAAGATACGCTGTCCACGGTTTGCTCGTCAATAAACGCTGTGCTTTTGCAAAACAAACCTTTCCTTTATCACAAAGCTCTTTAGCGAATACTTCATGAAGATTTTCATAATCGCTGATGCGTACGACTGCATCAATTTCCGGAATTTCTTCTTCCAGCTGCTCTTTGTATCGCTGTGCTAAGCATCCGACAACGATCAGCTTTTTTAAATTCTGTTGTTTATAAGAAGCCATCTCGAAGATCGTCGCAATCGCTTCTTCTTTCGCACTCGTAATAAATCCGCATGTATTGATCACGATTGCTTCCGCTTTGGATGGATCAGACACGAGCGTATGCTCATTAGCAGTCAGCATGCCCATCATCTTTTCACTATCTACTAAATTTTTGCTGCAACCCAGCGAAACAAATCCTACTTTCATTTATCATCACCGTCCTTATTCTAACATGAAGCCTCTCCTACATAAAGAAAAAAGCGAGCAGTCTTTTATCTGCCCGCATTCTCTATTAATAATTTGTAGCTTCCTGTGCAAAATGAGCGCCGCTATATCCACATACCGGGCAAGCTTTTGGTGCTTTTTCCGCCTCTACGCAATAACCGCAGATATCGCATACCCAAAGTGTCTTTTCTGGTTTTTCAAATACCGTATTATTTTTTACATTGTCTAACAGTTTCAGATAACGCTCTTCATGACGTTTTTCAATTTCAGCCACTTTTTCCATCTGGAAAGCGATCTTCATGAAACCTTCTTCACGTGCAGTTTCAGCCATATGTTTATACATATCTGTCCACTCATAGTTTTCTCCTGCAGCTGCGTCCGCTAAATTCACGTCAGTAGAAGGCACTGTATCCTCATGCAATGCTTTAAACCACAATTTCGCATGTTCTTGTTCATTGCGTGCAGTTTCTTCGAAGAAACGAGCAATCTGCTCCATTCCCTCTTCACGTGCTTTCTGTGCATAATACGTATACTTGTTACGTGCCTGGCTTTCACCAGCAAATGCAGCCATCAAATTTTGTTCTGTCTTAGATCCTTTTAATTCCATTGTCTTGCTCTCCTTTACTGAACCTTTTGTTCTTTCTGGCAATTTGCGCAGATACCTTCTACCGTGATGGAATGCGAATAAACGATTGCTCCGGTCAGCTTTGCAACTTGTTCATTGAATGCTGCATCATAAGGTATCTCAAGATCATACAGCTTGTTACAACATGTACAATGTAAATGATGATGCGGTACGGCTGTTTTATCATAACAATAGCCTTCCTGCGGATGAGCGACCTTACGAATAAAAGACATTTCTTCCAATATGCCTAAATTCCGATAAACAGTTGCCAGTGATATCTGTTCGCCTTGCGCTTTCATATTCTCGTAGATTTCTTCGGCTGTCAGATGGCCTTGTGCTGAAGCGAGATATTCCATGATACGATCTCGTTGTCTAGATGTTTTTCGTCTCATAACAGCCTCCAATCTTAAGAACTATTCTTAGTTTAATTCTTAATTTCCTTTTTGTCAAGAGGGTAATAAAAAAAGGGTAATTTAAATTATCGTGGATTTGACCCCCACCTTTAAATTATCGT
>CBCTZR010000021.1:0-31629 GCA_965151435.1 uncultured Merdibacter sp. | reverse complement strand
CAAGAAATCAAAATTTCTTAAACTAATGCTTGATTTTTATTATCTAATTTTTATACCTTGTTTTAGTATACAATAGTCAAGATATCTAGCTTTTTATGGGAAAATGGGGGAATGAAGATGGTTAAAAATCCATTGGGATATGAAAAAACAGGAAAATTGCTTAGAAGCTTTGCGATTCCCAGCATTACTGCGATGCTGGTCGGCTCGCTTTATAATATCGTTGATCAGGTGTTCATTGGACAAGGTGTAGGTTATCTTGGAAATGCAGCAACGAATGTCTCCTATCCTTTATCGACGATTTGCCTGGCGATTGCTTTGTTGATCGGTATAGGAAGTGCTTCTCGTTTTTCTATCTATCTAGGGCAGAAACAATTTGAGCGCGCTGCCACTTTAGTTGGAAATGCGATCATGATGATGACAGTTTCCGGTATCGTCTACTTTATTATAGGAGAATGCTTTTTAACTTCTCTTTTACGTATTTTTGGGGCAACTAGCGAAGTACTTCCCTATGCGAGAGAATATGCTGGGATCACAATGATCGGTATGCCTTTTTTAATCTTGACCAATGGCATTAGCAATCTGATACGTGCGGATGGAAGCCCTAAATATTCGATGTTTTGTATGGTCGTAGGGGCAATCTTGAATACGATTTTAGATCCTCTCTTCATCTTTGTCTTCCACTGGGGTGTTTTTGGAGCCGCATTAGCGACGATCATCGGTCAGATCGTATCATTTTTCATCGCATTCCGTTATCTGTTTTATTTCCAGAGCATTCGTCTGACAAAATCGTGCTTTCAGCTACATATGAAAGATAATCTAAAAACGATGTATATGGGAACGAGCAGCTGTATCAATCAGGTGGCGATCACGTTTGTACAAATCGTCTTAAACAATTCATTGGCTTATTATGGTTCTCTATCTATTTATGGATCAGATATTCCGCTTGCGGCTTGTGGAATCGTCATGAAGACCAATGCGATCTTACTATCGATCATCGTAGGGATTTCACAGGGCGTTCAACCGATCATCGGTTATAATTACGGAGCCGGAAAATATAAACGGATACGAGAAGCGTTTATCATGGCGATCAAATGGAACTTCGTCGTTTCTGTGATTGGATTTTGTCTCTTCCAGTTCTGCACATATCCGATCATAGCGATCTTTGGCAGCGGCGATGCGCTTTATTATGAATTCTCGGTGTCTTTTATGCGTACTTTTCTATTCATGGTCATTGTGAATGGTGTTCAATTACTGTCATCGAATTTCTTTACAGCAATCGGGAAAGCCCTGTGGGGATTGTTGTTATCTTTAACGCGTCAGGTATTTTTCTTGATTCCATTGATTTTATTGTTACCGTTGCGCTTTGGGATCCAAGGCATTTTATATGCAGGACCAGTTGCCGATTCGATTGCTTTCATCGTATCAGTCATCTTCGTTTGGCGAGAATTCCAACACTTAAAACGACTAGAGTCACAGAAAGTGGAACAGAAGCCTTAAACAGTATATAAAAGCAAACAGCGCTATTGAAAACAGAGGTTAAAAAAGGTAAACTATTAAGAGCGAGAGGAATGATGAGTATGCCATTAACAGCAGGAATCGTCGGGCTTCCTAACGTTGGAAAGTCGACGTTGTTCAATGCGATAACGAAAAGTCAAGTGGAGGCTGCAAACTATCCATTTGCGACCATTCAACCCAATGTTGGAGTTGTAGAAGTTCCAGATGCAAGAGTTGATCGTCTGGCAGAATTGTTTCATCCAAAAAAGACAATTTATACGACGTTTGAATTTACAGATATCGCTGGATTGGTAAAAGGTGCTAGCAAAGGGGAAGGGTTAGGAAACCAATTTCTTTCCAATATCCGTTTAACAGACGCGATCTGTCATGTTGTACGCTGCTTTGATGACCCTAATATCACCCATGTGGAAGGTAGTGTCGATCCGATTCGCGATATCGAAATCATCAACCTGGAATTGATCATGGCGGATCTGCAGACTGTTGAGAATCGTTTGGCCAAAGTGGAGCGTAAAGCACAGACCAACAAAGACAAAGATGCGGTTGCAGAAGTCAATGTCTTAAAGAAATTACAGGAAGCATTGCTTGCGGGAAAGGCAGCGCGCAGTGTAGATTTAGATAAAGAAGAACTGATGATCGTCAAAGCCTTTGCGTTATTGACGCTGAAGCCGATGATCTATGTTGCAAACATGAGCGATGATGAAATCATCGATCCACAAGCAAATGCATACTATCGACAAGTGAAAGCGCATGCGGAAGCAGAAAATAATCTGGTCGTACCGATCTGCGCAAAGATTGAAGAAGAACTCAGCTCATTGGATAAAGAGGAAAAAGCAGAGTTTCTGGCTGAATTAGGCATTGCAGAGAGCGGTTTGGATCAAATCATCAAAAGCGCTTATCATATCTTAAATTTGCGGACATTCTTAACGGCAGGTGAAGATGAATGCCGGGCTTGGACATTTAAGAAAGGGATGAAGGCTCCAGAATGTGCAGGAGTCATCCATACGGATTTTCAAAAAGGGTTTATTCGTGCGGAAACTTATGCATTTAAAGATATTGATGAACTGGGCAGTGAACATGCAGTAAAAGAAGCTGGGAAACTTCGTCTGGAAGGAAAAGAATACGAAGTGCAGGATGGGGATATCATGCATTTCCGATTTAATGTGTAAAGGGCACTTATTAAAAGTGTCTTTTTTTATGAAAAAATCAATTACTGTTTGTAGAATTGTTATAATATAAGTAAGAAATCCGCTCGAATATAAAAAGGAGGATATTATGGAACGCTATTTTGGAGAGAACATGCCCAAACTGGGATTTGGTTTGATGCGTCTTCCGAAAAAGAAGGATCATACGATTGATATCGAACAGACTGAACAGATGGTCGATCTTTTTATGCAAGCAGGCATGACTTATTTTGATACAGCATTTGTCTATGATCAAGGAGAATCAGAAAAAGCCATTAGGAAAGCGTTAGTCGAACGCTACCCAAGAGAAAGCTTTACCATAGCAACAAAGCTGAATGCCTGGATGGGAAATCCAGATGAACAAAGTGCGAAACAACAATTCTATACTAGTTTAGAACGATTGCATGTGGATTTCATCGATTACTATTTGTTACATGCGGTAAGAAATGAAAATATACAGCGTTATGATGAATTTCAATTGTGGGACTATGTTCGTGATTTGAAAGAAACGGGAAAGATTCGCCACTGGGGTTTTTCTTTTCATGGAACACCAGCATTATTAGAGGAGCTTTTGCAGAAACATCCAGATGTTGACTTTGTGCAGTTACAGCTAAATTATGCAGATTGGGAAAATCCAAGCGTCGCTTCCAGACAAACGTATGAGATTGCGAGAAAATATAACAAATCGATTGTCATCATGGAACCGGTCAAAGGGGGATTATTAGCAAATCCACCAAAAAAGATGAAAGAGATTTTTGATGTTGCCAATAAAAAGGCCTCGTATGCTTCTTGGGCTATTCGCTATGCAGCAAGCTTAGATGGTGTGATGACTGTACTTTCTGGAATGTCTAATTTAGAACAGATGAAAGATAATCTTTCTTATATGAAAGAGTTTCATCCATTAGATGAGGCGGAGAGAGCTGTAATCGCCAAAGTGCAGGAAGAAGTGAATCAGATGTCCTCTATCGCTTGTACTTCTTGTCATTATTGTACAGAAGGATGTCCAAGGCAGATAAAAATTCCGGAGATTTTTGCAGCCCGGAATATGCAATTGATCTGGGGACAGATGGAAAGAGGAAAACAAAATTATATGCAAGCGATCGAAGGCGGCGGAAAGGCATCGGATTGTATCGCTTGTGGTCAATGTGAGCGTGCATGTCCACAGCATCTAACGATCATTGAATGGCTGAAGGATTGTGCAAAGCAATTTGATTAAGAAAAGGATAATACTGTAGATTAAGGCAAGAAGACAGGAAGAAAGATCTGTTTTATTAGTGCATGAATGAACATTCTATTTAAAGATGAGGTTTGTTTGAAAACCAACAGTTTGTTTGAAATCGGTTCATTGCATTTTAAAGTGCTTTATTGTATCATTATAGAGATATATCAATATCGTATATACGTCGACTTTTGAATAAATATCATGGATTAAAACGGATAAATAAAGGAGTTCGAGATCAATGTTTAAAGCAGTTGCTTATGTAATAAAAGAAAATATGACAAATTTGTACCGTATTTTCTGCATTGCGAAATATGAGTTGCTAGCAGATATGCGTGATTCAAAATTTGGTTTGTTTTGGAACTTTGCTTCTCCTGCCATCCAAGTGATTACCTATTGGTTGGTGTTTGGCATCGGAATGCAGCGAAAAGGATATGACGGTGTACCTTATTTACCTTGGGTCATTGTTGGTTTTGCCGCTTGGTGGTATATTTCTCCATGTATTACATCCGGATGCAGTGCGGTATTTTCTAAAAAGAACGTCATTACAAAAATGAAGTTTCCAATCAGTGTTTTGCCTGCAACAGTATGTGTAAAAGAGTTTTTTAACCATCTATGTATGATGGCAATTACAGTAGTGATGCTATTGCTGTTTGGCTATTACCCTTCAGTTTATTGGCTTGGGTTATTGTATTATGCATTTTGTGCATTTATGTTTTTGGAAGCATTATCTTTAGTGACATCAGTATTGACGATGATGTGGCGAGATGTAAAAAAATTAGTTACATCTTTGATGCGCATGTTATTATATTTATCTCCGGTTTTGTGGCCAGCTTCTTTTTCAGGAATCCGGATCATGTCATTTTTAATGAAACTTAATCCAGTTTATTATATTGTTACAGGTTATCGCGATTCTATGTTTTTTGAGAAAAGTATTTTAGCACATCCTGCCTTGACCGTGTATTTTTGGGTGGTTGTAATCATTTTGTTCTTCGTAGGATCTTCTTTAATGTATCATTTCAAACGGAAAATGGTAGATATGATTTAATGAGGTGTAAAACATGTCTGTAAAAAAAAGTGAATATGCTGTAGAAATGCATAATGTCTCTAAAATATATACTTTGAAAACAAAAGATAAGACAAAGAAAAAAGAGCAGTTCTATGCTTTAAAAGATATCTCGTTTAAAGTTAAAAAAGGGGATGTCGTAGGAATCTTAGGAACGAATGGTTCAGGTAAATCAACATTATCTCTTATTTTATCAGGGATTTCTGATCATGACGGCGGAGAAATGATCGTTAATGGTGAACAAGCTTTGATTTCTATTAACACAGGTTTAAATCAACAATTAACTGGGGAAGAAAACATTAATGTAAAAGGTGCATTGATGGGTTTTTCAAAAAAACGTATCCAAGAAATTAAAGATCGCGTAATTGATTTCGCAGAACTTGGAGATTTCTTATATCAACCGGTGAAGAAGTATTCAAGCGGTATGAAATCTCGTTTGGGCTTTTCTATTTCACTTGCATTAAATCCTGATATTATTATTGTGGATGAAGCCTTGTCAGTAGGAGATAAAGGTTTCGCACAAAAATGTATGAATTATATGAAGAATTTAAGAGACTCTGAGAATAAAACAATCTTCTTTATTTCACATTCATTAAACCAGGTTCGAGAGTTCTGCAAAACCGGAATGTGGATTGAAGGTGGAGAACTCGTGGAATTTGGAGATATAGACGAAGTATGCGATCATTATTCACAGTATGTAGATGAATATAATGCGAAAAGTGAAAAGGAAAAGAAACAGATTCGTGATGAAAAATTTGAAAAACGTTTAATTAAAAAAACTGAAAAGCAATCGTTGTTAAAAAAAATATTTAAATGAGGAGAACAAAATGAAAACGGTAATTACTTATGGCACATTTGATTTATTCCATATCGGACATTTAAACATCTTAAAAAGAGCAAAAGAATTAGGTGATTATTTGATTGTTGCAGTAAGTAGCGATGAATTCAATCTTGGAAAAGGAAAAGTGTGTAAGATAAAAGATACAGACCGTATGGCCATCGTCGAAGCAATTAAATATGTAGATAAAGTAATTCCTGAAACATCTTGGGAACAAAAAATTGAAGATGTAAAAAAGTATAATGTAGACGTTTTTGTAATGGGAGATGACTGGAAAGGAAAATTCGATTTCCTGAAAGAATATTGTGAGGTTGTTTATCTACCAAGAACAGAAGGAATTAGTTCTTCGCAGATAAAGGAAGAATTAAAATTAGGCTAGGAGAAGAAAAATGAAATTTACGACATTATTAAAGAAAATTTCAAAAAAAAGAATGGATTATTTTCATAAAGCTCGCTATATCAAGTATTATGAAAAACTGCCAATTCGTAAAAACGTTATCCTATTGGAACAACAAAGAGGAAAAAATCCTAATGGAAATATTCATTATCTGGTAGAGGAACTATGTAAGGATTCACAGTTTGATCAGTATGAAGTATATTATGTTTATAGTCGTGAAAAGAAGAAAGATTACAGGGATTTGTTAGAAGGTCATAGAATAAATGGAGTGCATTTGGTTCGTTTGGAATCGAGAAAGTATTATCGATTATGCGCAAGTGCAGAATATTTGATTAACGATACAAGTTTTCTTCCTTTTTTTATTAAGAAAGAAGGGCAAAAGTATTTAAATACGTGGCATGGAACACCCTTAAAATGTCTTGGCAAACAGGATAACAGCGGGTACCATAATTTAGGGAATGTTCAGCGAAACTTTATCTTTTCAGATTTGTTATTGTACCCGAACCAATACATGAGAAATCATATGATCGAAGATTACATGTTAGAAAATTTAACGGATGCACGCTGTCTGATGGCAGGGTATCCGAGAAATTCAGTGTTTTTCGATCATGAATCGAAAAAGACCATTTTCAACAAACTCAAGGAAACCGGCTTAATAAATGAGTCAGTTGAACATGTTTACGCTTATATGCCTACATGGAGAGGTACTGTATCTTGTGTTAATAAAGAAATGCAAACGATATATACAATGTTTTATCTTTTGGAAATCGAAAAACGATTAGCTGACGATGAAATCTTATTTGTCAATTTACATCCTTTTGTAAATGATAGCATAGATTACTCGGTGTTTAAGCACATATTGCCTTTTCCAAAACAATATGAGACTTATGAATTCTTAAATGTTGCGGATGTATTGATTACTGATTATTCGAGCGTTTTCTATGATTTTGCCAATACGCGAAGAAAAATCGTACTATTTACGTATGATGCTGATGAGTATTTTGCGGATCGTGGGGTCTATTGTTCATTAGATAGCCTTCCATTTCCAAAAGTGGAAACAGTGCGTGATTTAATTACTGAATTACGTACGCCGAAAAATTACGATGACTCTTCATTTATTGAAGAATATTGCAGTTTAGATAAATATGATATTTCTAAAAAAATTTTAAAGAGCTTTTTATTTGGTAGTAAAGAATTAGAAATATTGGAGATTCCAAAAAATGGTAAAGATAATGTGCTGATTTATGCAGGAAATATGGCGAAAAATGGCATTACCACATCTTTATTAAGTTTATTAAATAATATCGATTTGAAAAAAAGAAATTACTTCATTACCTTTACTGTTAATAAAGTAAGAAGAAATAAAGAAGAAATCTTAAAATTGCCTGACGGAGTAAACTATATTCCGATGATGGGGGTAATGGATGCGACGATACTTGATAAAGTATTGATGATTCTTTATCGTTGCAATTTAATGCCATCTAAGCTGATGCAGAAAAAATTCGATAAATTGTATAAATATGATATTCGGCGTTATTATTATGACGCGCCGTTTAAAAACGTTATACAGTTTAATGGTTATGAGTATAAACGTATATTAGAATTTGGACGTTTTGATTCAAACCGTATCATCTTTGTCCACAACAATATGGTAAAAGAAATTGAAACAAGACAAAACCAACATAAAAAGACGTTGGTTTATGCCTACAATACTTATGACAAGGTAGCTATAGTAACAGAAGATATGATGGATCCAACGATGGAATTTTGTCATGACAAGAGTCGTATTCGACTCGCAAATAATACGATTGACTACCAGAAGATTCAAGAGATGGGTAATTTGCCAATTAAATATGATGATACTACTGTTTGTCGTTACACGGCAGAAGAACTATACGAAGTATTGAATGATAAAACATATAAAACGTTTATAACGATCGGAAGGTTTTCTCCAGAAAAAGGACATCTGCGGTTATTAGATGCATTTAATACGATATGGGAACAAGACCATAAAGTAAAATTAGTCATTATTGGAGGACATGGTGTTGAATATGAACATACGCTTGACTATGCTTCTTCACTTCCATGCAATGATGATGTCATAATAATCAAATCGATGTCAAATCCTCAATCTGTGTTAAAACTCTGTGATTACTTTGTGCTTTCTTCCTTTTATGAAGGACTGGGTTTGGTCTTGATGGAAGCGGATATTCAAGGTTTACCAGTAATGTCTACTGATATATTAGGACCTAGAGGATTCTTAAAAGAATATAATGGCCTTTTGGTTGAGAATTCCACAGAAGGAATAATTGATGGCATGAAGAAGATGAAAAACGGATTGGTAAAACCATTACATGTGGATTATCAAAAGTATAATGAAAAAGCAGTACAACAATTCGAAAATTTATTAGTATAACAAGGAGATGAGCAGTATGCTTCACATGTTACGTAATTCTATAAACAGATTAATTGAGATTTTTTATAGAATCTTTTATCACTTTATTCAAGTGGATGAAAATACTGTTCTTTTTCTCTCCTTCCATGGTCGTAACTGTGCAGATAATCCAAAAGCTATCTATGAATTTATGCGAAAGAATAATCAATTCAAAAACTATAAATTTATATGGGCATTACGCCATCAGGAAAATATATTAGATAGCGATGTTGAAAAGAAAACTAAGGTCATTAAATACCTTAGTCTTTCTTTTTTCTATTATTTGGCTAAGAGTAAATATTGGATTTTTAACTGTAAAACATATCCATTTATGCGGAAAAAGGAAAATCAAATATATTTGCAGACATGGCATGGAACTCCGTTAAAAAGACTGGGGCATGACATTAATGTTTCTTCAGATACCAAGTTTTATCGTTCTGGCTTATCTGTTGAAGAAATGAAATCCACTTATGATGATGATGTAAGTAAATATACTTACATGATTTCACCAAATTCATTTTGCACAGAAGTTTTTCAAAGTGCTTTTAGGATTAATAGAGAACGATTGATTGAAACCGGTTATCCAAGGAATGATATTTTGACTAATGCAACTGACGTTATGAAACAAAAGATCCGTGATAAATATCAAATATTAGATGGAAAGAAAATAATCTTATATGCACCTACGTGGAGAGATAATTCATTTACTGCCGCTGGATATACTTTTGAATTAAAAGCAGATTTTTGTAAATGGAAAGAAGTGCTTGGAGAAGAGTATGTTGTTCTTTTTAAACCACATTATCTAATTATCAATCAATATGAAAATCGTGAGGAGTTGAAAGGTTTTTTATTCAATATTGATCCGACGGATGAGATCAGCGATTTGTATTTAATTTCAGACATACTCATTACCGATTATTCAAGTGTATTTTTTGATTATGCAATATTGAAACGACCAATTTATTTCTATATGTATGATATTGACAGCTATCGTGAAGAACTTCGAGGTTTTTATATTGATATCAATAAAGATCTTCCAGGAAAGATATATGAACAGGAAGATACGATGTTAACAGATATTGTGGCTGGTGTTTATGATTATGGTAAGTTAGAATCATTTAATGCTTATTTTAACGAACATGAAGATGGAAAGGCCTCAGCACGGGTGATTGATATCGTGTTTAAGGAGTGAAATGTATGGGATTGAAAAAGCTGATATTAAACATTATGCTCAGCATTTGCAATATCTTTGTAAAACTTCGACCAATACAAAAAGATAAAATTGCTTTTGTTTCTTTAGAGAGCAAACAGTTAGAAAGTGATCTAAAACTAATTTATAATGCCTTAGATCATAAAAAATATCGTCTGGTCAGCGTTCTTACAAGTTTCGAGAAGAATAGTTTGTGGATGAATTTCCTGTACTTAATAAATACGATCAAACAGATTTTTATCATCAATACCTCAGCACTAGTAATCATTAATGACAATAATTATGTTGTCAGTAAATTCAAACGAGAAGGAGTAAAGGTTTTACAAGTATGGCATGCAGCGGGTGCTATAAAGAAATTTGGCAATGTTATCCCCAGAGAATATACGATTGCAAATTATGATTATGTTTTATGCAATGGAGAATATTGGAAAAAACCATACAGCGAAGCATTTGGCGTTGAGGAGAATCAAGTAATCGTAACGGGAATGCCGCGTTTGGATTGCTTATGTGATGAGCAGTTTTTAAAGAAAGCAAGACAGGAACTGTATCAACGATATCCGGAGTTAAAAGATAAAAAAATTATTCTATATGCACCAACGTTTCGCGGGAATATCGTACAAGGAATGAAAAAAGTCGATATGGATATTCGATGGTTAATCAAACAATTAGGGGAAGATTATGCCTTTTTATATAAGATGCATCCATTACTAAAAACAGAAAACCTAAGTGATGATCGTCGAATCTATAATATGAATGGGGAAAACTTGCATTCTCTATTTAGTATTACAGATGTTCTTATTTCAGATTTTTCATCTGTTGTATTTGATTTTTCTTTATTAAATAAACCGATTTTTTATTATGTTCCGGATTTAGAAGAGTATTTAGGAGATCGCGGATGTTTCCTTCCTTATCAACAACTCATGGAAGAGTGTATGGCGAAGAATGAAGAACAGTTGCTGGAACTGATTAGGAACGGAGAAAAAGGAAATGAAGAAAAATTAAGAAATGCATATTTAGATTATTCAGATGGCAAAAATTTGGATCGAACGATAACGTTCATTGAAAAAGTTATGAATCTTTAAATTGGTGGTAATTTTGAATTACCGCCTTTTTTAATGAATGAGAAATGTAGTTAACAATTATGATCAATTTTCTGTTATTTGTAGCTATTTAGAACTAGCAAGTTGAACGAGTTTTGTAGAGCGTGGGCAAGTAGCTGCCATTTTATATAGATAGGATGTTTTTATGATAAATAGAAAGGTTAAAAATGTCTTTGTTGATTTGGTGTAAACGGGTGTTTAAAACGAATGAAGCCTTTGTATTTCAAGTAAAAAGGATAGAATAGAGAAAGGGTAAATACTTGATTAAGAAATGTGACAAAATGGTACGAATAAGATAACAATAGTGTTACAGCATAAGGGTAAATATTTCATTATAATGATAGACGAAAAGTGATGATAATAAACGTCTAGTTTATATGAAAAGAGGGATCTCATGGCATTCAACACATTCACATTTGCTGTTTTTTTCGTAGTTGTATTATTGGGTTATGCATTATTTCCAAAACGTTATAAATGGTGCTTTTTGCTGTGTGCTAGTTATTTTTTCTATCTTTACGCAAGTGCAAAATTTTTTGTTTCCATCTGTATTACTACAATCACTTCTTGGCTGGGTGCATTATGGATTGAAAAGATAAAGAGTGAAGAGAAGAATGTTTTGCAAAAAAATCAGACAGAACATTCCGAGAAAAAAATTAAAGAGCAAATGAAAAAACGTAAAAAACAAGTGTTGGTTTTTACCTTGGTTTTGAATTTCGGAATTTTAGCATTTTTAAAGTATTTTAATTTTTTTGCAGCAAATCTAAATTCATTATTTGAACATTTCTCTTTTGATGGTGAGATACCGACACTAAATTTGATTTTGCCTTTAGGAATTTCATTCTATACATTTCAAACGATGTCTTACTTGATTGATGTTTATTGGGGAAGGGCAACTGCACAAAGAAATCTGGGGAAACTTGCATTATTTATTTCCTTTTTTCCGCAGATTATTGAAGGGCCTATTGGTCGTTATAATGATCTGGCACCCCAGTTATATGCAGAAAGAAGGATAAATAGTTTTGAAATTCGCAGAGGGATACAATTAATGTTGTGGGGCTATTTTAAAAAAATGGTGATTGCAGATCGTGTTGCAATTGTAGCAGATTTTGTCTTTTCAAACTATTTAAATATATCTGGGTTTGGAGTAGGAATCGGAATTTTCTTATATGCGATACAAGATTATACAGATTTTTCTGGATGTATTGACATTGCGCGCGGATGTGCAAGAACAATGGGAATTACCATGGCTGAAAATTTTCGACGCCCATACTTTGCAAAAACTATACCTGATTTTTGGCGAAGATGGCATATATCATTGGGAGCTTGGATGAAAGATTATGTTTTTTATCCATTTTCATTAAACAAGAATGTACGAAAACTGGGGAAACTTGCGAAAGCTCATTATGGAAAACATATAGGACGCAGTTTGCCGATTGCGTTAGGAAATTTGCTTGTATTTTTCTTGGTTGGTCTGTGGCATGGAGCAAATTGGAACTATATTGCTTGGGGAATATTCTATGGGTTAGTAATTGCAATCAGCGGTATGTTAAAACCTGTATATGAATGGTTGAACAAATGTTTACATATCAATGTGGAAAACAAAGCGTTTCAACTCTTTCAAATTCTGCGGACTTTTGGAATCACTTGTATTGGTTGCGTTATTTTTCGAAGCAGCACCTTAAA
Source organism: uncultured Merdibacter sp. (assembly GCA_965151435.1). Taxonomy (GTDB): domain Bacteria; phylum Bacillota_I; class Bacilli_A; order Erysipelotrichales; family Erysipelotrichaceae; genus Merdibacter. Next base: position 18,986 of record CBCTZR010000021.1, on the reverse strand, counting down.
TGATGGTATTCAAATGATATTACGGATTCCTAGTTTACTGAATGTGGATACGGTATGGTATAAGGAATTGCTTTCGTTTGGTTTAGATAAATGGAATTGGATTCTGCTAGCAATCAGCTTAATAGTTTTGTTTATCGTAGATGTATTTCAGGAGAAAACATCTGTTGGAGATTGGCTGGATCAAAGAATTGCTGTATTGCGTTGGACAATTTATGCGGCTGCCAGTATGGCTCTTATTTTATTTGGTATGTATGGGGCTGGCCTCAATCCTACACAATTTGTATATATGCAATTTTAGAGGTGATTTATGAAAAAGAATAGGAATCTTATTGAATTATGTGTTCTTTGTGGATTGATGATTTTTTCTTTTGTTACTTGTTCATATGTTCTAAATAGACAAGGATCATCAAATGAATTACGTGTTAGAAACTTTTATCGTTTAGATCAGAATAGTTTAGATGTGGTACTCGTTGGAAGTTCTCTTTTCTATTATGGCTATAGTGCGCCTTTGGCTTGGAAAGAGGGAAATATCACAAGTTATGCTTTAGCAACCTCAGGCGTTCCTATGGGGGTCATTAAATCCATGGTTGAAGAGGTTCAGAGAACGCAAGAACCTAAAGTAATCTTAATCGATTTGAACAGTGTATTATATGATGAAAAAGCAGAAACAAGAGAAGGAATGACAAGGTATTGGATTGATAATATGCCTTCCTCAGAGAATAAAGATGAAGTTATAAATGAATTGATACCTGAAAAAGAGCAAATGAACTATCGCTATCCGTTGCTAAAATACCATGAGAACTGGAAAAACATCGGTTCCTGTCTGAAAACATCTTATTTAGATTTACGTTCAGAAATTACAAAAGACCATTTAGTAATTTACGGAATGCAGTCTTCCACAAGAAAGCCAGATAGAAAAGATATAGTGAGTATTCAAGGTTATAAAAAGAAAAGAGAATTGCATGCTCTTTCGGGAGAAAGATTTCAAAATCTATTGGAATATCTAACACAGCAAGAATTGACTGAAAAGGTTGTATTTGTGGCGATGCCTAAGTTTTATGACAAAAAACATTTGCATGAACGAGAACTACTAAATCAAGCAATAACGATCGCAAGAAATAAAAAATTTAAAGTTTATGATTTTGATTTGGAGACAACGAAAATGCAATTGGATGTCAATCATGACTATTTTGATCGTGATCATTTAAATATGTATGGCCAGGAAAAAACAACGAGATATCTTTGCCAATGTCTAGAAAAGGATTTTCATTTACAGGCTACTACACATACAAAAAAACAAAAGGAAATGTGGAATCGTGAATACGAGAGCTATTTAAAAATGTATGATTGGTTTAAAAATAAATGGGAAGCTAACGTAGATGAGACAATAGGTTTCAAGAATATTGATGCAATAATTGACAGTGAATGAGGTATATGATGAGAAACATATTAGAGTATTTAGAACGAAGTGCTGCGCTTTATCCAAATAAGATTGCATTCAGTGATCTTCACGAGTCGATCACCTATCGAGAATTGATCCAGCGTGCAAAACAAATTGCCAGTGGTTTGATGAATTATGTGGAACCACGAACGCCGATCCCAGTTTATATGGACAAAGGGGTGGATACGATATGCTTGTTGTTTGGAATCGTTTATGCCGGATGCTATTATGTGATGCTGGATCTGCGTCATCCACAAGTACGCATCAGACAGATCATGGATACGCTGGAAGCAACATGCATCGTAACCGATGATCGATCGGAAAAACGTTTGATTGGTATGGAATTGCCATTGCATTTGTTGCATATAGAAGAACTCGAATGTGTCCAGGAGGATGAAAAACTATGCAAAATCCGTGAACAGCATTTGGATATCGATCCGCTGTATTGTAACTTTACCTCTGGATCAACGGGTGTTCCAAAAGGCGTGTTGGTGTGTCATCGTAGCGTTATCGATTTTATCGATGAATTTACTGCTACCTTTGCACTTGCTGCAGAAGATGTGATCGGTAATCAAGCTCCATGGGATTTTGACGTGTCTGTAAAAGATATCTATTCGACGATCCGATGCGGGGCAACGATGCAGATCATACCAAAAGCGTACTTTTCGATGCCGACTAAGCTGCTTGACTTTCTCTGCGATCGCGAAGTGACGATTTTGATCTGGGCAGTGAGCGCTTTGTGTATTCTATCTTCTTTAAAAGGATTTGATTATCGCATCCCGGGCAAACTAAGACAGGTGATGTTCAGTGGAGAGATCATGCCGATGAAACAACTGCGAATCTGGCAGGAAGCATTGCCAGATGTGCGCTATGTCAATTTGTATGGACCCACTGAGATCACATGCAATTGCACCTATCATATCGTTGGGAAGGAAGATGATGAAAAAGAGATATTGCCAATCGGGAAACCCTTCCGTAATGAGCGGATCCTGTTATTAGATGAAGAGGATCGTTTGATTCATGAGCCAAATCAAAAAGGCGAGATCTGCGTCAGTGGAACAGCGGTCGCCTTAGGATATTTTGCAAATCCTCAACAAACAGCCAAGGCGTTCGTTCAAAATCCATTAAATAAAAAATGGCCAGAAATCATCTATCGTACAGGAGATTTAGGATATTTTGGTGAAGATGGGACATTGTATTTTTGTGGACGTCGGGATTTTCAAATTAAACATATGGGACATCGCATTGAATTGAGTGAGATTGAACGGGCAATGATTGCTTTGGACGGAGTGGAACACTGCTGTTGTTTATATGAACAAGAGAAAATCTTAGCATTTTTTAAGGGAATACGCGAACAAAAGGAAATCGTTTCTGGCTTAAAGGCAAAACTGCCGACGTATATGATACCCAACGTCTTTTTAAGTCTAGATAGTTTTCCGTTGACAAAAAATGGTAAGATCGATCGAGCAGCTTTGAAAAATTATTGGGAGGTGAATCGACTATGACGTTTACGTTTGATGAAATTCAAAAACAGGTGGTGACGCCGGCGTATGTGTTTGATACGGATGTGATGTTACAACGCATTCAGATGGTAAGAGAGCTGTTGGGTGACCGTATAAGATTATGTTATGCCATGAAAGCAAATCCATTTGTGATCTCTGCAATAGAACCTGCTATCGATTGTTATGAAGTCTGTTCCCCTGGCGAACAAAAAATTTGTGAGCGAGCAGGTATTGCTATGGATAAAGTGGTTTTATCTGGCGTATATAAAGCAAGAGAAGATATGATGTATGTGATGGATGCTTATGGAGATGCTATTACTTATACGGCAGAATCTATGCGACAGTTTCAGCTTCTGCATGCTTGTGCACAAGAAAGAGGAACATGTGTACGGGTTCTATTGCGAATCACCAGCGGGAATCAGTTTGGCATAGATGAGCCCGTTTTGCGTAAGATCATCGCAGAAAGAAAAGCTTATCCCAATGTGGAAATCATAGGAATTCAGCATTTTTCAGGAACACAGCGAAAACGTTTGTCTCAGTATGCAGAAGAACTTCATTATGTAGACGAACTGTTGTCTACATTAAAGAGAGAGACAGATTTTGAAGCAAAACAACTAGAATTTGGGCCTGGCTTCTATGTGGAATATTTTCAGAAGGAAAAAGCTTATGATGAAATAGAACTGTTGACCGGATTTGCCAAACTAATAAAAGAAATGGAGTTTAAAGGTAAGATTACACTGGAACTGGGCCGCTTTTTGAGCGCGCCTTGCGGAACGTATTACACAAAAGTCGTTGATCAAAAGCGAAATACAGGAGTCGATTATTGCATCGTAGATGGTGGAATGCATCAAATGAATTACTTTGGACAACGAATGGCGATGAAGATACCCTATTATGACCACCTTTTTGATGGAAGAAGAGAAGGAGAGAAACAGCCATATCATATATGCGGTTCACTTTGCACGGTGAATGATCATTTGGTGAAACAGCTTCCTTTGTTACAAGCGAGCGTAGGTGATATCCTAGCATTTCACAATACTGGTGCATATTCCATGAGTGAGGGTGCAAGCCTATTTCTCAGCCGTGATTTGCCGACGATTTATCTTTATGATCACTTGAAGGGATTGCAGCTGATGCGCAATCGGTTTGAAACGAATCAATTAAATTACACATATATAGGAGGATAACATGAATACATTATTAGAACTATTAAATGAAATTTGCCCAGATGTGGATTTTGAAAACTGCACGACGTTGATCGATGATGGTCTGTTAGATTCGTTTGCTATTTTAGAAATCGTTGCGGAAATCAACGATACGTTTGATGTACAGATCACTGCTCCAGAGATCATTCCTGAAAATTTTAATTCTGCGAAAGCGTTATGGGCAATGATTCAGCGCCTACAGGCTTAGAGAAATTTCATCCCTCTTTTTAACCGCTTACACACTGTTAAACTGTAGTTAAACTATCAAGTGAGAGGGAGAGGTAAGCATTCTTTGCATAACATCTGCTTAAAACCTGCTAATAAATTTGCAAAATCGCATAAATAAGGGTAAAATATAAAGGCTTAAGCAAAGGTGAAAGGAGCCTGACGATGGATAGCAAATTCAATAAATTCAAAAACAAAAAAGAATTCGTGGAAGAGTTTAAGCGTCGTATTATCGAACGATATGGTCGTTCGATCGAAGAGGCGCACATTACGGAAAAATACATGGTGTTGGGAGAGATGGTTCGTGACTATGCCAGTGTCAACTGGATGGATACGAAGCAGGAAATCAAAAAACATCAGGATAAAGAAATGTATTATTTTTCCATGGAATTTTTGATTGGACGACTGCTTACAAATAATCTCATGAATCTTGGTATCTACGACATAGTCAAGGAAGGATTATCCGATCTTGGCATCAATATTAATGAACTGGAAGAGATGGAAGCGGACGCTGGCTTAGGAAACGGTGGTTTAGGACGTTTGGCTGCATGCTTCTTGGATTCTCTTGCCTCTTTGAACCTTGCAGGACATGGAAACTGCATTCGTTATCAATTTGGTCTTTTCAAACAGAAAATTGAAAACAATGAACAGGTGGAAGTGCCGGATGTTTGGTTGCAGTATGGAAACGTATGGGAAGTGCGTAAACCAAAGCATGCCTGTGACGTCAAATTTGGCGGGCATGTAGATATGTGGTTTGACGAATATGGGAAAACACATGTGAACCATATTCCAAACTTTGTTGTTCGTGCAGTACCATATGATGTGCCTGTTGTCGGATATGATACACGGGTGACAAATACATTGCGGTTGTGGAATGCAGAAATCGCACCGGATTTTGAGACATCGGATAAATTGAGCAAATATGTTGCGGAAGTCGATGAAATTACGCAAAACGTTTATCCGGACGATTCAACGGAACATGGAAAATTGCTGCGCTTGAAACAAGAATACTTCTTTGTCAGCGCAGGTATCAACCAAATCATTCGCCGTCATCTGCGCAATTATCCAAATTTGGATAATTTGCATGAGAAAATTGCGATTCAATTAAACGATACACACCCGGTATTGTGTGTTCCGGAACTGATGCGCGTCTTGTTGGATGATTATGGATATGACTGGGATCAGGCTTGGCATATCGTAAAACATACGATTGCGTATACGAACCATACCGTTATGGCAGAAGCGTTGGAAAAATGGCCGGTACAGTATGTAAAAGATCTGTTGCCGCGTGTTTACATGATCATTGAAGAAATTGATCGGCGGTTCCGTTTTGATGTGATGCATAGCGGACATGCTGACATCATGAACAATGTGGCAATCATTCGCGATGGTCAGGTTTATATGGCGCATCTGGCAATCGTCGGATCTCATAGCGTCAACGGTGTAGCGACGCTGCACACAGAAATATTGAAAAAAGATGTCTTAAAAGACTTCTATACGTTGTATCCTGACTATTTCAACAATAAGACAAACGGTATTACGCATCGTCGTTGGTTGTTGTACTCAAATCCACAGTTGACTGCACTGCTTAAGGATACGATTGGTGATGCGTTTGTGAAAGAACCGCAGAAATTGGAAACTTTGATGAAATATGTAGATGATCCGCAATTACAGCAGCGTTTCATGGAAGTAAAATTACAGCGCAAACAGATCTTAGCGGATTACATTCAGAAGACACTGGGCATTGAAATTGATGTTAATTCGATCTTTGATGCACAAGCTAAACGCCTACATGCGTATAAGCGCCAACTGCTTAATGTATTGCATATCATCTATCTGTATCTACGAATGAAGGAAGATGCGAACTTCCGTATTTATCCGCGTACGTTTATCTTCTCTGCTAAGGCAGCAGCAAGCTACACGTTTGCAAAGGAAGTTATCAAACTGATTCACTGTGTAGCAGATAAAATAAACAATGATCCGGAAATTGCTCCATATATGAAAGTTGTCTTTATTCCAAATTACAACGTCAGCATCGCTGAGATTTTGATGAATGCGGCAGATGTATCAGAACAGATCTCTACTGCTGGTAAAGAAGCGAGCGGAACGGGTAACATGAAATACATGATGAATGGTGCCTTGACGCTAGGTACGATGGATGGTGCGAACGTAGAAATCGTTGATCGAGTAGGATTTGACAATGCAGAAATCTTTGGCTTACGTGTTGAAGATGTCGATCATTTAAAACATGAGAATGCATATAACGTATGGGATTATTACAATAATCACTATGAGATCAAACGTGTAGTCGATACATTGACAGATGGAACGTTCTCAAATAATCCAAATGATTTCCGTGGTATTTACAATGAATTGATGTTCAAAAATGACGAGTTCTTCGTATTAGCAGATTTTAATGCTTATAAAGATGCACAGGCTCGTGTAGAAGCGAGATATCAGGATAAAGCAGGTTGGGCAAGAATGTGCTTGGTCAACATTGCGGAATCCGGATTCTTCTCAAGTGATCGAACGATCAGTCAATATGCAAAGGAAATCTGGAATATTCATCCGATTCAGGTGAAGTAAAAGATGAAAGGTAGATCCTTTCATCTTTTTTATACAGGAGAGAGTAAGTGCTCTTACTTAGCAGTTAAAGCCTTTTTGTGAGTATTTGTAAGATTTTCACGCAAAAATCGAATAGTGTGATACACTATGAAAAAGGGAGAGTGTATGATATGGAGTATTCGGCTTTGGTATTGGCGGCAGGTAGCGGACAACGGATGAAACTAGGGTATAATAAAGTATTTTATGAACTTGAAAATGGGAAAAGTGTATTAGATGAAGCTTTGCATCTGTTCAAGGAAGATGATCGCTGTAAGCAGATCGTACTTGTCTGCAGCGCAAATGATATTGTTCGGATTTCTTCTCAATATGTCAGCGGAAAAGTCGTTGTCGTATTAGGCGGGGAGACAAGACAGCAATCGGTCTATAATGGATTGAAAGCTGTTCATGAAGAAAACGTACTGATTCATGACGGTGCACGTCCTTGGCTTTCGAAAAAGAATTTGGATGCCTTACTGGATACTTTGCAAGAACATCCTGCCTGTCTTTTGATGGTTCCAGCAAAAGATACGATCAAAGTGGTGGAAAAAGGTGTGGTAAAAGAGACATTGCAGAGAAGTACGTTGTGGATGGCGCAGACACCGCAGGCATTTGATACTCGTTTGATCATCTCTTGTTATAAGCGGGCAAATGATTTAGGAATCGTCGCAACGGATGATGCACAGGTGGTAGAATTGACATGTGATATGCCGGTTCGCTGTGTAAAAGGAAGTTACGATAATAAAAAAATTACGACGAAAGAAGATCTGAAGGGGCATTAACCTCTTTTAGCTGTAAGCAAATGCAAAATAGAAGAACGAAGAAGAGGATTGATTGCTGTGTTCGTACAGGCATCAGTCCTCTTTAATTTTGAAATAGTGTAAATAAAAAGTGAACTTGAAAATGTTCACTTGCTTCAATCAAAATATGAAGAACGGTTAGTTTGGAGCGCCGGTTGCTTCCTTTGGTAACCAGTGCCCATGGCGATAATAAAAAATAAAGATAAGTGTAGATACGAGCCAGCTGATCGGCCATCCAAGCAATACGACTTGAATGCTATGGAAAATTGGAACCGAGATCAAGATCCAAGCCATTCGCAGACCACACCAACAAGAGATGACGATGAGCATGGCGGAAGCTGCTTTGTTAGCTCCGCGTAATACACCGCTGATGGCGTGAGAGATCGCCAATAGGAAATAACCGGGAACAACCAGACGCAACATGATATGACCGTATTCGATAACGTCAGGGTCGTTGCTGAAAATGCTTAAGGCGAAATCACCAAACAGGAATAATAATAAACTGATGAAAAAGGTCGTGATCAAAGAGAGGATGAGACAGACCTTCGTTCCTTGCCGTACGCGGTTAAAACGACCTGCACCGATGTTTTGCCCGGTAAATGTCGTAATTGCCATGGAATAGCTCATAACAGGTAAGATCGCAAAACCGTCAATCTTTGTATAGGCACCACAACCGGCCATCGCTACAGATCCAAATGCATTGATATTGCTTTGTACGATGACGTTGGAAAATGAGACGATTGCATTTTGTACACCGCTAGGCAGACCAACACGGATCACTTCTGAGAGGATGGATGGTTGAATCTTTAATCGGTTCAGCTTGAGCTGATAATGTTCATTTCCTTTCATCATCAGTAAACAGACGAGAAAGGCGCTCAGAAATTGTGAAATCAGCGTTGCCCATGCGACACCGGATATGGCCATATGCAGATAGACGACAAAGACATAATCTAACAAAATGTTAACTAAAGAAGAAAAGATGAGAAAGTACAAAGGTGTTTTTGAGTCGCCAAGCGCGCGTAGTACGCCACTGCCCATATTGTAGACCATAACACCAACGATTCCGTAGAAATAGATTTTGAGATAGATGATGGAATCCTCCATGACATCCATGGGAACGCCTACCCATTGAAGAATATAAGGGGTTAAAAAGATGCCGACGAATGTCATGACGATTCCAGCTAAGAGGATCAATGCCATAGACGTATGAATTGATCTTGATACGCCTTCACGATCATTTGCTCCGAAATAACGAGAGATGACAACACCTGCACCAATGGATAAGCCCATGAAAAAGCTGATCAGCATATTGATGACTGGTGAACTGGATGTGACGGCAGCCAATGCTTGCCGTCCGACAAAATTACCGACGATGATCGAATCCACTGCATTATAAAGCTGTTGAAAGATATTTCCCAAAACTAACGGTATGGAGAAAAACAAAAGCTGTTTCCATATATTTCCTTCGCTCATCAATCCTTTGGTCGATCGTTCTTGCATGTTTCTATCCCCTTTCTTGTATGGACCTCATTATACGCTTTTTTTATATACTTGAAAAGAGACAGGGAACAGTAAAAAACCGCTGATGACAGCGGTTCAGGTAATTATTTTTTCATACGTTGATCTCCCAGGAAAAATAATGCTAAAGTATCTGGTCCGGTATGTGAGCCGATCACTGGGCCAATATAATGGATCAAATGATCGTGGATACCAAAGCGCTCTTCTACTAGGTTTGCCAATTGCTGTGCGTCTTCTTCACAATCGGCATGACAGATCATAAAGATGTCGTTTTCAGCTCTTCTGCTTCCCATCTGTGCATCCATCAGATCCACTAATGCATGAAGGCCTTTTTTTCGGCCATGACTTTTGCCTGTTGAAATGAGTTTTCCTTCGTCATTCATCTGAATCAATGGTTTGATGGAAAGCATACTGCCAACGACGGCAGTGGAACGCGAGATTCTGCCTCCTCTCATCAGATGAAATAAATCATCTGCTAATACGACATGACAGATATGCAGACGATTTTCTAAGACCCAGTCATAGACTTCTTCGAAACTAGCTCCTTTTTCTTTTAGCTCTACTGCTTTGTATAACAGCAATCCTTGCCCTAATGAAGCACAGAGCGTGTCAATCACTTCAATGTGATATCCTTCTTCACGTAATTCTTGAGCAGCCAAAGCACAGCTGTTATACGTACCGCTTAAACCGGAAGAAAAAGATAAACACAAAACCGCCTTTCCTTGTTTTAAATAGGTTAAAAAGTGCTCTTTTGCATAGAGTGGAGTAATTTGAGAGGTGGTTGGCATGGCTCCTTTTCGCATGCATTTATAAAAATCTTCCTCTTTTTGCATATTCTGTTCCCCATATGTTTCTCCATCGATCGTATAGTTGAGATACATGATGGGGATTTGATGCTCGATATAATAAGATTGAGGAAGATCTCCCATATTGTCGCTGACGATAACGTAGTTTTCCTTCATATTGTTCCCTCCTGCAGATTTATTGTGTTTGATGTGATTATAGTATGAAGATGCATTAAGAACAAGTTACATTTTTATCACATTGTATAACAAAGTTTAAAACTCAACACCCCAACGAAGTTCAGTAGTAGTATAATGATAGTAAAGAAAGCTCTGTGCTTTAGAGATGGATGCTTTGCGTCCATCAAACGAATGGAGGTTGAGAAGATGAAGATTGTAGTTGTCGGCGGAGTTGCCGGCGGAGCAAGTGCAGCAGCAAGAGCGAGGCGTTTGGATGCCAAAGCGGAAATCATCATATTTGAGAAAGGAAAGCATGTATCGTTTTCTAACTGCAGTCTGCCGTATCATTTGAGCGAAACAATAGAGGATAGCAATTCATTGGTGTTGATGACACCGGCAAAGTTCAAAAAACAACATGCGATCGATGTGCGCGTCAACAGCGAAGTGATTGCGATACACCGTGATGAGAAAAAAGTTGTCGTCCTGGATCACAGCACAAATACGAGCTATGAAGAGAGTTATGACAAGCTGATTTTAGCGCCAGGGGCAGATCCGATCTTGCCAAAGAGCATTCGTGGTATCGATCTGCCACATGTCTACGTCATACGCAATGTGACAGATATTGAAAAGCTGAAAGCGGCGATCGATCGACAGGATGCTAAACGTATCGCGGTGATTGGCGGTGGCTTTATCGGTTTAGAGGCAGCGGAAAATATTGCGATGATAGGCAAGCAAGTGGTTCTGGTGGAAGGAACAAATCAAGTCATGCAGCCATTTGATGAAGATATGGTACAGATCTTACATAAAGAGCTGGATGATCATGGCATTGAACTTCATTTAGATACGCAATTGACAGCGATCGAAACGGGTGTGATCCACGTTCAAAAAAATGGTGAAGAAAAAAATTTGGCGGCAGATGTTGTCGTCATGGCAATCGGTGTTGCACCGAGTACGCGATTGGCAATGGATGCCGGGCTGCGCATTGGGGAAACGAGAGGTATTTGGGTCAATCATAATTATCAGACCAGTGATCCGGATATCTATGCAGTCGGCGATGCGATTGAAGGCTATCATGCTTTGACTCATCAGCCTTCTCGTTTGGCGTTGGCAGGGCCAGCGCAGCGACAGGCAAGGGCCGCAGCGGATCATATCTATGGACGTTTTCATAACGAGCATGGCTTTATTGCTTCTAGCTGTATTCGTCTATTCCAACAAAATGCAGCTTGTACAGGTTTAAGCGTTAAAGCAGCGCAGAAAGCGGGCTATTCTTGTGACAGCGTATTGCTGTTTCCAAACGATAAAGTATCTTTGATGCCAAATACGCATTATATGGCATTTAAGCTGGTGTTTGAGGTCCCTACTGGTAAGATCCTAGGGGCACAGGCCATCGGCAAAGGTGAAGTGGATAAACGGATAAATGTCATTGCGGCAATGATCACGATGCATGCGACATTAGAAGATCTCAAAGAACTGGAACTATGTTATGCACCAGTATTCTCTACGGCCAAAGATGTAGTGAATATGGCTGCGTTGGTAGGTTTGAATATCCTGTATGGAGAATATCGCCAAGTGCATGTGGAGGAAGTCCGTTCACTTGTGGAAGCAGGTGCATATATCGTTGACGTACGTGAAGAAGGTGAATTTGCGGCTGGACATTTGCGTGGTGCCCACAATTTACCGTTATCCGTCCTTCATGAACGAATGGAAGAAATTCCAAAGGATCGACCGGTTTATTTGCATTGCCGTTCGTCGCAGCGCAGCTATTATGCATTGTGCGCATTGCGTGGAAACGGCTATGATAACGTAATCAACATCAGCGGATCTTTCTTAGGCATCTCTCTGTATGAATATTATCGAGATAAGAGTGAAGGCAGAGAACCGATCGTTACAAAATATAATTTTAACTAAAATGGGAAAGAGAGGATTATCTTATGGCAGAAGTTGAAAAGATGACAGTAGAAAAAGCGGCTGAATTTTTAGGACAGGGATTTCATTGTTCACAATGTGTCATCGGTTATGGCGCAGAGAAACTGGGATTGGATAAAGATCTGATGTTACAGGTGAGCGGCGGTTTAGGCGGCGGTTGTTTCCATGGCGAAGTATGTGGTGCAGTCAGTGGTGCGGTCATGGCAATCAGTGCGAAATATGGCTATCATACAGCTGAAGGAGCTAAGCTTAACAATGCAAAAATGGTTGAAAAATTAAATGCATTTGAAGCAAAATTCAAAGAGCGTTATGGTACGATCGTATGTCGTGAATTACTGGGTGGCTATTCCTTCTCCAATCCAGAGCATGCACAGAAAATCATGAATGAAGGACTTACGAAGAATTGTCCGGGTTATTGTGCTGGCGCTTGTGAGATCTTGGATGAGATTTTAAAAGATGACTGATCAAAACACAAATAAAGTATTGAAAGTACTTTCAGTAAAATATTCTGAAAATTAATCGAAAAGCGTTGACAATTTTCAATGGAAGCGTTATCCTTTAGACAACGATAAAAAGCGATGAACGGGATCCGGAATAAGGAATCCAGCTGTAGAGAGCCATCGGTTGGTGCAAGATGGTGCGGATAATTGTTCCTACTCACCCGTGAGCTGTGGCTTGAACGCAGATTGCTAGTAAGGGTCATCGGGATTCTCGACCGTTATCAAAGAGAGCATATTCGATAGTGATATGAGATGAGCGGGTGAAGATTCTTCACCAAATGAAGTGGTACCGCGAAAGAATAGACTTTCGTCTTCATAGGAAGATGAAAGTCTTTTTGTTTATAGCTATCGAATCCGAAAAAGGAGGACAACATTGTATGAAAGGATTTGAAAAGTATCGACGTCAGTATTTTATGCCACCTGAACCTTGCATGGAGTGGACGAAGAAAGAGTATATCGAGGAAGCGCCGATTTGGTGCAGCGTGGATCTTCGAGATGGAAATCAATCGTTGATCATACCGATGAGCTTAGAGGAAAAACTGGAATTCTTTAAATTGTTGGTGGAAGTTGGTTTTAAAGAAATTGAAATTGGTTTTCCAGCTGCTTCTCAGACGGAATTTGAGTTTGTACGCACGCTGATCGAGGAAAATCTGATTCCAGATGATGTGACGATCCAAGTGCTGACGCAGGCGCGCGAACATATCATCAAACGAACTTTTGAAGCGGTCAAGGGGGCAAAACGTGAAAACGTTGTCGTACACCTTTATAACTCTACATCGAAAGCACAAAGAGAACAGGTGTTCCGTAAATCAAAAGAAGAGATCAAACAGATTGCGGTAGATGGCGCTAAATTGTTACAGGAATTGAGCGAAAAAGATGGCGGAGGGTATCGCTTTGAATATTCACCGGAAAGCTTTACCGGTACAGAAGTTGAATATGCGCTGGATGTATGCAATGCCGTATTGGATGTATGGAAACCGACAGCGGATCGCAAAGTCATCATCAATTTACCAGTGACTGTTGAAATGAGCATGCCGCATGTGTATGCAAGTCAGATCGAATATATGTGCAAGCATATGAATTATCGTGAAAACGTTGTGATATCTCTGCATCCGCATAACGATCGAGGATGTGGTGTCGCTGACAGCGAAATGGGTGTGTTGGCTGGAGCAGATCGTATCGAAGGGACACTGTTTGGCAATGGAGAGCGAACAGGGAATGTCGATATCATCACATTAGCGATGAATATGTATTCGATGGGTGTGGATCCAAAACTGGACTTCAGCAATATGCCGCATATCGTGGATGTCTATGAACAGGTGACACGCATGAAAGTAGGTTATCGTCAGCCATATGCTGGTCAGCTTGTGTTTGCAGCATTTAGCGGTTCACATCAAGACGCGATCGCCAAGGGCATGCATTATCGTGAAGGAAGAGAGGAACAATGGACGGTTCCCTATTTACCAATTGATCCAAGAGATGTTGGCCGCATGTATGAAACGGATGTCATCCGTATTAATTCGCAGTCCGGCAAAGGCGGCGTGGCTTATATGATGGAAGAATACTATGGGTATGAATTACCGATAGATATGCGAGAAGAAATTGGTTACTTCATGAAAGATATCAGTGATGAACAGCATAAAGAATTGCTTCCAAATGAAGTGAAAGATCTATTTGAAAAAGAATATCGCAATGTCAATGCGCCTTATGAGATGGAAGACTTTCATTTTGCCAGAGAAGGAAATCAGTTTATCTGTACACTGCGCGTCATTACGGATGGCGAGCGTAAGAATATCGTAGGAAGCGGTAATGGACGTTTGGATGCGCTTAGTAACGCATTGCGTAACAATACCAATGTAAAGTTTGACATCATGGATTATAAAGAACATGCACTGACAAAGGGATCTACTTCAAAAGCGGTATCTTATGTGAAAATCAAAGACTGCCGCGGACTGGATCAATGGGGTGTCGGTATTCATGAAGATATCATTACATCAAGCGTCATGGCATTGTTCTCTGCGCTGAACCGCGCGTTGATACAGCGTCGTGCAAAAGAAGAGGAAGGAATGGAATAATACGATGGGAATGACGATGACACAGAAGATCTTAGCCGCACATGCGGGGTTAGATCACGTAGTGGCAGGACAGTTAATCGAAGCACAACTGGATATGGTATTGGGAAATGATATCACATCCCCTGTCGCAATCAAAGAATTTGAAAAAAATGGATTCGAGAATGTATTTGATCCTGGGCGCATTGCGATGGTCATGGATCACTTTGCCCCGAATAAAGATATCAAGGCTGCTCAGCAGTGCAAAGAATGCCGAACGTTTGCTTATGCTAAGAATATCACGCATTTCTATGATGTAGGGGAAATGGGAATTGAACACGCGTTGTTACCGGAAAAAGGAATTGTCGCTCCAGGTGAATGTATTATCGGAGCAGATTCCCATACATGCACGTATGGTGCATTAGGTGCATTTTCTACCGGTGTCGGCAGTACGGACATGGCAGCTGGAATGGCCATTGGGAAGTGCTGGTTTAAAGTGCCTGAAGCAATACGTTTTGTGTTAAAGGGGAAAATGGCACCCAATGTGAGCGGGAAAGATGTGATCTTGCATATCATCGGAAAGATCGGTGTTGATGGCGCATTGTATCAGTCCATGGAATTTGTTGGAGAGGGCGTTGCCAATCTGACGATGGATGATCGTTTGACAATCTGTAATATGGCAATCGAAGCAGGTGCAAAGAACGGAATCTTTGAAGTTGATGATGTGACAAGAGCTTATGTGAGCGAAAGAGTTCAACATCCATTCAAGGAATATCATGCGGATGATGATGCAGAGTATGTAAAAACTTATGAAATTGATCTGAGCACAATCAAACCGACCGTAGCTTTCCCACATTTGCCGGAAAATACGAAGACGGTGGATGAGATCAGTGAACCGATCACAATTGATCAAGTTGTCATCGGTTCTTGTACGAACGGCCGTATTTCCGATATGGAGACGGCGGCAAAGATTTTGAAGGGAAAACACGTGGCTAAGGGGGTTCGCTGTATCGTTATCCCTGCAACACAATCTATTTATAAAGAATGCATCAAACGTGGGTATATGGAAATTTTCATCGATGCTGGCTGCGTTGTTTCAACACCGACCTGTGGCCCTTGTCTGGGTGGTTATATGGGAATCCTGGCACAGGGAGAACGCTGTGTGGCAACGACGAATCGAAATTTTGTCGGCCGCATGGGACATGTGGATTCCGAAGTGTATTTGGCTAGTCCAGCGACTGCCGCAGCGAGTGCGATCGCTGGTGTGATCGCTGCCGCAAAGGAAGGAGAGATTGCATGAAAGCAAAAGGACAGACACATATTTATCCAGACAATGTAGATACCGATGTCATCATACCTGCACGTTATTTAAATACGAGCGATCCAAAAGAATTAGCGAGCCATTGCATGTGCGATATCGATGCTGATTTTGTCCATAAGGTAAAAACAGGTGATATTATGGTCGCAGGATGGAATTTCGGCTGTGGTTCTTCACGAGAACATGCGCCGATTGCCATCAAGGAAAGTGGGATCAGTTGTGTGATCGCAAAATCATTTGCCCGTATTTTCTATCGCAATGCCATTAATATCGGTTTACCGATCTTGGAATGTGAAGCGGCGAGTAATGCAATCGAAGCAGGGGATGAAATCGAGATCGATTTTGATCAGGGGATCATATATAATCGGACGAAAAAGGAAACTTACCAAGCAGCTCCTTTTCCGCCATTCATTCAAAAGATCATGAAAAACAACGGATTGATGAATGCAATCCGTAAGGGGGAGTATTAAAATGGAGAAACGCATTGCATATATTGAGGGAGATGGTATCGGACCAGAAATTATGGCTGAAGCCATCAAGGTGCTCAAATGCATCGAAGAGCAGTATGGACATCATTTTACGTATGTACCAGTCTGCGCGGGTGGTTGTGCGATCGATCGCTTTCAGACATCGCTGCCAAAAGAAAGTTTGGATGCCTGCTTAGAGAGCGACTCAGTGCTATTGGCTGCAGTTGGAGGACCTAAATGGGATCACGTGGATCCTTCGATTCGTCCAGAAAAAGCATTATTGTCAATTCGCAAGGAGTTAGGATTATATGCGAACTTGCGTCCGGCAAAGATCTTTGCGCAATTAAAGCACGCATCACCGTTAAAAGAGGAAATTGTCGATCATGGGATTGATTTTATGGTTGTTCGCGAGTTGATCGGCGGCGTTTACTTCGGTGAGAAGAAAACGGAGACGGTTAATGGCGAACTCTATGCAAGTGATAATATGTGCTATTATGAGCATGAGATCCGTCGTATTGCGCATACCGCATTTCAGACGGCACGAAAGCGTAATGGCCGCGTGATTTCTGTCGACAAAGCAAATGTGTTGGATACGAGCCGTTTATGGCGAAAAATTGTCCATGAAGTAGCCAAAGAATATCCGGACGTGACATGCGAGGATATGCTGGTGGATAATGCGGCAATGCAGATCGTCAAGAATCCATCACAGTTTGATGTTGTGGTGACAGAAAATATGTTTGGTGACATTTTAAGTGATGAAGCAAGCATGATCACTGGCAGCATCGGATTGATTCCAAGCGCATCGTTAGGAGAGAGCAAACGCGGCATGTATGAGCCGATCCATGGTTCTGCTCCGGATATCGCCGGGAAAAATATCGCAAATCCAATCGGTATGATCTTGTCCGCTGGACTGATGTTGAAGTACGCTTTTGATCTCGATGAGGAACAAAAGCTGATCGAAGAGGCAGTGGAACGAGTATTGAGCGAAGGGTATCGCTGTGCGGATATCATGGAAGAGGGCAAGATCAAATTGTCTTGTAGCGAAATGGGTGATCAGATCGTTAAGACTTTACAGGTGATTAAAGGATAAATAGGAAAACGGGAGGATTCCCGTTTTTTTGCAATCTTCTTGACAAGGGGGCCAGGACATCCGTTATAGTATAAGGGATGAGGAGGTCATATCATGCGAAGAGGGGAGATTTCTGCTTTTGGTAAAAAGTGGACTCGTTCATCAACCTGGGCCAAATTATTTTTTATTATATTAGGTGCGGCGATTTGTTCTTTTGGTATCCACAATATTCATCAGCGAACAGGGATCACAGAAGGAGGTATCCTCGGCGCAATGCTGCTGGTGGAGCACTGGCTTGGCGCATCGCCAGCTTATATCACACCGGTATTGGATGCTTTGTGTTATTTGATGGCTTATCGATATTTGGGGATCCGTTTTATTCAGATCTCAATCTTGTCTACGATCAGCGTTTCTCTATTTTATAAGGTTTGGGAATGTTTTCCTTTTATGCTTCCGGATCTCAGTGATCACATGTTTCTTGCGGCAATCGTCGGCGGCATGTTCGTGGGAATTGGTATTGGATTGATTCTTCGACAAGGAGGGTCTGGTGGCGGTGATGATGCGCTGGCTCTCGTCATTTCCAAAATGACGCATTGGCGTATTTCGCGTTGTTATCTATTTACCGATCTTACGGTGCTGTTCTTGTCGCTTAGCTATATTCCTTTTTCACGTATCGTGTACTCGCTGATCACGGTGACGATTTCTTCTTATCTGATCGATATCGTCTTATCATTACCATCGCCTGTTTTGTTATGGAAGAAAAAAGATGTTTTTATTAAAAAATGCTTTATTAAAAAATGCTGAAGTGAAAAGTTTATTTCCACTTTAAAAGGCCAAAAAAGAAAAGTGGCAATTACTCTTACAAAACAAGAGGATTGTTGCTTTTTTGTATATCTTAAGTGGAATTTAGTGTTACAATAAGCATAGAAACAACAGGAGCATCTTGATAAAGAAGCATTTTCAAGCATGGTGAAAAAGTGGACCTTAGTCGAATTTTTGAAAAGTGTAGGACTAATTTCCACTTGTTAGATATGGGGTCCGACAGCTGCCTGTTGTTTTTTTTATTTTGTTTTCACGAACTTATTTTTTCAGCAGATATGGTTTCAGGATCACCTGATCCCTTGGGATCGTCCTGATTCCGAAAGCATGCAGCTTTTCATAAAGAATACCAGCCTTTCCGGCAGCAGTCAGACAAGAAAAGTGTAAGACTAAAAGCAACAAAAAGGAAAGAGGAAATAAGTGAAAGACTAAAATCTACTTCTCACTATCTAAAGTGGAAATTACTCTTACAGAAACAAGTGATCGTAGCGATTTCTGTTTCCTTTTGTGGAAATAAGTGTTACATTAAATGAAGAAAACAACAGGCTGCTGGAAGAAGAAGGACTTTTTTGACACGACAAA